>NZ_CP035704.1:3970593-4341186 GCF_004168365.1 Pseudolysobacter antarcticus
TTACCGAATCTGCAAAAACCTTGCGCGCTGCCACGCCGCCGCGTGCGTGCCGCGTGGCATCGGACTAGGCTACACTCGTCGCATCATGGCCAGGCGCGATATGCGATGACTCAGGATTTGACCACCCTGCTCAAGGTCGCTGTGGATGGCCGACCCGCCGCGATGGATCAGCTGTTCGCCGAAGTCTACGATCAACTCAAACGTCTAGCGCGACGCGAACTAGCGGGCGGTCCAAATCCCACGCTCAACACTACCGGTCTGGTGCATGAGCTGTATCTGAAACTGACTTTGCCCGACACGCTGCTGCTGCGCGATCGCGGCCACTTTTTTGCGGTGGCGGCACGCGCGATGCGCCAGATCGTGATCGATCACGCGCGACGTCGCCACGCGGAAAAACGCGGCGGTTTGCAGACCGCCGCCACACTCGACGATAGCGTGGCGGCAGAATCGCTGGATGTGCTGAATCTGATCCATCTCGATACCGCACTGGATCGATTGCAGGCACTGGAACCGAAACTTGCGGAGCTGGTTGAGATGCGTTATTTCGCCGGCCTTTCGGTCGAGCAGATTGCCGGTTTGCGCGACGTCACCACACGCACCATTGGCCGCGACTGGCGCAAGGCGCGCGCGTTCCTGTTCGATGCGGTGAATCCGCAGCCGACGGCAGGATGATCCGATGACGACGGTAAATATGGAAAGTCAGCGCTGGAATCGCGTATCGAATCTGTTCGAACAGGCGGCCGACCTCACACCCGAATTGCGCGATGCCTGGCTGCAACAACAGTGCGACGGCGATGCCGAACTACACGCGGCGGTGCAACGTTTGCTCGATGCGGATGCGGATGCGGATGCCGGTGATTTTCTGGCGCAACCGATGTTCGAGAATCGCGCGCTCGATGATCTCGGTTTTGCCGAGCCATGGGACCCGGCGCCGGGTCACGAAGTCGGTCCTTATCGATTGTTGCAGCTGATCGGCCGCGGCGGCATGGGCCAGGTGTTTCTGGCTGAGCGCCACGATGGTCAGTTCGAGCAGCGCGTGGCGCTGAAATTGTTACTGCATCCGGGCGCCGCGTTGTTGCGGCGTTTTCTCGCCGAGCGTCAAATTCTAGCGCGACTCGAACATCCGAATATCGCGCGCCTGCTCGACGGTGGCGTTGGCCGAGATGGCGTGCCCTACTTCGCGATGGAGTATATCGATGGCGTGCAGATTATCGCGTATTGCGAACAGCACGCGTTGGATCTGCGCGCGCGGTTGCAGTTATTTGTGCAAGTCTGCGAGGCGGTGCATTACGCTCATCGCAATCTGGTCGTGCATCGCGATATCAAGCCATCGAATATTCTGGTCACACACCAAGGCCAGCCCAAACTGCTGGACTTCGGCATCGCCAAATTGCTCGAAACCACGGGCTCGCCCGATGGTGTGACAACACAGACTTTATCGCGTTTGCTGACGCCGGATTACGCCGCGCCCGAGCAGATTCGTGGCCAGGCCATCACCACCGCCACCGATGTGTATTCGCTGGGTGTGGTGCTGTACGAATTGCTCACCGAGCAACGTCCGTATCGGCTCGGCGAAAGCATGCACGCGCTCGAAAAAGCGATCCTCGATACCGATCCAGCCGCGCCGAGCAGCGTGTTGAGTACGACCGTCGTGGAGCTGCGTCTGCGCGGGCGTGCGTTGCGCGGCGATCTCGATCGCATCGTGCTCAAGGCGCTGCAGAAAGAACCCGAGCGACGTTATCTTTCGGCGCAAGCCTTTGCCACCGATGTGCAACGCTATCTGGACGGTCGCCCGATTGCTGCGCGCAGCGATAGCGTGGTCTATCGCACGCGCAAATTCGTGCGGCGCAATCGTCTTGCCGTTATCAGCGCCGTGCTGGTATTTGTCGCGCTGATCGCAGCGACTACGATCAGCCTGTATCAAGCGCATAGTGCGCGCGATCAGGCGCGTCGCGCCGAACGCGAAGCACGCACGTCGCGTGAGGTGAAAGGATTTCTTACCAGCCTGTTTACCGTTTCCGATCCGAATCAGGCGCGCGGCGAAAAAGTAACGGCGCGCGAGCTGCTTGATCGTGGCGCCGCACGCGTGCAAAACGAACTCGCCGACGACAAACCCCTGCAGCAGGAGATGGCGCTGACCATCGGCGGTTTGTACAGCGCGCTTGGTTTGTTTCCGCGCGCGATGGGATTGCTCGATCTCGCGGTGACATCCAGCGCGCAGCAGTTTGGGGAAACCGATCCGCGTTACGCCGATGCGCTGATAAAACGCAGCTTCGCATTACGCGAGCAAAGCCAGTACGACATGGCGCACGCCGATCTGGATAGCGCCTTGAAAATCTACCGCACGCAAGCAAAATCGGCAGCGCTCGCACCGGCGTTATCGAGTCTGGCGCTGCTGTACCAGCGCCAAGGCAAATATACCGAGGGCGAAGTACCGGCCCGCGAAGCACTCGCGCTCGATACCGCAAACGCCGGGGCCGATAGTCTGCATGCGGCGCGCGACGAACAGGCGCTGGCCGAGCTGATGATGGGATCAGACAAGAACGATGAGGCGGTTACGCTTTATCGCCATGTGCTGGACGTGCGCATCAAGCAGCTCGGAAAAGAGCATGCCGATGTCGCGCAAACCTGGAGCGATCTCAGCGTAGTGCAGTGGCAGATGGGCAAGCTTGCCGATGCTGAAACAAGCAATCGCGAGGCGCTGGTGATCCGTCGCAAACTGCTTGGGCCAGAGCATCCGTTGATCGCCGTTTCACTCACGCAACTCGGCGCGATGTTGCGTCAGCAGGGCAAGCTGGATGAAGCCAAATCGCTGCTCGAAGAAGCCTTGGCGATGAATCAGAAAACGCTCGGCGAACACAGTCAGGAAGCCGCGTTGAATCTGAACTCGCTGGCCTTGCTCGCGCTAACCGAAGGCGATCTCGATACCGCCGCTGCACGTTTTCAGCAGGCGATCGATATTCATCGCGCAACCGGCGGTGACGAGCATCCGTTTGTCGCCACCGGCATGGCCAATCTCGGTGCCGCGCTCACGCGAATGGGCCGCTATGCCGAAGCCGAAACCGCGTTGAATCAGGCGCTGAAACTGCATCACAAGGCGTTCGGTGAAACCCATGCACTGATCGGCAATGACCTGAATAGTCTCGGCATGCTCAAGCGTCGTGAAGGCAAACTCGACGAGGCGCAGGCGCTGCTCGAACAAGCGATTGCGGTGAATCGAAAAGCGCTCGGCGATGCGCATCAGGACGTCGCCTACAATCTGACCAACCTCGCGCTCGTCGAACTTGATCGCGGTCAGAATGATATCGCGCTAACCGGATTCACCGACGCCGTAGCACGCATGCGCACGCTGTATCACGGTCCGCACCCGCGACTGGCGATAGCGCTGGTCGGACAATCCTTCGCGCTGAGCGCGCTCGGTCGCAGCAAGGATGCCGAATCTGCGGCGAACGAAGCGCTCGCGATCCGCAATGAAAAAACGCCGCACGATGGCAACGCTTTGGCCGAAGCCGATGCAGCGATCGCGGCGAGCCAAGCCAGTCGGCACGACAACAAAACCGCGCGCGCAACGATCCTGCACGCGCAACAGTTGCTACTCACTCAACGTTACCCCGATTCGTTGCTGGTAGCGCGTCTGAAAAAACTGCAGGCCAGCTTGCCACCGGTTTGATTCACATCTGATGGATCAAAAACCGTATCGGCACTTCTCCAAACGCTGCGCGACCGCTAACCTTGGCAACCCGAAAATCTGGAGCAGCTCATGGCGCAGGAATATCCGCAACACATCTGGCACAACGGTCACATCATGCCGTGGCAGGACGCAACCGTGCACGTGATGGCGCATGCGCTGCATTACGGTTCATCGGTATTCGAAGGCATCCGCTGTTACGAAACGCCGAACGGCCCGGCGATTTTTCGTTTGACAGATCACCTCAAGCGGCTTTTTTTGTCGGCCAAGGTCTACGACATCGTGATTCCATACAGCGTCGATGAGCTCGCGGCCGCCTGCCGCGAAGTGGTCAAGGCGAACGGTCTGAGCAAGGCGTATCTGCGCCCGATCGCGTTTCGCGGACTCGGCGGTTTTGGATTATCGGCCGAAACTCCGACCGATGTTTCGGTGGCGTCGTGGAACATGGGTGCGTATCTCGGTGCCGATGTGCTCGAGGCCGGCATCGACGCGTGTGTATCGAGCTGGCAACGGTTTGCACCGAACACGATTCCGGCCGGCGCAAAAGCCGGCGGCAATTATTTGTCGGGCCAGCTGATTGCACGCGAAGCGCGCCGCCTCGGTTTCGGCGAAGGCATTGCCCTCGCCTCCACCGGCCTGCTTTCGGAGGGTGCGGGTGAAAATCTGTTCCTGGTTTTTGAAGGCGCCCTGCACACCACCCCGGCCAGCGCCGCGTGCCTGCACGGCATCACGCGCAACTCGATCATCACGCTGGCGCGCGATGCCGGTATCAACGTGATCGAGCGCGATATTCCGCGCGAATATTTATACTTCGCCGACGAGCTTTTCATGTGCGGCACGGCGGCGGAAATCACGCCGATTCGTTCGGTCGATGGCAAGCCGGTCGGGCCGGGCAAACCGGGGCCGGTCACACGACAGGTGCAGGATTTATTCTTCGGTCTGTTCAGCGGCAAGACGGCCGACAAGCACGGCTGGCTCGAAGCGCTGGGCTGAGCCCGATTCGCGCATCCTTCCGGCGCAGCGCGGTTGGAAGGATGCGCAAGAATTGCTAGTGCTTGAGGCGAAAATCCAGCGTAGCTGCCGCGCCACCCTGCGGCCGCGGCGCGAGCGATACATGCCAGCCATACAGCTCGCACAAGCGCCGCACGATTGCGAGACCCAAACCTGCACCTTTGCCGGCCGCGCCTTCGCCACGCACGCCACGCACGAACAATTTTTCCGCGTCTTCGATCGCGATGCCGGGGCCAGAATCTTCCACCACAACTCGCCCTGCGCCGACCCGCACCACGACATCGCCAGCCTGGGTATATTTGATGCCGTTGCCGATCAGATTGTTCAATGCGACCGCGATCACCGCCGACGGCGCATCGACCTCGACAACTTCATCCAGCTCCAATCGCACCGTCACGGGTTTGTTGCCGATGTTCGGCCGATTCATGTCGATGATTTGTTCTGCGATTTTTGCGACGTCGGTAGTCTCGCCATCGGTTGGGCCGGAGCGCTCGCTGCGTGACAGCAGCAGCAAGGCGTTGGTGAGCTCGGTCGCCTGCTTTGACGCACGTTCGATGCGTTTGAGGCGATCGCGTAATTTGTCGGTCAGCGTGCTCGACGCGAGCATCAATTCGGTGGTCGATGCGATCACGGCGAGCGGCGTGCGTAGCTCGTGGCTGACGTCGGCGTTGAATTCGCGATCGCGCTCGACTAGGGCCGTGAGTTTGTCCGAATAATTGTCGAGCGCCGCGGCCAGCTCGCCGACTTCGTCATTCGCAAAATGTGGCGCAAGCGGTTCGGCGCGACGTGTTTTGCCAAATTGTTTGACGCGCCGCGCCAGATCCGTGACTGGACGCATCACACGCGCCGATGACCACACACCGAGCAGAATCGCGAACAGCGAAAACAGAATGACCACACCGACCAGGCCCACGATCAGCTGACGTTCGCCGAGTTCTTCCTTGCTGGCGTCGTAACGCAGGAAAGCCCAAAGATCGTCGGCCTTGTCGACCGCGAGTTTGAAACGATGCGGTTTGCCGTCGTCGCCAATATCGGTGATGTTGTAGTTGCCGTTGCTCAGGCTTTTCCATTCGAACGGCACGTTCTCGATCTTGTTGATGCCGTAGATGTAGCCGCGCACGGAGGAAAAACTCCACGGCGCATTGGGATCGGGATTGTCGCGTTTGAACGCGAGGAAACGTGCAACTTCTCGCTGCAGCGTGTCGTTGACCAGTTGATCCTCAACCCTGGTGCGCAGCGACAACGTCGCCACGGCGAACAACACTGTCAGCGCGATGCCAAACAGTGCGAACGAGATGATGAGACGGCTGCGAAGCCTACGCCGGTACTGCATCCGGATCGACCATGCGATAGCCGATGCCGTGGCGAGTCTGGATCAGCAATTTTTCGAAAGGTTTGTCGATCACCGCGCGCAAGCCATGGATGTGCACACGCAGGCTGTCGCTGTCGGGCAACTCTTCACCCCAGACCCGGGTTTCGAGATCCTGTCGTGTGACGACGGACGGCGCCGATTCCATCAAGTGTTGCAACAACTTGAGGCCGATCGGATTGAGCTGGATCTGCTTGCCGGCGCGAATCACGACCAGCGTATCGAGGTTGTAGGTGAGATCGGCCAGTTGCAGGATGCGACTCTTCACACCCTTACCGCGACGCGACAATACACTGAGGCGCGCTTCGAGTTCCTGCAGCTCGAACGGCTTGACCATGTAATCGTCGGCGCCGCTATCGAAACCGGTGAGTTTCTGATCAAGCGAGTCGCGCGCCGTCAGCATCAATACCGGCGTTTGTTTGCGCGCGTCCTGGCGCAACTTGCGGCAGACTTCCAGACCGTCCATGCCAGGCAAGGTGAGATCGAGCACGATCGCATCGAACTCATGTACCACGGCGAGATGCAGTCCGGTCACGCCATCACCGGCGAAATCCGCAACATGGCCTTTCTCTTCGAGGTAATCGCCAATATTGGCGGCGATGTCGCTATTGTCTTCTATGACGAGTATGCGCATGGGTTGCGTAGCTGTCTTCTAGCGGGGATGGGAGATGGAGTGCGCGCAGTCGCCAGAGTTCCGCGGCATGCGCGCTGCACAAATAAAATGGCCCAAGGAGGTGCCATTGGGGGAACACACCTCGCTTGGGCCAAAGCTACTGCCCCGATACCATAACTTGCTAGTCACTTGGCCTGACTTAGGAGTGTCGAGCAAACTTACAGTGGGATCGACTTTACGGATGCAGCGATTAAATTAGCGTTAAACGCGATTGATGCTTTCGTTAATCCACGCGGCAGCGATACGGGCTTCGCTGCGAAGCTTTCAACTATTGCGAAGCAACCTGCCACACGCGTGGGTTGCTCACCCATCGGTTCGACATATATGCGAGCCAGTGCTGACTACACAGCTTGAATCGTCTGCTTCTGTCTTTTTCGCCGGCTTGTCCGAGGCAAAACCGAAGTCCTGTGTGTTACGTTCGGAAGCCACGTGCCACAAGCGTGCGTTGTTCGCCCCATCAGGTCGACAGATATGCGAACCGGTGCTGACTTTACAGTTTGAATCGTCTGCTTCAGCCTTTTTCGCCCCTTTACCTAAGGCAAAGTCAAAGTCCTGCGTGTAACGCTCGATCGTCGGCGACACGCTGTCGACATCGAAACGCCACTGCCGCAGTGCTTCTACGGCTGAGGCTACGAACTGTTCATTCCCTCGGTTGGAAACCGTCTCGATATTCTGTACTGAGCCGTCAGAGGCAATATTGAAACTCAAGGTCACGCGTCCTTGCTCACCATTTTCGCGAGCACCAGTGGGATAAATCGGCGCGCTGCGATACAACGCCGTGGGCCTCTTGGCAACCTCACTACTCTGCGATAACGCGGTCAGTTGCAACGGTGCGGGCGCAGAGGAAATATTGCTCACCTGCAGAGCATTTTTTGCCTCGATCATGCCGAGCGCGGTACTCGGTTTTTCGATCTTTGCCGGCACAAATGTTTCAGTAGACAAAGCTGCAGGCTGGAGATTGGCATGCGCTACTGCAACTGGCGCCGATGGGACAACCGACGGGATCGCGGTACTCGCTGCTGCCGAAAGCAAATCTGCATTCGGTTGCACAACCGCATCCTTGCGGGCTCGTATCAAGACGCCATATGCCTGCTGCACGAGCCGAGCCGGCACAGTTTGAATTACAGCAAAAATGCTGCGGGCATCCGAATTGGCGCGTACCGGCAGACGCATACTCATCGCGACCGCGGCTATCAGCAGCAGTACCAATAACCAGCCGTGCTGGCGCATCGGCAGCGGTTCCGACACCTCATGCTCGACGCCCACGATGCGGCGCACACGCGCTAGCAACATCCCACCATTGGCAGCTAGCGCAGGTGCTGGCAGATCAACCCGCAATCCTTCGAGATTCGCCAATGTGTGCGCGTAGGCGAGCGGTGTACCGCAGCCGAGTTCGATAACAAGATCATCGCAACAGGTTTCGCGCACATTACGCACATCTCGCGAAATCCAGTGAACCGCAGGGTGATAAAACAATACGGTTTCGAGCGCGACCTGAAACAGGTTCAACAGATAATCCCAGCGCCGTACATGCCCCAGTTCGTGCGCGATGATCATTTCGATCTGCTGCGGAGTAAAACCACCGAGCACGCTGACTGGCAACAGGATAATCGGCTTGAGCCAGCCGATCAGAGTGGGAGTTAGCACATGCCGGGATTGCAGCAAACGCACGCGCGGCCAGATCGCAAAACGATCACACAGCCGCAGCAAGTCGTATTGCCATTCCGGCACTGGAGCAGCATCGTGGTGTAGTAACCAATGCATGCGACGCCAGTGTCGCAACGAATTGAGGCTCAACAACAGCACACCGCAGAGCCAGATCGCGCCCAGCCACGGCAGCACACTATTCACAGCGCTGGGACCGACAACTTGCAATGCGGCAGTGGTCGAATTTTCTGCAGACGAACTCGCCGGCAGACCACTGCCAAAGGCAAGCGCCTCAGGCTGCGCGGCAACTTGCTGCCAGGTGCGAAGCGCGGTCAATGTGGGTGCCAGCGCCATCACGAGGAGCGCGGAAATTCCCAAGGCGTAACGCCGGGTCGGGCGCTGAACAAAGTTGCGGAACACAGCGTATAACAACGCAATCAACAAACCCTGCCAGAGAAAATGCAAAAACGTCCAGCCCAGTGTCTGGCTGATTTGCAGCCAATAAACCTCGTACGTCTGCATTACGGCTTCTCCCGATCCAGTCGGTTCAGCAATGCACGAATCTCTTTCAGCTCGGCCGAAGTTGCATGTGGATGATTGCCCAGTGCATGCAGCACCAATTGCGAGGCCGACCCTTTGAAAACCCGCTGCACGATATCGGCGAGAAAACGCCCTTGGGTACGCTGCATGGTTTGCACTGCACGATACACATGGGCGCGCTCGGAGTCATCGCGCTTGACCAGCCCTTTGCTGTACATCACTTGCAGCAACTTCAGCGCCGTGGTGTAACCGGCTCCCGCATCGCCGTAGAGAATTTCGTGCACCTCGCGCACTGTGCTGGGACCGCGATCCCAGAGCACATGCATGATATCCAGTTCCGCCTCGGTGGGCTTGGGCAATTCGGTAGTATGAGAAGTCATCAGCTTGCGTCCATCAGAAAAAATGATCTGTGTCCCCGGCCGAACAGAAACAGTCGTTGCATTGCGTGGTGACCGACACGGCCATCCTCCAAGATCAGGCGGCATCATGCACCACATTGGACGCCTGAGCCATTGCGCTTGATCAGACACGCTCCCCATGTTCATCGCCAGAAAACTTGCCGCATTGCATTCCGCGAACAAGTTTTATTTGCCACACCAACATCACCATGGAAGCGTGCGAAAAAGCCCGCCAGACCTCTTGGCTAACGCAAATTAATCCGCCAGAAAATTGAGAGCTCTAACTGCCGGCATGTAAGCTTGGACTTCTTTTTTGCTCCTCACGCATATAATTCTGGGAGCTGTCGTGAATGTGCTGCAACTCGGCATATGTGTTGCAAATAGTAATCGGTACATTCGAGCCAATAGGTTTTCTGCGCTCGCAGATCACCCTTTCACCATCACGTTTATGAAAGATCGCATTCGCTTCGTTTTGCGCTGTGTACTGATCTGCGATCTCGTTCTGATTCAACTTCGAGCCGCTCGCTTGTTTTTCCAGCAACGACTGGATTTTTTCGAAATCGGAATTGACGCGTTTACGCTCTTCTGGCTTGACGAATTCGTAACGTCCGCCCTGATCCATCTGCTTCTGCAGATCCAGAGTCAGAACCTTGAACTCTGCAGGATCTGTAATTTTTTTGACGGCCGGCTCGTTGCTGGCTTCATCGCTGCCAAATGCAGCAAAAGAAACAAGGACCGCCATCAGCACGATTGCCTGTCTGATTTTCATACCGGGTACTCCTGTGGAATTGCTGGAAAGCCTACGACCGCACCAACCGGTGCGAACGCTCACTACACGTGCTGCGCGTTGCCTACAAAACGTTCACTGCAGCGGTTGCAACAAGTTCTCAATGAACCTTGGGGGGCGGACTGCGTTTCTGTTGATCACGCATGAAATCCGAACTCAACTGATTCTGATGCTGTTTTTCCGAAAACGTAACGCAGGTTGTCTGCGGTAAATGCGAACCGATCGGCGTCGTACGTTCGCAGACCAGACGGTCGCCGTCGCGTTTGGCGAATATCGCGTTGATCTCGTTCTGTGCGGTCAGCTGCGCCGCGATATCTTCGCGCGACAAAGTGCTTCCCGCCGCTTGGCGCTCGAGCAATCCCTGAATCTTCTGCAGATCCGCATTGATACGTTCGTGCTCATCGGGTTTGACAAACTCGTAGCGGCCACCGGCTTCCATCTGTTTTTGCAACGTTTCCGACTGAGCCTTGAACTCGACGGGATCCGTCGTTGCTTTTACTGCAGGAGCTTTGCTCGCATCGTCCTTGCCGAAGGCTGCAAATGAAATCGACACTACCAGGACACCAACCATCCACTTCAAAATCATGTTTGCACCTACGTTAAGTTATGTAACCGATGGGGAATTTTTCGACAAACTACGACTGCCATCGTAATTCGCAGAATTTATGTTTGTCAACGTCGATTTTCGCACGCCGAACGCATCGTATGCATACCGTGCAATATCTGAAGGGCTCGACCCGACCTTACTACGATGATGATCGTATGTCGTGTGTACAGAATTTGTCAACGATGACTTTCGTATATAGGCTTCGTTGGCATGCGCGCACCTGGCCAGTCGCATCCACTTCAACGTGCCCTATAAGTTTTTGCGTCGCTTGCCGTTGCGCGCAACACTGCGTTCGAGATGCTTGATGATGGCCGTCGACACATCAACGCCGGTCACACCCTCGATACCTTCCAGCCCCGGAGAAGAATTCACTTCCAGCACGAGCGCGCCACGCTTGGAGCGCAGCAAATCCACGCCGGCGACATTCAATCCCATGCTGCGCGCCGCCTGCAGGGCGATCGCGATTTCGTCCTTGCTGAGTTCCACCGGCGTGGCACTACCGCCGCGGTGCAGATTGGAACGGAATTCGCCATCACGCGCCTGCCGGCACATCGCCGCGACCACCTTGCCGCCGATTACGAAACAACGCACGTCGGCACCTTTTGCTTCGCGAATAAATTCCTGCACCAGAAAGTTGGCGTACAGACCGCGAAACGCCTCGATCACGCTTTGTGATGCCGAGCGTTTTTCCGCGAGTAAAACCCCAGCGCCTTGCGCACCTTCGTTGAGCTTGATTACATGCGGCGGGTCGCCAAGCATGTCGAGCAGATCGGCGGTGTCGTCGGGATTGTCGCCGAACACCGTGGTCGGCAGGCCGACGTTTTCGCGCGCGAGCATCTGCATGCAACGCAATTTGTCGCGCGCACGCAGCACCGCATCCGACGAATTCGGCGTGTATACACCCATCATTTCGAACTGGCGCAACACCGCCGTGCCATAGAACGTGACCGACAGACCGATGCGTGGAATTACCGCATCGAAACCGCTCAGTTCCTTGCCCTTGTAGTGAATCTCGAACGCGCCAGGCGCGATGCGCATGTAACAGCGCAGCGGATCGAGCACACGCACGCTATGGCCGCGAGCGCGCGCAGCTTCGACCAAGCGCCGGGTGGAATACAGTTTCGAATTGCGCGAAAGAATGGCGATTTTCATGGTCGGAAATTCATGGAGTGAGTGGTTTGCGTAACCGGCCGCAGACATACGAACGCGCCGGGTCGACACAGAAACGTGCTTGGATCGCGCTGCGTCCCAGCAGCATCGGAAAAAGCATAGTCCGCCTGTCGGTCAAATTGATTTCAGTCGACCAGCGTTGTCCCGCCAGCACGAGATCGGTGCGGATGAACCAGCGCTCGGCGATATGGCCGCTCGAATCCGTGACCGCACGGCGATCCAGCGCAAGCGCTTCGCACGCGGTTTCGATACGCTGCGATTTGCGTCCGCTGGCAATCGAAAAGCGCAACCAGGTTTGGCCGTCACGCAGAAATTCTTCGAGCCCATTCACATGCAACGACGAACTACGCGCACCGGTATCGACCTTGGCCTTGATCGCCGCGATGCCGAGCGCAGGCAACGCCAGCCACTCGCGCCAGCCAATCACTTCAAGCGCAGCGGCGGGCGTCTCCATCGTTCGAGTCTCCGGAGATCTGGTGGGAATGTACGAAAAAAATAAGTGGGCTGCAGCATTGGAGCGGGTGAAGGGAATCGAACCCTCGTCAGTAGCTTGGGAAGCTACAGCTCTACCATTGAGCTACACCCGCGATGAACGAAATCCACGCCACGCGCGCCGTCTTCACCGTTGCGATTATGCGTTGCGCGGCGATGGCAGGCAACGCGAGAATGAACGCTCGCCAACAATTGCGACAGCTGTCAAGTGTGGAAGGTTATTGTTCAGGCGCTGGGGCGTCTCATAGCAGCGTAAACTGTCGGCCGAATGTCGGGTCGTTCGTTATAGCGTTACACACAAGTCAGCACGTCGGTAGCGTAGTCAACAGGCGCGGTGCGCCGCAAGGAGTCTTTATGTTGTTGCAGTCTCGTTTCCTCGCTTTTGCTGCGAGCGTCTTGCTCGGAGCCAGCGCACTGGGGGTCACCGGCACGGCGTTTGCGGATGTTGATCCGCCGTCGCGTGTGGCACGTTTGAGTTATCTCTTGGGTAACGTGAGTTTCGCGCCGGCCGGCGAAAACGAATGGGCCGATGCAAGCCTGAATCGGCCGCTGATTACCGGCGATCGTTTGTGGGCGGACACCAACTCGCGCACCGAGCTGCAAGTCGGCGCGGCGGTGATCCGTCTTGATGAAAGCTCCGGTTTCAACTTCCTCAATCTGGATGATCGCACGGCGCAAGTGCAGCTCACCCAAGGCACGCTGAATCTTCGCGTCAGCCGAATTTACGGCGATCAGGTTTATGAAGTCGATACCCCCACTCTCGCGTTCGTGGTTTCGCGAGTCGGCGAATATCGCTTCGACGTCGACCCGAACGGCAACGTCACCACGGTAACCGTGTTCGATGGTGCGGGCGATGTCTATGGCGAGCAAGGTAGTCGCTACAGTGTCGGCGACCATCAATCAGTTCGTTTCAATGACAACCAGTTGCGCGACTATCAGACCAGCGACTTGCCGCCGCCGAATGCGTTCGATCGCTTCTGTTCCGATCGCGACAATCGCCAGGAACACTCCGTGTCGCATGAGTTTGTTTCCGAGGAAGTGATCGGCGCATCCGACCTTGATGACAATGGTGATTGGCAGGCTTCGCCGGAATACGGCCACGTCTGGTATCCGAGCCACGTCGCCGCCGACTGGGCGCCGTATCGCAACGGTCACTGGGCTTGGGTCGATCCGTGGGGCTGGACCTGGGTCGATGCCGCATCGTGGGGTTTTGCACCGTTCCATTATGGCCGCTGGTCATACGTAAGCAATCGCTGGGGCTGGATTCCTGGCCCGGTGAATGTGCGTCCGATTTATGCGCCGGCATTGGTTGCTTTCGTCGGCGGACATGGCTGGAGCGTGGGCATTGGTGGCGGTCAACCGGTAGGTTGGTTCCCGCTCGGACCGCGTGAAGTGTTCGTGCCGGGTTATCACGTCAGCCGCGGTTATTTCAACGACGTCAACGTGCGCAATACCACGATCAATCACAACGTCAATATCACCAACATCTACAACAATTATTCCAACGGCAACGTCAACGTCAACCAGAACAATTACGCCTATCACAACGTGCCGAATGCGGTAACGGCGGTGCCGGGCAATGTGTTCACCGGCGCCAAGCCGGTGGCGGCGGCGAACATCCGCATGGATCGCGTCAACCTCGAACGCGGACAGGTCGCATCGATCGCGGGCATTGCGCCGAATCGCGCCAGCTTGGTTGCAGGCGGTGCTGCCAAGAATGCGCCACCGACGCAGATGTTTGATCGCCAGGTGATTGCGCGTAATGCACCGCCGAGCGCGATCGTGCCGTTCTCGCAACGTCAATCCACCTTGCAGGAAAATGCCGGCAAGACCGCCGTCGCACCTCGCTATCTGCCCGCCGCTGCGATAGCTGGAGCCGGAGTAGCCGGTGCCGGTGCTGCGATGGCGATGCATTCGAATGTTCGCGTTGTGCCGCAAGCGTCGATCAACGCCAAGGCCACGCCGATTGGACGTCAGACTCCATCGAATGCGACCGTGAATGGTCAGCCTGGCAATGGCCAACCCGGAGCTCCGAAAGGCCCGGTCATGCAAAACAATCAGCCGCCGACGCGTTTAGGCAATACCGGCAATAACGTGCCGCAGAATGCGAATGCGCCGATCCGCAATAACGTCAATCCGGCGTTGAACAATCGTCCGCCGCTGAATGCGAACGCCGTGCAGGGCAATACGCAGAACAAAACGCAACCCACGCTGTCGGATCGCCCGCCTAACGCACGCACGCCTGGCATCAATCGCAGCAACAACAGCACCGATATGAGCCATGCGCAGAACGCCGTGCAGAATCAGCAGAACAATTCAACGGCAATCAAACCGCAAGATCGCCCGCCGAACGCACGCACCTCCAACGTGCCTCGTGATGACGTAAACCATTCCGCGGCTAACGCTCAAGGTCACACACAGACTGGAGGCAATGCGATCAATACCCAAAACACGATCAACGGTCGTGCGAATGCGGTGCAGAACAATAGCGACAATGCGGACAAGGTCAGTCGTCCGCACGGCAACAACACCGATGAACATGCGGCACGTGATCGCAGCGCTAACACGCGCAACAACGAACCGGTGCAGAACACTGCGGTTGCGCCGCGCATTCAGCCAACCACACACGCGCCGGTGAACAACAACCAGAACGCAGTGAATACACAAAACGTGATACGCAACCAGTCCGTGCAGCAACAACAAATGCAACAGCAACAACAACAGCAGCAACAGCAGCAACAGCAACATCAACAACAAATGCAGCAGCAACAGCAGCAATTGCGCGCTGCGCCGCCAGTCCAGCAACGCAATGCACCGCCGCCGGATCAAGGCAACAAGGCACCGCCCGCCGGGCGCGGTGAACCGCCGGCACGACGTAGCGAGCAGAAAGAAAAGGACAAAGACAGGGATCACTGATCCGCACGCAACACCAACAGCGCCCGGCATGTCCGGGCGCTTTCTTTTGCGATCACGCCGCACCGCCGCGCGATAAGCGGCATTTTTGCCGCACTTGCCGTTAAACTAGCGCGCATGAAAATTGTCCTCAACGGCATCGAATACGATTGCCTCGCCGATATCACTGTCGAACAATTGCTGGCTCAGCACGGTTTTGCAGGGCGCAAGGTCGCGGTCGAAATCAACCGCGAGATCCTGCCGAAAAGCCAGCATGCCAATCATCTATTGCAGGCCGATGATCGTGTGGAAATCGTGCATGCCATCGGTGGCGGTTGAGGCGAGAGACACGAAGACGCTTGATTGCTAAATCTCTGGATTTTTGATGACCACAAACCCGCATTCCGATCTGCTCAGCATCGCCGGCAAAACCTATCGTTCGCGCCTGCTCACCGGCACCGGCAAGTTCAAGGATCTCGAAGAAACACGCCTCGCGACCGAAGCCAGCGGCACCGAAATAGTCACCGTCGCGATCCGTCGCAGCAACATTGGTCAGGATGCGAGCCAGCCGAATCTGCTCGATGTCTTGCCGCTGTCGCGTTACACGATTCTGCCGAACACCGCCGGTTGTTTTAACGCCGACGACGCGGTGCGCACGTGTCGTCTCGCGCGTGAATTGCTGGACGGCCAAACCCTGGTCAAGCTCGAAGTACTGGCCGATACCAAAACGCTTTTTCCGGATGTCGTGGAAACGATCAAGGCCACCGAAATCCTCGTGCGCGAAGGTTTTCACGTGATGGTCTACACCAACGACGATCCGATTCTGGCCAAGCGTTTCGAGGAAATGGGCTGCGTCGCGGTGATGCCGCTGGCGGCGCCGATCGGCTCGGGCCTGGGCATACGCAATCCGTACAATATTCTCACGATCGTCGAAAACGCGAAGGTGCCAATCCTGGTCGATGCCGGCGTCGGCACCGCGTCGGATGCGGCGATTGCGATGGAACTCGGTTGCGCTGGCGTGCTCATGAACACCGCGATTGCCGGCGCGAAAAATCCGGTGCTGATGGCCAGCGCGATGCGCAAGGCGATCGAAGCCGGTCGCGAGGCATTTCTCGCCGGACGCATCCCGCGCAAACGTTTTGCTTCCGCCTCCAGCCCGCTCGACGGCACGTTTTTCTGAGGCGATAAACGGATGTCAGATACCACTCCTGATTCGCCCGAAAGCGCGCACCGCATCCGCAGTTTTGTATTGCGTCAGGGCCGTATCACGCCCGCGCAGATGCGCGCGTTCGATGCGCATTGGGCACGGTACGGGCTTGAGCCGCAAGACACGCTGCGGGACTACGATGCGGTGTTCGGACGCACCGCGCCGCGCGTACTCGAAATCGGCTTCGGCAACGGTGAAGCCTTGCTCGCCGCGGCACAGAACGAACCCGAAAAAGATTTCATCGGCATCGAAGTACATCGCCCCGGTGTCGGTCGATTGCTCAACGCATTGGCGGAAGCGAATGCCGACAATGCGCGGCTTTATCATGCCGATGCGGTTGAAATTCTCAACGGTGAAATCGCGCCTGCATCGCTCGCGCAAGTGCGAATTTATTTCCCCGATCCGTGGCACAAGAAACGCCACAACAAGCGTCGTCTGATCCAGCCGGAATTCGTCGCGATGCTCGCGACGCATGTTGCAGCGGGAGGTCTGTTGCATCTCGCGACCGACTGGGCGGAATATGCCGAGCATATGCTCGCCGTGCTCGAAGCCGCACCCGACTGGCGCAATCAAGGCGGCGCGGGCAACTACGCCGAACAACCGGCATGGCGCATCACCACACATTTTCAAAAACGCGGCTTGCGCCTCGGTCATGGCGTCTGGGATTTATTGTATGAACGCCGCTGAGTCGCCACGCATTTTTTCCTGCGTGAACTTCGGCGCGCGCGTGTTCATCACGACACGCTCGCAGCGCGCATGAACGGCAGCCTCACCCTCAGCTTTGAAATGCTGCTGGTGCTCGGCCTGGTCTGCTTCACCGTGTTCATGCTCGTGCTCGAATGGATTCGCGCCGACCTGATCGCGCTGCTGGTGATTGTCGTGATCGGCATCACGCGGTTGGTACCGGTTGAGCAGTTGTTCGAAGGTTTCGCCGGCAACGCGGTGATCTCGCTGATCGCAGTAATGATCATGGGCGCGGGGCTGGATCGCACCGGCGTGCTCAACAAGACCGCGTCGTTCATTCTGCGGCTGGCGGGCGGCGCTGAAGCGCGTTTGCGATTCCTCATCAACGCGGTCGCCGGTGGCTTGTCTTCGATCCTGCAAAGCCAGGCGCTCGCGGCGCTGTTCGTGCCGGTGGTCGGGCGTGTTTCGGCGCGCACCGGCGTGCCGCTGAAACGCCTGTTGCTGCCGATGGCGTGCTGCATTCTCGCAGGCACAAACACGACGATGATCTCCAACTCGCCGTTGATCCTGCTCAACGATCTGATCCTCAGCGCCAACCGCAACCTGCCGCCCGGCGCGCAAACCATCGAGACGTTCAAGCTCTTTGCGATCACACCGATCGGCATTCCGTTATTGATCGCCGGCCTGTTGTTTTTCGCGTTGTTCACGCGCCGCCTGTTGCCGGTCGAAGACGAAGGCCAGGACGCCACCGCCAGCCGCACTGAAACCTATTTTTCCGAGGTCTACGGTATCGACGGCGATGTGGTCGAAGTCACCGTCACCGCGGAAAGTCCACTGGTCGGCATGAGCGTGGCCGAGGCCGAGGCGTTGCGCAACGCGCCGCTGATCCTCGCGATCAAGAACGGTAACGAATCGCGCCTTGCGCCGCCGGCTGACCTCATGATCTGGGTCGGCACCGTGCTCGGCGTACTCGGCAAGCGTGATGCCGTCAACGATTTCGCGGCCAACAATCTGCTCACCGTGCGCACGCGGCTCGCGCATTTCGGCGACATGTTCAATCCCACGCGCGCCGGCATTTCCGAAGCGGTAGTGCCGCCGAATTCACGCTTCGTCAAAAAAGTCGTCGGCGATTTGCGCATGCGCAAACGCTATGGCGTCTCGGTGCTCGCGGTATATCGCGGCGAAGAAGTGTTTCGCGAAGACGTGCGCAAACTCACCTTGATGCCGGGCGATACGCTGGTACTGCACAGCCTGTGGCGCGACCTCGCACAGGCCGCGGAAGATCACGATATCGTCGTCGTCACCGACTATCCAAAAGCCGAGCAGCGCCCCGGCAAAATCCGCTACGCGCTGCTGTTTTTTGCGCTCGCAATGGGCTTGGGATTATTCACCGACCTGAAGCTGTCGATCGCAATGCTGGTTGGCGCGGTCGGCATGTTGCTATCCGGCGTGCTCAACATGGAAGAGGCCTACGCCTCGATCAATTGGAAAACCATCTTCACCCTCGCCTGCCTGATCCCGCTCGGCTGGGCGATGGATTCGACCGGCGCGGCGGCGTGGATGGCGCAGGAAATTCTCGTGTATTGCGGCGACTGGCCGCAGTGGGCGTTGCAGGCGTGTGTTGCGCTGCTCGCGCTGTTTTTCTCGCAGGTAGTGTCGAATGTCGGCGCCACAGTGATGATGGTGCCGATGGCGATCAACATCGCGCTCGCGTCGAATGGCAACCCGTCAGTGTACGCGCTGATCGTGGCAATCTCGACCTCGAACTCATTCATCATCGGCAGCGCCAATCCAGTGCTGACGATCATCGCCGGCCCCGGCGGTTATCGCGCGCGCGACCTTATCCGCGTCGGCATTCCACTAACCTTGCTGATGCTGGTGGTTTTGCTAATCAGCGTGAATCTGGTTTTTGGAACACGCTGATTCAGCGTTATGTGTTGTGGCTTGCCACCGCAAGCGATACCGCTTGAGCTAAGCCAAAGTTGGCGCGAACAGTTGGAGTCTATTGCCCGCAACTCGTAGCAGTCCGTTGCAGCAAATAGTCGGGCGCTGCGCTGCTCAAGACTGTTTGCTGGCAGGCACCACGATGTTCACCGTCCTTGGCTGCGCATCCGCAAAGAATATGTCCCAGGCCTTGTCGTTGGCATCCGTCACCAACCAGGGATGCATCAAGTAAGTCTGCTGGTTATACGATTCGCCGACTTTCAGGGTCTTGTAGAGATTGCGATGACCATCAAAATCGAGCCAATAAATTTTGACTACTTGCCCACTTTTGTTGACGAACTCGATTTCGGCTTTCGACTCGTTGCCAATGGATTTTGCCGCCCGCTCCTGATTCGACCCCACTCTTTGTGGCTGAGTCGAACCAGCACAACCGGCCAGTAGCACGGCCACAACCAACGTTAACGCCCGTGCTCGAAAATTACACAGCATGGTGATCTCCTGAAATGCCTGATGTTTGCGCTGCCACGATGCGCATGAAGATACAGTGACGCATCGCTGCGGTCCATGACGCCGAATTGCCCCACCACGCAGGAAGCTTCGGGCGCAAGATTAAACCAGCGATATTGTCGACGTTGGTGACTGACTCGTCCAAAGACCTATTCACAACCTCTGCCCCTGACGTCTATTCAATACCCGCCGCAGAAACCTCAAGGCCGGCACTTTTTGCAGCGGCGAATACGCTGACGAAATCGTCGAAACTCGTCTGACGCTCCGCGTTGACTTCGACGTTGGGTCGATCGGCCAACGCTGCGGCGACCATAAAATTCGACTTCAGCTCGGCGCGATTGACTGCAATGCCATTCCAGTAGATTTCGCCTGTTTGTTTAACTGCAAGGTGAACTGTCTTAGAACCTGTTCAAAGTCTTTTGAGCAGTAGCGTGAGGAAGGCAAGGTGAATGAACTGGAGGCTGGTATTGAGCTTGCGCTCGCAGTTCTTCCAGAGTCGTCGGCATTTCTCCAACCAGGCGAAGGAGCGCTCGACCACCCACCGCTTCGGGATAACGGCGAAGGTATGCAATTCATTGCGTTGGGCGATCTGCACGGTGGCACCGATGGCGCCTTGGACCGCTTCGGCAAAGGGCTGGCCGACGTAGCCGCCATCCGCTAGGACACTTTGTACCCGATGTAGGTTTGCCTGACATCGATCCATCGCCTGCAAGGCGCCCTTGCGATCGGTGACTTCCGCTGTAGTCACCGCAATAGCGTGAGGCAGTCCCTGCGTATCCACGGCAATATGCCGCTTGATCCCCGAGACCTTCTTGCCGGCATCGTAGCCCTTATGCGTCGCCGTGTCGGTGTTCTTTACGCTTTGTGCATCAACGATCAAGAAGCTCGTCATGGCGTTGCGCCCCTGCTTGATACGCACCGCGCCCACCTGATTTTTTTAACGCCCGCTCCAGCAGGCTGATGCCGTTCTCGTCAGGCTCGCTCCAGATCGAAAAGTACGAATGCACCGTTCGCCATTTCGGAAACTCCGTGGGCAGCATGCGCCACTGGCAGCCGCTTTTGAGGAGGTAGCGGACCGCGCAAAATACCTCGTACAGATCCACCCGACGCGGGCTGGTCTTCTTGCGTGCGCTTTCCAGCAAAGGATGAATTTGCTCAAACTGGGCGCGACTGATGTCACTCGGATAGGTTGATCTCATTCCGCCAGTATCAGCACGCCGGTCTCATAGATTGAGACTTTGAACAGGCTCTGAGGATGAAGGTTCTCGTTGAAAACGGGTTCTCCCCCCATATACGCCATCTCGACACGATGCGTAGAAACGGGCAGCGCAAACATGCAAATCACCAATACCGCCTGCAGCACACCGATAAATGGCGTCAGACTGATTTCTGCGAGCATGCTATTGGCGGAGGTCCAGCTACGCTTGAACGGCTTTTGCATGGCGAATTCCCCGGGTGAAGATTTCCAGCCCTCACAATAAGCCCGTTTTCTCACGCTGACAATCGACGTGTAATGCGCCCGAATGCGACAGCGTACTACGTCTGTTGCAGTCGCACTTCGCCGCCATCGATTTCAATCGCCACCGCGCTCAGTGATTCACCACGACATGGCCCCGAGACACACAAACCATCGGCGACTTTGAAACACGCGCCATGCGCGGTGCAGACCAGTAAACCGTTGTCGAACAGGAATTTCCCGGGCGACCAGTCCAGCCGTTTTCCGGCATGCGGACAAATGTTCTGGTACGCAAAAACACGTTCACCCTCACGCATCAGCAATACCGAACCGCCCATCTCCAGCACGTTTTCAACCGCGATGGCGCCGCCATCGGGAATATCATCGCTGCGACACAGCGGATCAACGTGTTTCACGGCTTGCAACCTCTGGCACTTGTGCGCATCCCTGAGTGACACCACTATGAATTCACCGGCAACGTTCAAGTACGCGCGAACTGCGTGTCTCGATGTTTGCCACCTTGCAAGATTGTGCCACGTCGGGTGTGATTCGCATGTTGTATTTTCGTCCGTTTGCCGTACCTCGCCATCCGCTATTGCGTCTTGCATTGGCGGCGCTCGGGATCGCGTTGATGTTTTTCGTGCTGATGTTCGGCCTCGTGATCGGCGCTGTGCTGATGGGTCTTGGCGCGCTAGCGTGGCTGATACGCCAGTTCACGCACGGATCATCCGGTGCGCGTGCATCGGTCGGTGCGGCACCGTCGTCCGCAGCTACTCCCGGCGTCATCGAAGGCGAATACGTGGTGCTGCCGAAACGCGATGGCAACGCCGATTGATAGCAGCGAACTGGCTCCGCCGGTTGCATGACGAGTGGCGCTGTTGCACGTGCGCGTCTGCCGTTAGCATGCACCTCCTGCAAATCCTTCCTGCAAATCATTCGTCATGGATAACACCCCGCCTGCCGTGATTGTTACGTCCGGCGCAGCAACCGCCCGCGTATCGGATACACACGCTTCCGTCGATCCGGCCGCCGCGCCCGCACCTGCGCGCAAATCCTGGATGGTGCCGCTCGCGCTACTGGCGGTGTACGTGCTGTGGGGCTCGACCTATCTCGCGATCCGCTACGCGCTCGAAAGTTATCCGCCGTTTCTCATGGCTGGAATTCGTTTCGCATTCGCGGGTACGTTGATGTATGGATTCCTGCGCTGGCGCGGTCTCGCCGCACCCACGCTGCGACAATGGCGCAACTGTGCTTTCGTCGGCACGTTGCTGCTGGCCGGCGGCAACGGCCTGGTATGTTTCGCCGAAGAAAGTGTTTCATCCGGATTGGCCGCGGTGATGGTTGCGAGCATGCCGTTGTTCGCCGCGATATTTGCTGGACTGTACGGATCGTGGCCACGCCGCGCCGAATGGATCGGCCTGCTGGTCGGCTTCGCCGGCGTGATCTTGCTGAGTTTCGGCGGTGAATTACGTGGCGCACCACTCGGTGTGCTGGCCTTGCTCAGCGCGGCGATGTGCTGGGCATTTGGCTCGGTCTGGAGCAAACACCAGGACATGCCACATCCGATGATCAGCACCGCCGCACAGATGTTGTGCGGTGCGGTCGTACTCACCGTGCTCGGCCTGCTGGGCGGCGAGCACTATCCCGCGCACCCGACCTTGAGCGCCACGCTGGCGATCGGTTATCTGATCGTCGCCGGATCCATCCTCGGTTTCAGCGCCTATGTTTATCTGTTGCATAAAGTTCGCCCGACGCTGGCCACAAGTTACGCATACATCAATCCGCCGATCGCCGTGCTGTTCGGCATGCTGGTGGCTGGCGAGCATGTGCATGCGCTGGATATCGTCGGCATGTTGGTCATCCTCACCGGTGTCGCGGTGATCACACTGACCAAGAGCAAGGCTTGATCATACCGACGGATCGACGAATGTAGTCTTGCCGTTAGTGGTCGTGCCGGCCCATCATTCGTGCCGACGAGTCGACATGGGAACACGCGCATGAGTACCGACAAGCAAGGCCTGCTCGAACGCGCCGCGCTGCGCACCGCGATCTGGGCCGAACGTTGGTTTCCCGATGCCTTTATTTTTGCCGCGATCGGCGTGGTCATCGTCGCTATCGCAGCGATGCTCGGCGGCGCTACACCCGCGGCCACGGCGAGTGCATTCGGCGAAGGATTCTGGAGCCTGATCCCGTTCACGATGCAGATGACGTTTGTTGTCATCGGCGGTTATGTCGTCGCTTCATCGCCACCGGCTGCGCGGCTGATCGAATGGATGGCCAGACGTCCGAAAACCGGACGTGGCGCGATCTGTCAGGTCGCGCTGTTCAGCATGCTCGCGGCGTTGTTGAACTGGGGTTTCAGCCTGATTTTCGGCGGCTTGCTGGTACGCGCACTGGCGCGACGCAAAGATCTTGACATGGATTATCGCGCGGCCGCTGCGGCCGCGTACCTCGGCCTCGGCGCAGTCTGGGCGATGGGTTTGAGTTCATCGGCGGCGCAATTGCAGGCCAATCCGGCCAGCATTCCGGCCAGCCTGCTCAAGATCACGGGCGTGATTCCATTCGCCGAAACCTTGTTCCTGTGGCAGTCGCTGGTACTGACGCTGGTGCTGATTATTGTATCGATGCTGATCGCGTATTTCTCCGCGCCGCGCGGCGAACGCGCGTTGCGTGCCGCCGATCTCGGCATCGATGTCAGCACGGTCGAACAACCACGAGAGCGCGCCGGTCGTCCGGGTGAATGGCTCGAATATAGTCCGCTGCTTAGCATCCTGCTGGTCGCACTCGCGCTCGGCTGGATATGGCAGGAGTTTGCCAGCAAGAGTGCGATCGTCGCGATTTCGAGCCTCAATACCTACAACTTTTTATTCCTCATGATCGGCCTGTTGCTGCATTGGCGCCCACGGCATTTCCTTGATGCGGTGGCGCGTGCGGTGCCGAGCACGACCGGCGTGCTGATCCAGTTTCCGCTTTACGGTGGCGTCGCGGCGATCCTCACCACCGCAAAAGGTTTGGATGGCCAAACGCTGACGCATCACCTGTCCGCGCTGTTCGTGCAACTCGCCTCGCACGATACGTTCGCGTGGGTGATCGGCGCGTACTCGGCGCTGCTCGGATTTTTTGTGCCGTCTGGCGGCGGCAAGTGGGTGATCGAAGCGCCGTACGTGATGCAGGCCGCGAACGACCTGCAATACCATCTCGGCTGGTCGGTGCAAATTTACAACGCCGCCGAGGCCTTGCCGAATCTGATCAATCCGTTCTGGATGCTGCCACTGCTTGGCGTGCTCGGGCTGAAGGCGCGCGATATCGTCGGTTTTACTTTCCTGCAATTAGCCATCCATTTGCCACTGGTGCTGTTCCTGCTATGGGCGCTCGGGCAGACACTGACGTATCACGCGCCCGTGTTGCCGAGCTGATCAGCAAATCCGTTCAATGGATGCGGCACACGGGTGCGCCCGGCGTGCCGCAGGTGTTGGTCGCCGGATAATCAAGCGCTGCGTGCGCCTGCGGAATGACGATGACATAGTCATAGCCATATACGAGCCGTTCGAACAGCGCGCCACCGCCTTCGCGCGCAGCATGTGAGCGGCGAAACGCGCTCAGATCGAACACAGTCCATGTATCGCTCAACGCATGATCGATAAAGCTGGTGGCCTGAAGCTGCGCGAGTTCTTCGCGGGCGTTGTACGGCGCCGCACGCAGGCTCGTGTCGGGAATGAACGGTAGCCATTTGTTGACGCTACCACCCGCCGCGATCACCAGAATATGCAGCGATTCCTTGCCGTGACTCGCCGCGATTTCCGAGGCCATGTTGCCGATATCGAGCTGCCCGATCACGTTGAGTCCGCGCCCCGCATGAAACGCACCGAGTCGAAACATGGCGCGCGGCGCGACGCGATTCTGTTTCTGCGCATCGTTGTAATACGCCATGAAATTCCGTTTCATGAGCAGCGAGCGCTGATGATTCGAGCCGTACCCATCGGTTTCCTGGCCGCGATAAATTTCCGCACTCTGCGCGAGTTCATCGAGAATATTCGCCGATTCGCTGTTGGCGGCGGGTTTGATCGCGTCACGCAGACGCTTGAAATCCGCATCCATCAGTTGCGGCAAAAGTGCTGCACTCGGATCGTGCTCGGTCACCATTTTCTTTTCCGCAGCTTGCGCGCGCTGGAGAAATTCGACGACCACGGCATGCGCGGGTTCGCGCGGATTAAGTTTTTCAAGCCGCTCGAAATGCAGGCGCGAGGAAAGAATAAATTCTTGGTCGATGCCCCACAACACCGTGCGTTTTTCCTTCTGTTGCCACGCCGCCGCCATCGCGCCATCGCCGCTCCAATCGAAAAAAGGCAGTTCCGCCGGATACTGATGCGATAGCGCATCGAGTTGATTGTTGCGCGCGGCCTCGGCCAGTCGCGCGGCCGCAAGCGGACCGATTTCGAGCACGAGGTTGGATGGCGCATCAGCACCAAGCGAGTGTTGTAGCGCAACGACAAACTGCGGCACTTCGACAAAACCGTGGTCCTCGCCGACTAGAATAAATTCGGCGCGACGCCCGGCATCGACCAGCTTCGCCGCAGCCGGCCCGGACAATCCCTGATCGGACACCGTCAGCGCAGTGCGGTTCGCATCGAGCACGCGACTGAGCGCTTGTGCGGGGGTTTCCGTAGCGGGAGTTGATGCGGCGCAGAGTGATGAAAGTCCGGCGACGCAGAGCGCCACGGTCAATTTGAGAGGGAACATGTGTTTCGCCTTGTGCTGTGATTTTGTTGGTGCGACACGTCTACAAAATGCGCCGCGCCATGGAATGGAAACGTATGTTGTCGCAGGGTAATGCGCTGGCAGTCAGATGTCGCAATTACCTGTCTTTCGTGCAGATTTCAATCGACGAATTCAATCGCCTTCCACGCTATCCTGGAAAATCCGGTCGACCGGAAAACACGTGCCGATCTCCGACGTATTGCCACTCGCATCGGTCGCCACCAGACTCACCGCCGCCTTCGCTGCCACGTTTGGCAGCACCAGCGCCATGCTGAAACCGACACTATTGCCGCTGACGATATTTGCCGTCGTATTATCGAGAAATACCTGCGCGCGCCCGCGCTTGACGCTGTTGCAGCTGTTGGCGAAATACGCATCGATGCGGAATGAACCAACCTGGCTGTTCAATTTTCCGCTCAACGTCACTGGAATATTAGTAGCGCCGGGTGCCGGCACAGTGGCGAATATCAGCGCCTTTACCAGCGGGAAATTTTGCAGTTGGTTGGCGCCGGTGTCGGTATCGTCCTGATCGTTGGGAGTCGCTCCGGAAGCTCCGAGGTCGATATCCACCGTGTTTGTGATACCGCCAATCGCGAAAATCTGGTTGCTGCGCACAGTGTTGCCGGTGCCGCTATTTATCAGCACACCGACACTGTTGTAGCGCACGAGATTGCCGAATGTGACACCACTAATTGCGCCGTTGGCCATTGTGCCAATGGCATTGTTGGAACCATTGATGCGGATCGCGGAACCGTTCGGCGCATCGTTGGCGGCGGCGTCAATGCCGAGCTTGTTGCTCTGGATCACGTTATTGTTGCTGCCGTTGATCCAGATGCCATCGATGGTGTTGTTGGCGATACGATTGCCTTTGACCAGACATCCACCACCGGCCAGATTGATGCCGTATTGATTGGCGGCTATTAAGTTATTGAGCACTTTAGTGACGCCATCCGGGTGAAGACCGATCAGATTGTTGACCAGCTGACACTGCGCCGGCGTAGTGATGAATGTGCTGGATATGTTGATCCCGGAAACCGCTCCGACGATCACATTGCGATCGGCGGTCGCCGCGCCGCCGACGGTAAACGTGCCAGTGGCGGCTGTGCCAATCGTAATCGCATTGAACGATGCTGGATTCAGTAATTGGCCTTCGATAAAACCACCGAACTGGTTGCCTGCAATCAGGTGATTTTTGCCGCCTTGCAACGTCACCGGCTGGTCGAAACCGCCCAGGCCAACCCCACGCAAGGTCAGCGATGCATTCGTGCTGCCAGAGGCCACTTTGAAACCCGTCGGCAAACTCTGCGGTATTGAAAAAATCCTTACGCATATCTTTGCATTGAACGCATCGGGATCGGTATTGGGTAGCGAGCCGGGTTGTGTGGAACCATCGATCGTGATTGGTGCGGTAATCGCCGGCAACGCCGTATCCAACGCAAACGGTATTGAGCAACCGCCGCCCGACGATGAAACATTAAAGTTGATCGTGGACGGTCCTGCCAACAGGTTCGCCGCGGTGATCGCACCACGCAGCGTGGTCGGATCGTTTGGCAAGTTATCCGCCGTATTGCTGACGGTGAAAACCTGCAAAGCTTTGAACGGCGATTCGTTCGCGCCAAGATCCGAGGCCGCGCCACCCACTACCGTATTCCCTTCGATATCCGTATCGGGCAGACCTTGCCAGACATGGCGCGTACCGGCATTCAACGCGGGCGAATCGGGATGCAAATGATAGTTGCCGTCGCTCGGCAACATCCATAACGGATCAATGGATTTTGAATTGGTCAGATGCAGTGCGGCGACACCGCTGATGTTGTCGCGATAAATCGAATTCGCCAAATTCAAATCGAAGCGGTTGCTGACGTGATAATCATCGAGGCTGGCGATACCGGCGGCGCTGTTATCCGAAGACCAGACGATGCTGTCTTCAATATCCGCGCGATAATTTCCGCTGGTTTGCCCCGCTGCAAGACACAGATTTTTTGCATCCGACAAATCGACCGACGCATGCCGCACGGTCGCGCGACTGTCGCCATCCAGACCGAGTCGGACCAAACACGTCGCGGATGAATCAGCTTGATGCAGATGATCTATCTGCACATTTTCCAGCGTGATCGCGGCGCGATGCGATTGCAATATCAGCGGAGTTTGCGATGCCTCTCCATCAGTATCTTCAAGATCAAAATCGGTAATGCGCAAATGCGACAAATGCAGGGTTCCCGGTGCGCCACCGAATTGATCCCAGTCGCCCGCAGAAATGGATAAAGACCGGCCATGCTGCAAAGTCAGCCCATCCAGCGTGATCGATGCAGAGGCATTCGGGCCTGACTGGGAAAGAACCACATCGTTATTGGCGCCACCGAAGTCGATCACGGTATTGGTGGCATTGATTTCGCGGCTGGCGCACGTTGCGCTGTAACCGCCTTCGATGCGCGTGGGCTGCGAAAATGCCAGTCGCAACGCCGGTAAAAGATAGTGATGGTCGATGCCGCCGGCCTGCACCAGCTTGATCGTGTACGGCGCAGTTTGCGTTTCGCCGTTACGCAGCGCGGCTTGCAGATCGGCGCTGTTGTCGACACAAACCGTTTCGGCCTGCGCCGTGCTGACCATGCTCAGCAGCAATAGCGATGCGCTGATCGATGACAGCATGCGGGATTTGGAAAGGAGCTGGAAAAACATGGGATTTTCTCGCTGATGATGCAGTGGATGCCTGATCATTCATTACGCGATTCCATCGCCAAGGGGACAGGCGATGCCCTAGTTTTTCGTACGGCTCGATAGTGCAAAAAAATGGCGCGGCGGGTGTCACCGCCGCGCCGTGAGATCAGTTACCGGTCTGCACTTCCATGCTGTCTTTGAAGATACGATCGACCGGAAAACAGGTGCCGATTTCGGAGGTATTGCCGCCAGCGTCGGTGGCGGTCAGGCTAACGTTTGATCCGGCCTGCATGTTCGGCAAGGTCACTCCGAGCGTGAAGCTGGCATCACTAGCGGAAATTCCAATGCCGGTGGTGACGGTGCCCAGATACTGCTGCGCGCTGCCGCGTCCAGCGCTGGTGCAGCTGTCGGAGAAATATGCATCAATGCGGATGTTGTTACCGGACTGGCCATTCAAGGTCGCCGAGATGCTGGCGGCTACGTTGGTTGCTCCGGCTGCGGGTGCGGTGCTGAATAACAACCCGCGTACCAGCGGAAAGTTTTGCATATTATTGGCGCCGCTATCACCATCGCCGTTGTCGTTCAAGGTCGGGCCTGCGGTACCAAGATCGATATCCACGCCATCACCGCTGAACAGGCCGGTGCGCTGCATCTGGTTGCTGCGCACAAAATTGCCGGTGCCAGCGGCAACATGCACACCACTCGTGCCACTACCACCGACGTAGCGAATCTGGTTGCCGAGATAACCGCCGAATACCCCGCCGTTAGCCAGCGTGCCGATCGCATTATTGTTGCCGCTGGAAACCACCAGCGAATTGGTGTTCTCGACATCGATGCCACCTGCACCAATACCGATCAGGTTGCGCTGCACGACATTGTTGCTGCCGCCATTGATTAAAATGCCATTGAAATTGCCGCCGACGCGATTCGCCACCACGCTGCAACCGCTGCCGACGAGGTTGATGCCGAAGGTATATTTTCCGACCGTGGCCGCATTCGACTTGAGGCCGATGATGTTGTTGACGATCTGGCATTTGTCCGGGGTCGAGTTGATGCCGCTCTCGATACTGATCGCGGTATGGCCCACGGTATTCTGACCATCGAAATCATTGCGATCCGCGATGTCGCTGCCGCCGATAATCAGGTTGCCGTTGGCATTGCCGCCAATCTCCACGCCATTCCCTTCGGGCAAAACCACGCTGCCGACATTGCCGCCGAACTGATTTCCGGCGATCAGATGATTATTGCCGTTCATCAATACCACCGTGTTGTCGAAACCACCCATGCCGATACCGCGCAACGTCAGCGACGCACCGGATGGTGCCGCCAGCGGCACGTTGAAGCCCGAACTCAATGTGCCTGATGCCGGTTTGACGATCACACAAAGCGTCGCGAAAAACGCATCGTTATCGCTGTTCATCGCAGAACTTGGCTGGGAATAACCGTCGATCGTGATCGGCGAAGTGATGTCCGGCAACTTGGAGCCCAAACCGATGACGTGCGGACACGGACTACCGACCGTATTGGGAATATTGAAGGTGATCGTGCTGGCGTTGCCGTTTGAGTTGGATTGGGTAATCGCATCACGCAAGCTGTGGCAATTGGTGGCGCTGCAGTCGCTGTTATTGGTTACGATGAAGGATGCCAGATCGGTAAAGGTCGATTCGGAAGCACCTCGATCCGGCGCGCTGCCCACAATGCGCGAAACGCCTTCGATATCGGTCGCGGGCGAGCCGCCCGGTACTAGCAATGTGCCGGAATTAACCGCTGGCGAATTGAAGGCGAGATGGTAATTACCGCTACCTGGCAATGACCATTGCGGGTCGGTGAACAAGGAATTGGTTGCACTCACAGCGGCAACACCCGTGACATTGTTTCGATACAAACTGTTCACCAGTTTCAGATTGAAACTGTTACTCGAATTTGTTGGATCCAGCGTTGCGATACCGACGCTGCTGCCATCCGATGACCAGATGATGCTGTTGTAGATTTGTGCCGCATAGTTGCCAGAGGATTTGTCCACTGAAAAACACAACTTGTTCGAGTTTGACAAATCCGCGGTGACATAGTGCAACGCGGCTTGGCTGTCTTCATCCATGCTGATCAAGACCGCGCATGGATTAATAATTATGCTGGGTTGGCTAATATGATCAAACTGCACATCATCAAGTGAAACGTCGGCCGCATGCGAAATGATCTTCACGGGATAATCCAAAAACTGTGGATCGCCAACGTTGGGTACACTGAAACCGGTGATGCGCATGTGCGAAAGACGTACCGCGCCGGCGTTGTCGCTAAAACTGCCATAAAGACCGCTTGTCAGCGTCAGCGCCGCACCGTTGCGCAAGGTGAAACCCTCAAGCTTGATAAGTGCAGTGGGGTTTGCGGTGTCCTGCTCAAGTGAGAAACCGTGCCCGCCCATGTCGACCACGGTATTCGCCGCATTGACCGTGCGGCTGACGCAACCCGCGGTATATCCACCTTCAAGAACGATCGGCTGCGGAAAGATCAAGTTTGTTATCGGCAAGGTGTAAAAATTCGCACCACTCCGTTGCACCAGATGAATCGTGTTGGTCACGCCGCTTGGAAACGTCGCCAGGCTCAACTGCGTTTGCAGCTCGCCATCGTTGCTGACACATTGGGGGTCAGCGTGCGCCGGTGCAAGCCAGAAAAACGACGTTAGCAGCGCGCCGATCGGCAGCAGCTTTTGCAGCGTGGAAATAATCTTGGTGGACATGAGCGAATCTCCCGAGTGACATGATTGGTAGTCGTGTCTTGAATTACGGGATTCGGTCGCAAAGGGGACATTGCGTGGCGATGTTGGCGCAGTGGACTACGCGAATGAATAAGCTTTCGTCCGGTAACTCAGCGCGTGAAGCCGTATTTCTTGGCAATGCTGTCGATCAGCGCACAGGCCTTGACCGGATCCTGCTGCATCAATAAACCAACGGGTTCGGTCAGCTTGCCGAACTCCTGCCAGTCGTCGCGAGTCAGTTTTTGGGTATCGGCGCGCTGCTGGAAGGATTCGGTAAGCCACATCGCACGCATGGACGATTCTGCCAAGTCGCATTTTTTGGCCGGAGGATTTTTTCCTTCTTTTTCCACTACCGAAAGTGGCCTCACGTTTTGCGCCGCCAGATCGACTTTGTATTGTTTCGCAAGCGCGTCATAGCTTGCACACGCCTCCGCATAGTGTTCTGCAGCCAGTGTTTTTCCGACTGCGCCGAGGCGCGTATTGAAGTCGATCACTTGTCGATAATTCGCCTCGTAGCCGGCCGGATCCTTGAGCGGATCGGGCAACGCATTTTGCAGTTTCATGCCGAACTGATTCAACGCCATCATGTGATTAAACGCATCATCGCGACTGCACGTTGCGGGCGCCGCGGCATGCGCAGGACGCTGGCTGACGAGGAAGGCCAGCGCAATAAAAATCAGCGCATAGATCGCAATGAATTTTGGCCATGCCCACGGCGGCTGGCTTTTCCGCGCCAACATCCAACAAAACAAGGCTGCCAATCCGGTATGCGCGAACAGACGCCCTATCGCTTCACCAGCACCGTCGGCAGATTTTGGCGCGCCGATAAAAATGTACAAGGCTGCGATCGCGATTATCAGTGCTCCGCCCCAGCAGGCCAGCGCTTGTTTACCCGATGTACGCATGAATATTCCCACGTTAATGGAGCTGCAGTTGCGGCTTCGCGTTTGCATTCAAAAGAAATACGCGTCGACGACAATCACGATCCTGCGCAACTGCCGTCACCGCTTTCTATCAAATCAACGATCCGAACCGAGCTGCCACATCGCCCCGAGCGTGGCCAATAATACCCCGAGCAACAGCAATGACCACGTCGACAACGACGGAATCTGCTGCACGTTTTGCTGTACAACCACCGGTGCGAGATTGGTCAGATTGAATACTTGACTGACATCGGATTCGGTCGAGGTGTGATCACCATCGACAATCGCCGTGACCTGATACGCACCCACCGTACTGTCTGCGGTGGCCGTTACTTCGGCGTAGCCATTCGCATCAGCCAAGACACTGATCGCGGAAAGTGTCGCGCCGCCGCTGGCAAGGAAAAATACCTGCACTTGCGGCGTGGCGAGACCGTCGCTATTGACCACGCGCACGCGCAATTTTTGCGCAAAACTGGTGTTGACCAAGGTCGATTGCGGCGTGCCGCTTTCCAGACTCATGGCACCGACCAGATCGGCAATATTGCGCAACTGAAAGGTTTGTGGACTCGTAATCAAACTGCCCTGCACACTCACCTTCACCGTGTACTGCCCGGCAAAACCATTCGCCACCGCGGTGACCTGCGCATCGCCGGCAAGGTTGGTCACTGCGCTCAATGCGGAAAATACCGCGGACGCGCCGGTGCCTGCATCAGGTGTGATCTGGTACAGCACGGTTTCACCGGCGACGGGATTGCCGAAGAAATCCTGCACATGAATCACGATCGGCCCCGAGAATGCCTTGGTCACGTACGCATATTGCGGGTTCGACACATCGACATAGATCAACGCCGCCGATCCCGCCGTTGCCGAGTTGCTGAGTTTGATCGCCGTGGGTGTCGCACCCGCTGCTGAAACCGCGATATTGTACGAGCCCGACATCGATGCCGCAGTGGCGGTAACTGAAGCCAGACCATTTGCATCGGTGACCGCACTGGCTGCCGACAACACCGCACGCGCACCGGAATTGGGTGCGCTGAAATTGACCGTCACGCCCGATTTTGGCACGTTGGAATCGTCGGTCAGTTTCACCTGCAACGGCGTCGCGAATGCCGTGTTGACCAGGGTGCTCTGGTTATCGCCCGTGGTGACGGCAAGTACGTTGGCGCCGATGTTGCAGAGATTGAAATTTTCCGGATTACCGCCGTTGTAACCCTGTATCACCGCATGCAAGGTGTAGCAGCCGAATACATTATTGGCGACGGCCGTGTAACTGACCTTGCCTTGGGCATTCGTGCTACCGACGAACCCGCTTGCACTCGGTACAGCGACGCCGGTGGGTGCCGAAAATATCACCTGCAGATTGGGAACCGGTGCGTTATTTTCATCCAGTATCGTCAGCGAAAGTGGCGTCGCAAAAGCTGTTCCGAATACGGTACTTTGCGGACTGCCGCTCTCGAGCACGTGCGTTACTGCGCCGGCGCTGGTCTTGAATATCGCGATATCGCTGAGGCCCGGCCCGCGCGTGATCATATCGGCACGGCCATCGCCATTCAGATCGACACCGATGAGCATGCGCGTCTGCGAATAGCCGATGTGCTGGTTGTATACAAACGAATGATCGGCCTGTTGCAGCAACACATACCCGTCGGAGACGACATCGAGTCGACCATCACCATTGACATCGGCAATCACGGTTTGGCCCATGTCGCGGCCACCGTCACTCGGCACTCCGGTAGCGTACAAATGTTTCGGCGTCTGGAATGACCCGTTGCCGTTGCCCTTGGCAAACCACACGCCGTTGCCGAAAGTATTGGTCATCACCAAGTCGATCTTGCCATCGCCATCCAGATCTGTGGTTTGCGTGTCGAAGGTCAGATAAACGTTGCCACTGACATCCAACACTTGGCCCAGCGGGATGAAAGAACCGGTGCCAAGACCTTTCATCACCGAGACTTTATCACCAGTAGCCAGAATGATATCCAGCTCCGCATCCGCATCGACCTTGGCTAGCGACAGGCTGTCAGCACTATCAATATCGTACTGGTAGGCCGAAACGAATTTTCCGCCGCCGGATCCCAGCAGAACTTCGACGTACGTTGTACTGGTGCCCCAAGCAAGCGTGACGATATCCGGTTTGCCATCGTGATTGATATCTGCAACCGCCGCGCTGTAGGCATGACGATAGGCATCAGCGAGCGCCGGATGTTGCGGACTGGCTGCGACGAAGGTGGCTGTGTTGTCGCCCACGCCCAACAACACCGAAACGCCAATGTCGTCAGTGACGATGAGATCGATGATGCCATCGCCATTCACGTCAGCCGCTGTCACGCCAGTCGGATTCTTGAAATTGAATACGCCGTAGTCATGACGCAGCGTGAGCGTGCCAATCGGATCGGCCGTATAAATGGCCAAACCACCGGTGTCGTTATTATTGTTCTTGATAACGGCCACGTCAGGATAACCGTCGTTGTTGAAGTCCGCCGTGGTCGCTGCGAACGGCGCACCAAAACTGCCGCCGATACTGGCCGGCTGTACGCCGGGCGCGCCATAAATATTGGCGGCGTGCGCACTGATCGCGACACACCACAGGGAAACCGCCGCGATTGCCATCAGCGTTCTGGCTGGAGCAAACCGTTTTTGACGTGCTTGCCGCGATTGCACGATCGTGGCGCGCGCGTCATCGAGAAACTTATTGATACGGTACATCGGCAGGTTCCTTGAATTTGAAAGTTGTACGGATGTGGTACTGAGATGCGGCAAACGGCACGCGTTTTTGTCCGCCTGCTCGCGAAGAAACCGATCCGTCCAACGAGCAGTGACAGCAGCGACCGGCGCATCAATCGAGTCCGGGATCTGGCATCGACGCATGCTCTATCCATTGATTACGCGATTCCGAAAAAAAGGGGACATCGACAGCAGCGACATGCTCTTTGCAAAATCCAGGCGCGTGCCGCGTGCTGGTTGCGAATCGCGTTGTGCACGGTCACAAACAGAAAAAAGGGCGCCGCAGCACCCCTTCCTCTTTCGCGTTTTCACGCCTGCCAAAATCAGGCATGATTACTTGATCGATTCATGGCGTCGGTGGAACATCGAAACCGTTGGCGAATATCGGATCGACTTGCACACCCTCGAATGCGCCGATGTCCGCCGCGACGCCGAGCACACGCGGAAAGCCAATGCTGCGTTGGTCGTATTTGTAACTGTAGAAATTGTCGCCCTGGTCGATGGCCGGGCTGCCGGGCAACAAGGCATGCGTGAGCGTGGGCCCGCCGTTGTTTGCCAGTTGCGCGAGCTTGGGATTGGTGTTGATCCAGTCGCTCGGTAATGCGAAATTGCATGAAGCCGCGCTATCGAGATTGTGGCCAAGCGAGCTGATCGCTCCGATGCAATTGGCGCCACCGATGGGATTGGCGATGATGCTGGACAACACGCTCGTTGCACCGAGATATAAATACAGTTGTTGCGCAGTATTTCCCGTCATGGTCACGTTCGCCAACTGAGTCGTTGCTCCGTTGTAAAGCGTGCCGATGCCGCCGCCATAGTTCGCGCTATTTCCGCTGATCGTGGAATTGATAACACTCAGCGTCGCCTGATTGAGAATTCCGCCACCACCTCCAATGGACACGCTGGCTTGATTATTGACAATCGCGCTGCTGGTAATTTTCAACGTGCCTTGCGCAATACGAATGCCACCGGCATCGTTGGGGCTGGTGTTGTTACTCACCGTGCTGCGATCAATACTGACCACGGCATTGGCATCGTTGATAAAAATGCCGCCGCTATTGCCGCCCGCAACGGCATGATTGTTGGTGATCACGCAGAGTGAGATATTCAGCGTGCCGAGATAGGTCGCGATGCCACTGCCCTGATCGCTCGCACCATTTTGAATCGTCAGGTTGACGAGGCTGGTGATGCCGCCGCCGCCAATATTAAATACGCCATGTGGCGCACCACCGTTCGCATCCACGATGACCGTGCCAGCGGGGCCGGTGCCGATGATGGATAAATCTTTCGCTGCATCGGGTTTTGACGCAGTTAAAGGCGCGGTAGTTATATAGATACCCGCGGGCACGTTGATGATATTAGTGCTGCTTGCCTGTGCAGCACTGACTTCCTGAATGGCCCCGCGCAGGGTGCAATGACCCGCACCATCGTTGCACACGCCATCACCCTGATTTACGTCGGATGCATCGAGTGTGCTGTTCACCGTGAACGTGGCCGCCGCAGACGCGCCGGCCAAAAACAAAGTCAAGCCTGCAACAAGAATTCGCGCTGCCACCTGAGAAACTCGTCGATTGTTCATTGCCATCCTCATATCGCCACTCAATCGGGGCTCTGTATGGCAATACGGCAATTTGCAAAAAAGGGGACATCAAGCTGCGCGATAGCACCGCGAGGCATTACACTCACGCATGACCGGGAAGGAGGAGCAATGACGCAACGTCTAGATTCGAGCAGGCCCGACGTCACCGTCTTGCTCGACGCACTGGGCCGCGGCGAGCCGGCCGCGCACGACGAATTGTTTACTCTGGTGTACGACGAGCTCAAACGCATCGCGCGCGCGCACCTGCGTCGCTCCGGCGGCGGCATGACGGTCAATCCCACGGCGTTGTTGCATGAGGCATGGATTCGCTTCGCGCGCAGCGACGGCGCCGCACTCGAAGGCAGCGCACATTTCTACAACGTCATCGCCCAGGCAATGCGCCAGACCTTGATTGATCTGGCCAAAAAACACGCCACCGTGCGCCACGGCGGCGATCTGGTGCGTACCGAACTCACCGATCGCATCGAGCAACCCGATAAACCGCTGGATGAATTGCTCGCGCTCGACGAAGCGCTTGGCAAGCTGCGCGACTGCGATGCGGATCTGGCCGAACTGGTGGAATGGCATTCGTTCGCCGGGCTGGCGCTCAACGAGATCGCGCGCGTGCGCGGCGTTAATACACGCACGGTGAAACGTCATTGGGCGATTGCGCGCGCGTTTCTGGGTGACGCGATGCGCGGCGATCCGACGGCAGTGACCGCTCCCCCGATCGCGTGAAGTCGTGAGTCGCATCGACTATTTTTCCGCGACTGAAACCGTCGCGCATCACGCTTCGATCCTCATGAAATTTTCCTCGATGGCTTCATATTTCGCGCGATGAGTAGCCTCGATCCCCAGCGCTGGCGACGGCTACGCGTATTGCTCGATCAGGCGATGGATCACGACGGTGCCGCCCGTCTGGCATTTGTTGACGCGCTCTCCGCAGAAGATGCCGAGTTGCGCGAAGATCTGCAGCGCCTGCTGATCCAGCACGCGCGCGATGAAGAAGAAAGCTCGCTCGATCCGTTCGCCGTGATGGCGCCGCTGATTCTCGGCAGCGCTGAAGCCAACGCCGAAGAAGATCGCATTGGTCAGCAGATTGGCGTGTATCGGCTGTTGCGCCTGATCGGCAGCGGCGGCATGGGCAGTGTGTATCTGGCCGAACGCAATACCGATAATTTTGTGCAACGCGTCGCACTGAAAGTGATTCGTGGTGAAGTCGCGACCGCCGCGGCGCGCGAGCGTTTTGAGCGCGAACGACAGATTCTTGCGCGTCTTGTGCATCCGAACATTGCGCCTTTGTACGACGGTGGTCAGACGCCGGACGGCCAGCCGTTCTACACGATGGAATATGTCGATGGTGTACCGATCACCGAGTATTGCAATACGCGCCTGGACAACGTTCGTGCGCGCGTGAAACTGCTGATCGATATCGCCGGTGCGCTGGCCTGCGCGCATCAGAATCTGGTCGTGCATCGCGATATCAAACCCTCGAATATTCTCGTGACGGCGGAAGGTCGCGCCAAGCTGCTCGACTTCGGTATCGCCAAACCGATGGGTGTCGGCGATGCGGCATTGACCCAAGCCGCGCTCGGGCCGATGACGCCGGAATACGCCGCGCCCGAACAATTCCGCAATGCTGATGTGACCGTGGCGACCGACATCTATCAGTTCGGCGTGTTGTGTTATCGCGTGCTCACCGGGCGCTTGCCGTATCGCGCCGATCCGAGCGATACCTATGCATGGTCGCGCGCGGTATCGGAAGACGATCCGCTGAAACTGCGGCTGGTGCTGAGCGAAGATGGCAACAACGGCGAGACGACTACCGCACCCGGCCGATTGCGTTTGCGCCGTTCGATCAGTGGCGATCTCGATGCGATCCTGCGCAAAGCGATGGCAAAATCGCCGGGTGATCGTTACCAATCGATGGATGCGCTGGCGGCAGATCTCAGCGCGTTTCTCGATGGCCGCCCGATCAGCGCGCGGCAGATGGGCGCGCTGTTTTACGCGTGGCGTTTTGTGGTGCGTCGGCCGATCGCATCGAGTGCCGCATTGCTCGCGATTCTCGGCTTGATCGCGACCACCTTGATTGCCGTGCGCCAAGCCGAAATGAAAGCGCACGAAGCGGAACGTGCGAACGCCGAAGCGAAACACGCCGATGCCGTGGCGGATTTTCTGATCGGTCTGTTCAAGGTTTCCGATCCCGGTGTGAATCGCGGCGAGAAACTCAACGCGAATGAAATTCTCGCGCGCGGTGCGGAAAAAATCGAACACGAATTCGTCGATGAGCCTGATCAACGCATTCGCCTGCAAACCGTGATGGCGGAGGTGTATGCCGCGATGGGTGATTACCCGCGTACCCAACCTTTGCTGGAGCAGGCGATCGCGACTTTGCGCAGTCAGTCCACGCCCGATCCGGCGGCACTGGGACACAACTTGCAGCAACTGGCATGGCTCAAGGCGCAGTTGAATGATCTTCCTAGCGCGCTGACATTATTCGAAGAAGCAGAAGCGCTGCTCACCGGCATCAGCACGCCCAACGCACTTGACGATCTGGTTAGCGTCCATCTGCATCGCGGCTTGGCATTTTTGTGGCAAGGCAACTACGCACTTGCCGAACGCGATACACGAAGGGCACTGACACTGGCACAACAAACCCGTGGCGCAGATAGTGAGATGGCTGCGCGTGCGCATCAGAATCTGGGCATGGTGCTGGACTTTCTGGGTGATAGCGCTGCCAGCAAGGCAGAGACCGAAATCGCCTTCGAAACTTATCGACGCACGCTTGGAGAGGATCACCCCGATACGCTTGCTGTAGCTGCGGCGATTGGCTGGAGCTTGGCTCAAGCGGGCGATCTGACCGGCGCACGCAGCGCGCTGCTGGACGTTGTTGCACGTCAGAAAAAAGTATTGGGAGAGTCGAACAACGGCAACGGCAAGGCGCTCAACCAGCTTGGCATGGTCGAGTTGCGACTGGGACTCACAGATCAGGCGATCGAACATTTCCTCGCGGCGGAGGCTGTATACCGTCGCGAATTCGGCAGCAACAGCGCCTACCTTGTGACGCCGGTAATGCTCAATCGTGGACGCGCCTTGCTCGCCGTGGGCAGGTTCGCGGAAGCACTGGAACTGTTCCAGCAAGTTCACGCCCAACGTGTCAAGGACTTGCCGCCCGGACATGCAGAATTGGCTGAATCGCTGATGTTCATGTCATCGGCGCTACTTCATCTCGGGCGCATTACCGAAGCACTCGACAACGCAAAAAAGGCGGTGACTATTCTGCGCGCCACACCGTCGATCGATCCGCTGGATCTGGCAAAGGCGCTGCAGCGTCTCGGGCTCGCGCTGAAGGCGTCTGGTGATATCTCGCATGCACACGAGGCGTGGCGCGAAGCGCTCGATATCGCCAGTCCAGCGCACGGCATGAACTCGTGGCTGGCCAAGGATATTCGGCGGTATATTCTTGAACTCGATCCGACCCTCGCAACACCACCGCAAAAAACTACGTCGGATATCGAATAGTTTTTTGGTGCATCGGCGTGTTGCCGTCGGCATGGTGATGACGCAGCTGCTATCGTGAAATTGAATATCGACCATTTTATGGCCGGGTTGCTAGTCCACCGCGGAGCCGCATACGCATGAAATCTGGTTTGATTCATCACGCCTGGGCACGATGAACAGCATCGACCCACAGCGCTGGCAACGCCTGCGCGCATTGCTTGATCGCGCGCTTGATCACGATGCGTCAGCACGTTCTGCTTTCGTCAATTCGCTGAACGACGACGATGCCGAACTGCGCGAAGACCTGCAGCGCCTGCTGATCCAGCACGCGCGCGATGAAGAACAAAGCTCGCTTGATCCGTTCGCAGTGATGGCGCCGTTGATTCTCGGCAGCGCTGAAGCCAACGCCGAAGAAGATCGCATTGGTCAGCAGATTGGCGTGTATCGGTTGTTGCGTCTGATCGGCAGCGGCGGCATGGGCAGCGTGTATCTAGCCGAACGCAACACCGATAATTTTGTGCAACGCGTCGCGCTGAAAGTGATCCGTGGTGAAGTCGCGACCGCCGCGGCACGCGAGCGTTTTGAGCGCGAACGACAGATTCTCGCGCGCCTTGTGCATCCGAATATTGCGCCTTTGTATGACGGCGGCCAGACGCCGGACGGTCAGCCGTTCTACACGATGGAATACGTCGATGGTCTGCCGATCACCGAGTATTGCAATACGCGTCTGGATAATGTTCGTGCGCGTGTGAAACTGCTGATCGATATCGCCGGTGCACTGGGGTGTGCGCATCAGAATCTGGTCGTGCATCGTGATATCAAACCCTCGAATATTCTCGTGACGGCGGAAGGTCGCGCCAAGCTGCTCGACTTCGGTATCGCCAAACCGATGGGTGTTGGCGATGCCGCATTGACCCACGCTGCACTCGGGCCGATGACACCGGAATACGCTGCACCAGAACAATTCCGCAATGCGGATGTGACCGTGGCGACCGATATCTATCAGTTCGGTGCACTTTGTTTTCGTGTGCTCACGGGCGCGCTTCCTTACCGTGCCGATCCGAGCGATACGTATGCGTGGTCGCGCGCGGTTGCCGAAGATGAACCACTGACTTTGCGCCGGGCGTCGACCCAAAACGATGCGCAAACCACAGCGCCTGCGCGCGAACAAACCCGCCGTGTCCATCATCAGCTTAGCGACGATCTCGATGCGATCGTGCGCAAGGCGTTGCAGAAATCGCCGGCACAACGCTACGGTTCGATGGACGCGATGAGCACCGATCTGCAGGCGTTTCTCGATGGCCGTCCGGTCAGCGCGCGCGCGGCTGGGCCGATGTATTTTGCGTGGCGCGCAATCGCACGCTGGCCGTACGTCAGTGCTGCGGCGTTCAGTGCAATATTGGCACTGATTGGATTGGTGCTGTTCGCGCATCATCAGACCAATATCGCGCGGCATGAAGCGACGCGCGCCAACGCCGTGGCGAAATTCCTGACCGACATGTTCCAGGTGGCAGACCCGTCGGTGAATCGTGGCGAGCGCCTCAACGCCAATGAAATCCTCGCGCGTGGCGCGGCGCGCATCGATCACGATTTCGCCGACGACACCAGCCAGCGCGCTGCGTTGCAGATGGTGGTCGGCGAAGTGTATTCGGCGCTCGGTGATTTTCCACGCGCTCGCGTGTCGCTCGAAGGCGCGGTAAAAAGCTGGCGCGAGACCGACGCAAAACTCGAGCTGGCAGATAGTTTGCGCGCGATGGGCTGGATCGAATATCGGCAAGGCAATGCAGCAGCGGCTTTGCGACGCTGGGACGAGGCCATCGCATTGATTGCCGGCAACAGTACGCGCGAAACCGATGCGCTCGCGCAACTGCACAGTTATCGCGCCCTCGGTTTGCAAGCATCAGCCGACAATACGAACGCGCTGCGCGAGTTCAAGCTCGCGAGCGACTATGCCGAGCGCGCTGGTGTCGCCGATAAAGTACGCGGCGCGTCGATCCAAAACAATCTCGGTTTGCTGCTGCGTGACATGGACGATCTCGGTGCGGCGGAAATCGCGATGCGCAAGGCGATGGCGATTTACGGACGCGAGCTCGGCGAGGATCATTTCCGTACGATCAGCAGCGCACAGAATCTCGGCACTATCATGCTCGATCAAAACCGCATCGACGAGGCACAACCGTTGATCGAGGCATCCAGCGTGCGCTTGCGCAAGCTGTATGGCGAAGCGAACGCCGACTACGCCACGTCGATGAACATGCTCGGCAACGTGCTTCGCCTGCGCGGCGATAGCAAACGCGCGCTGGAAAGTTATGCGGTATCGGAAACCGCGTTTCGCGCCGCGCTCGGCGACAAACACTGGTATGTGACTTGGCCGATTTTCAACAGCGGCCTGGTCTTGCTCGACCAGCGCGATCCGGCCGCTGCGCTGGAAAAATTCGATATAACGTTAGCGATTCGCAGCGCCGCACTGGCGCCGGATCATCCCGCGGTGGCCGAAGCGTTGCAGGGTCGTAGCGAGGCATTGTTTGGCCTGGGTCGCAACGATGAATCACTGGTCGATGCGACCGAAGCGCTGTCCATTCGGCGCGCCAAACTCAGCGGCGATCATCCGGCGCTGATCCGCAGTTTGTGGCTGATCGGCCACGTGCATTTTCTGCGCCGCGAAGCGGAAAGTGCAAAAAACTATTGGGACGAAGCGCTGCAACGCGCCGAGCGTGCATGGGGCAAAGATAATGCGGACTTCAAACGGCTGCTGAAAAATATTACGTATCCTGCGACGCGCATACGCGATCCGAACGACTGAAAAAAAACAAACGCAGGACACGCCTGCGTTTGCTGATTCATTGCATCAAGCAGCATCGCTGCCGCGCTACATCTCGCGCAGCGCCGTGGTTACCGGCAACCGCGCCGCACGCAACGCCGGGTACAGGCCGCCGATGAAACCAATCGCCAGCGCCCACTTGATGCCGGTCCACAATACGGAAGGCGCGACCTTGAACTCGAACGCAAGCTGGCCCGTGGTGCCGGCCGCCATCGTCGATGCGGTGTAGCCATTGAATATCAGCCACGCGAGAAATCCGCCGAGCACACCGCCGATCAAGGCCAGCAGCATGGTCTCCAACATGATCGCCACGACCACCGGCACGCTGCGAAAACCGATCGCACGCAAGGTCGCAATCTCGCGAGCGCGTGTGGCGACCGCGGCGAACATGGTATTGAGCGCGCCGAAAATCGCACCGATTGCCATGATCACGCCGACCACGATACCGATGCCGGTGATGATCTTGGTTGTGCCTTCGGATTGCTTGCCGAAATAGTTCAAGGTGTTGTCGACATCGACCTGCAAGCGTGGATCGTTGGTCAGCGCATTCTTGAAAGCATCGAATGCATCTTTGCCGGTCAAGCGCGCAAACACCGATGTGAAACTCGAACCGCGCCGATAGGCACCGCGCAGCACGTCGGTATCCGCCCACAGTTCCGAATCGTAGGCGTCGTGGCCTTCGAAGATACCGGCCACAGTCCAGACCTGGTTACCGAGTTTTATTTCAGCACCGGGCACCAGACCGACAAATTGTTTTTGCGCGCCCGCGCCGACCACCAGTTCGAATTTGCCTGGAGCAAACGCGTGGCCCGCGATGATTTTCGAGCCGCTGCGCAGTTTCCAGGCCTGCTCGCCAATGCCACGCAAAGTGGCGCTGCCAAGGTCGTCCGGGGCACCGCCTTTGACCGGGAGGTTGGCTGCCACTACAAGCTCGGGCGAAATGATCGGCTTGCCTTGCTCATCCTTCGCGACACCGGGCGCCTGTTCGATCACGAGCACATCATCATGCGACAACACCGAAGATACTTCCGACGCCGAACTGCCACGCAGCACCAGCGCCGTATCTTCACTGCCGGTGCGACGCAATGTGTCCTGATAGCCTTGCGCCATCGACAACATCGCCACCAACACGGCGACCACGCCGGCGATACCAACCACGATCACGGCCGATGATCCGGCGCGCTCACCCAGTGTGCTGATGCCCACGCCCGTGACGGATGCGGCCTGCTGGCCGCGGCGCACAAACAGCATCCACAGCGCGAGCACAACCAGGATCAGCAACAAGCCTTGCCACGGCAAGATCAAGAACAAACCGATGCCGAGCACGGCGACAACAAAAGTCAAAAGTCCGATTAAAAATTTCATGGCAACTCCTTTTAGCGGCCAGCCAAGGCATCAACGATATTGAGTCGCATCGCGCGCATCGCAGGCAACCAGCCGACCACCAGACCGATGCCGATCGCGAGTGCTATGCCCAGCGCCCAACTTTTGGCGCCGACGCTGGCGTGAGTGATCATGCCGCCAGATAACGCCGGCAACGCCGCGCCGATCAGGCTGACGAGGGCAAGCCCGATCAAGCCGCCAAGCAACAGCATCAGCATTGATTCGGCCAACACCATCGACAACACCGCGCGATTGGAAAAGCCGATGGTTTTGAGTACCGCCAATTCCGAGGTGCGTTCGCGCACCGCCTGCATCATGGTATTGCCAGTCAGCAGGATCAGCGTGAAAAACACCGCACCCATGATCGACAGCACAATCAGACTGACATTGGCCAGTTGCTTGATCCAGCCGGCCATAGCCGCCTGCTCGGTCTGGGTCTTGGTTTCGTGATCCGAATTGGCTGTAATCGCGTCGATCGCCTTGGCGATACGGTCGCCCTCGTTGACGTCGGCAATCTTGCTGATGTACCAGCCAACCGCGCCGCGATTGTATGGCGTGGACTCGTCGAAATTTTTCCAGTGCAGGATGATCATGCCGCTTTGAAACGCTTTCGAATCCTTGGATTTCATGATGCCGACGATATCGAAATTCCAGTTTTTCGTGCCGTCCCGATTGGGGAAAATCTGCGATTGCAGCGGCAATTTGTCGCCGACCTTCCAGCCGAATTTTTTCGCCAGCACCTCACCCACTAGTACGCCATTGAGGGTATTGTCGTAGGCTTTGCGTTCCGCGGGATCCACCGTGACTTCGGGATACACATCCAGATAGGTAGGGCTGACCGCGAACGTGAACACTTGGTTGTGCGGATCCTGATATGCGCCACCAAACCAGTTCGCCGAGCCGACGATTTTCACGCCGGGTATGGCGGCAATCTGTGCGCCGAGGCTGGCCGGCAAGGTCTGGATAAACGACAGCCGCGAACCAGTCTGCAAACGCTCAGCGCCGTTCGATGACTGGCCGGCCTCGGCAAACGACACACGCACCGCATCAAGCAGGCCGAACAATAAAAACGCCGAGATGATCGATACCAGCGTCAGAATCGTGCGGGTCTTGCGCCGGAACAACGCGGCCCAGATCAGATGAAGATATTTCATGATGCTCTCCTCACGCGCTGACTTGCTCGACTAGCGTGCCCTTGTCCAGATGCAAGGTATGGTTGGCGTACTCGGCGGCTTTCGGATCGTGCGTGACCATGACGATGGTCTTGCCGTGTTCGCGATTCAGCATGCGCAACAGACCGAGCACGTCTTCGGCAGATTGACGATCGAGATCACCGGTCGGCTCGTCGCAGACCAGCAAGGTGGGATCGGAAACAATGGCACGCGCAATCGCGACGCGCTGCTGTTGTCCGCCGGAAAGTTCGGTCGGCTTGTGTGTGGCACGATCAGACAGACCCACCAGCTGCAACGCCACCGAGGCATTGCGCTTGCGTTGTGCGGCGCCGAGCTTGGTCAGCAACAGCGGCAACTCCACATTCTTTTGCGCCGAGAGCATCGGCAGCAGATTGTAGAACTGGAAGATGAAACCGACGTTCGCTGCACGCCATCCTGCCATTGCGCCTTGGCCGAGTTTGTCGATGCGCTGACCGGCAATCGTGATGCTGCCGTTGCTCGGTGCATCGAGTCCGCCGATCAGATTCAGCAACGTGGTCTTGCCCGAACCCGACGGCCCCATCAGCGCTAGAAAATCGCCTTGCTGGATATCCAAGTCAATGTGGTGCAGCACTTCAACTTTCTGTTTGCCGCGCTCGTAGACTTTGCTTACATCGCGAATTTCGATCAAGGTCGTCATGACTTTTTCCTCACTGATTGCCGTGGTTACGATGACTTTATTTGTTGCCGGTGGCGATGGAGATCTTCGCGCCGTCTTTCATTTCCGCCGGCGGCGTTAGCACCACCTTGGTGCCGTTACTCAGACCTTCGACAAGACGCTGTTCGCCCATCGCCTGACCCGGCGTGACTGCACGCGCGTGTACTTGTTCGCCATCGATCGCGAACACGATGCTCTTGCCATCGCGCTGCACGATCGCGGCGGTCGGTACCAGCACACCTTTCGGCGCCGGTGCGTTCGCCGGTTTTGCTTCTTCGAGAAACGATACGCGTGCGCCCATGTCAGGCAGTAGGCGCGGATCCTTTTGCTCGATCGCGATGCGCACCTTGACCGTGGCCTTGCCCTTGTCTGCGGTCGGGATGATCGCGATCACGTGCGCGGGAATTTTCCAGTCGGGATACGCATCCAGAATCGCCTGCGCCGGTTGTTTTGGTTGCACGCGACCGATGTAGGATTCGCTGACATCGACTTCGACTTCGAGCGAATCCATGTCGACGATCGTGCCGACACCGGTGCGCGTGAATCCGCCGCCCGCCGAAAACGGTGAGACGATTTCGCCGACCTGCGCCGACTTCGCAATTACCACGCCGGTGAACGGCGCACGCACGGTGCAATAATCGAGTTGCACCTGCGCGCCGGTGACGCCGGCCTGGCTCGCTTCGATCTGACGCCGCTGCGCGGATATCTGTGCGGTCAGCGTTGCGACTTGGGTGCTCGCCACTTCGACCGATTGCGCGGACACCAGCTTGCGCCCGACCAGATCCTGCGCACGCGTGAGATCACGCTGGTTTTGTCCGAGCTGCGCTTGGTATTGCGCGAGCAACGCCTGCCCCGCCCGCACGCCGGCCTGAGCCTGCGCCAGCTGCGCCTGTTGCGCGGTGCTGTCCAGATGGGCAAGCACCTGGCCCGCCTCAACGTGGTCGCCCTCTTCGATCAGCACATCAAGCAGCGTACCGGTAATCTGTGCCGACACGGTGGCTTGGCGACGCGCGGTGACATAGCCGGTGGCTTGCAGCACGGCGTTGTTGCCGGATTCGTTCGACGGCATTTGTGCGGTTGCGACCTGCACTTCGAAGCGCTGCCCCGCGCCGAAATAAAAATATGCCGCGCCGCCCGCAGCGATCAGCAGCACAGCCAGAGTCATTACAATCCACGGCCAGCGCCGCGGCTGATGCGTGTCTTCGCGCTGTCGTTTGTCGATGCGCAATTCATGCAGCAAGTCAGATTTTTCCACGTTGCCAAAACCCCAGATCGAAACGAACGTAAAGTGTGCCATAGAGTGCAGCGCGGTGCGTCGGCTTGCCATAGGCAGACGTCACAAGTGTGATGTGATACTTGTCAGGTGTGCGCAGCGCGATGATTTTGCTGTCGCGGCCGCATAACTTTCGTTGCGTCGCAAGCGCACCGTTATACTTTGCGCCACCGTCAATAGTTGTAAGGAGTATCGCGTGGATTATATTTTCGCAGCGCCGGCACGCAGCAGCATCGTCATCGCCGGACACGATACGCAGTTTCCGGTCAACCGCATTTATTGCATCGGTCGAAATTACGCCGAACATGCGCGCGAAATGGGCATGCCGGTGGAGCGCGACGTGCCGATGTTTTTCTGCAAACCGGCCGATGCGATCGTGGCGCAAAGTGCGGATGGCGGTGATATCACGGTGCCGTATCCGTCGGTCACCCATGATCTGCATCACGAAGTCGAAATGGTCGTCGCCCTCGCATCCGGCGGCAAAGATATTTCAGTCGATCAGGCGTTGCAGCACGTGTTCGGCTACGCCATCGGGCTGGATCTCACACGGCGCGACTTGCAAGCCGCGGCCAAGGCGAAAGGCTGGCCGTGGGATGTGGCGAAAGCGTTCGATTATTCCGCGCCGATTTCGACGATCCAGCCGGTTAGCGTGATCGGCCATCCGACCCAAGTCGAACTCTCACTTGAGGTGAACAGCGAACGGCGCCAGCACGGCCATATCGCCGACATGCTTTTCAGTGTTGCGGAAATCATCCACGAGCTCTCGAAACTGTTCGAGCTGAAGGCCGGCGATCTGATTTTTACCGGTACGCCAGCTGGCGTTGCTGCGCTGAAACGCGGCGATCATTTTCATGCTGCGCTCGGCGGTATCGCCGAATTGCGCGGCACAATTGTTTGAGATTGGAATCGCGCGATTTGTTGTCGCCACCGCCGCTCAGCGTTTATAGTCGCAGCGCGAACTTGCACGAGTTCGGCACTGAATAACCGCAAACCGAGGAGCAAGGCATGAGTCTGATTGGCGAGTTCAAAACGTTCGTTGCGCGTGGCAATGTGCTCGACTTGGCGGTGGGCGTGGTGATCGGTGCCGCCTTCGGCAAGATCGTCACTTCGCTGGTCGATCAGATCATCATGCCGCCGATCGGTCTGGCGATAGGCGGTATCGATTTTTCCAATCTGAAATGGGTATTGCGTCCGGCGACCGACTCGCCGAAAGCAGCCGAAGTCGCCATCCAGTACGGCAGCTTTTTGAACACGATGATCCAGTTCGCGATCATCGCTTTCGCCATCTTCCTCGTGGTCAAGCTGGTCAATCGCGCGATGCCAAAAGCCCCGCCCGGCCCGCCCGAGCCGCCGGCGCAGGAAAAACTGCTGGTCGAAATCCGCGACCTGCTCAAACAGCAGAACGCGCAGAAATAAACTCTGTGGTGTTGCGCCCATCAGCTTGATGATCGGCTTGCGATAAAACAAACGCCCGGCAAATCCGGGCGTTTGTTTTTGCCTGCGGCGAGCGCCGCAGGCGGGATGAATCAAGCGGCCTTACTGGAATCCGTCCTTGAAAATTTCCTCGTTGAACGCCGGCCCACCTTCGAACAGGATCGAGTTTGCGCCGGCCGGGCGATAGCTGCCGAATTGTCCGGCGACCAGGTTCACGCGCCACTTGTTGCCGGTCTGACTTTGCACGAGGCTCGTGGCGTTGTGCCAGCCCAGCGTGCTGTTGTCGCCGGGCGTGGATGGGCCGTAATAGCGCCAGCTCCAGCCGGGGCCGAAGGTGGCGCCGTTGAACGTGATATCGACCACGGCGTTGGTACACAGCGGCAACTCGAAGCGCAGCAAACCGCGCGTGTAACTGTAGGTGCCGTGATGTGCATCGCTATCCACGCCGAGCGGGCCAGCGAGCACCGCTGAGACATCCACCGCATGCGTGCAATCGCCGCTGATGATCTGCACGGTGAAATAGCCACCTTGCGTGCCGTTGGCATCGATCGACTGGCCATGCTGCAATTGTTGCAACTTCTGGCTCAGCTGCTGCGCACGCGAACCATCGGCAATGCCCTCGACACCAGCCTGCCATCCGAACGTACCGAGCAAGCCCGGCGCCGTGGTGCTGACGGTCGGCTGCAGCGCATCAGGCGTGTTGTCGCCATTGCCATCGCCGCCGTTCGGCCCGGCGTTCTCGATCAGATCCGGCACGCCATCGGCATCCGCATCGGGCAATTGCGTAATGCTGTAGACGCCACCGCTGGTACCCGCATACAGCACGGTCGGATCAACCGGATCGAGCGCCAGCGAAAGTGCAGACTGCGCTGGCAAACCGAGACTGATCGAACTCCAGGTCGTGCCGCTGTCGATGCTCTTGTACACCCCGCCCGGATTGGCCGGGCCGAGGCCACCGCTGGCCGCGTACAACACCGTCGAATCGGTCGGGTCGACCAGCAGCGCGCGCACGTCGGGGCCGGATACACCAGCGTTCGATACCGTCCAGTTTGCGGCACCGTCGGTGGTTTTATAAATTTCGCCGGGCAGGTTGAAATTGGCGTTGATCGTGCTGACCCACAAGGTTTGCGGATGGGCCGGATCGATGATCAACGACAGCGTGTTGTAAACCGAATGTATTGATGCCGCTCCCGGATACGTCGGCAAACCGTTGCTGGCCTGCGTCCAATGGCCGCCGCCATCAATGCTTTTGAACACGCCCGTCGGTACAGTCGGCGATGCAGAATTGAAAAGCGCATCGTAGCCGGAAGCAAACGTGCCGATGTACAAAATCTGGCTATTGGTCGGATCGATGACAATCGGAGTTACGCCGTCGACTTCACTGCCGCTGCCATCGCCATTTACCTGATCCGCAGGCAGGCCGGTTTCACTGGTGACCCAATTCACGCCGCCATCGATGCTCTTCATTACGCGCCACTGATGCACGCTGCCAAACGTGCCATCCGGGTTGCGCGTAGTGCCGCCGCCGGTTGCGTATAGCGTCAGCAAAGGGCCGGAAACGCAAGGACCGCTCGGCGGTGGTGCGGCACATGAACGCGGATCGGTAATGATCGTGCGCAACGCACCCGCGTAATGCCCGGTCGAAGTGGTGGTGCTCTTGGGCAAGCCATTGCCAATGGTGCTCCAGGTCAGACCACCATCCGCACTCTTGTAGATGCCGGTATTGCGATTGACCGGACTGGCCGCGCCATCAAAACCGTTGCCGACCGCAAAGATCACGGTGCTGCCAATCACGCCGGTAGTGGTTTGATCGAACGCCAGCGTGCGTAGTTGATAAGCATTCAAACCGGAGTTGGAAATATTCCAGGTGCCAGCGGTGGTCGAGCGATAAAACGCTGGTGATGGATCGGACAACGCATCACCGTAACCGGCAAACAAACGCGTGTGGTCCTGAGGGTGTATCAGCAATGCACGGATATTGGTCGCGGCCAGACCATCGTTGCTGCCGCTCCAGCTGCTGCCGGAATTGTTGCTCAGATAAATGCCCGCGAAACTGGTGCCTGCCAGCACGCGCGATGGATAACCGGCATGCAACGCGATCGCACTGATGCTCGGCAAGATCGTGCCATTTGTTGTGCGTCCGCTGCTCGACAGCGGCGTAAAGCTCGTGCCGCCGTTGGTCGAGATGGCGCTATCTAGATAGACGGTATCCACCGCACTTGGCGAAGCGGCAAGCGCCACGCCGGGTAGAGTCACGCCAGTTTGCGGCAACGATGCGCCGGGAGTGGATTGGTCATAGCCCTTCCACGCTGCGCCGTCGTTATCACTACGGATCAAATACGCCTGATAGTAATTTACGAGATCGCTATAAAGCGCATATATGCGATGACTGCCGCTCGGACCGAAGGACACCGCTTTCAAACTTCGCTGCATTTGCACACCTGGTGATAGCACCGATGGCAAAGTGACTCCGTCGAACGTCGATGCGAACCAACTGCTGCCGCCATTGCTGCTGTAATAGATCGCGCAGTTTCCGGTGCTGCAAGTAGCTACGCTACTCAAGCCGACTACAACCTGCAAAGGATTGGTAGGGTTGGTCACAACAAATTGCGCGGCCTGCCCGGCGAAAACGCCACCGACCGCGGCGAAGGTCGCGCCACCATCGGTGCTCTTGAGCAAGCCATTGCTGCCGGCGGAATACCACAAGACCGCGCCGGTTCCCTGGGCGAATCCGTTGGTGGCGAAATTTGGTACCGCAGGCGCAGTGAATCCGGTGGGACTCCAGTTCGATCCGGCATCGGTGCTGTGGTACAGACGACCGTAGTCATCGAACAACCAGACACCACCCGACGTGTTTACATCCGCCACAAACACGCCGGTGGCGGGATGAGATTCAGCCAAACCGGTTTCTTCGAGCTGCCAGCTGGTACCGCCATCGTCACTGCGAAAAAATCCGTTGCTGGTATACGCGTAAATGCGCGAACCAAGTAGCGGATCGGCGCGCAAGGCATACACGCTGCCGCCAAACGGCCCTTGCCCGCTCCAGTCTGCCGGCCCCGCGATAGCCGCGCCCGTGATAGCGAGGGCGACACAACACAATGCAATCCAATAGCTCGCGCGTAATTTGTACATCATCGATTCTCCAGTACGTTACGTGACACATGGCGTTCTTCCGCCAAAAATTTTCCAATGCGCAAATGCGTTGGCAAACAGAAGCTTTTTGCGCGGCTTCCATCCTGCGCCTATCGGAGGCAACTCGCGACTGAGTGCAGCGATCGGCACCAACCTATCCTTCCTAATACGCGAATTACGGCGCAATCACGGCGCTAGGTGCAACGCGGCTTTGCTCAACTCCGCGTTACGATCTATTGAAATCCATCCTTGAAAATTACCTCGCTGTAAGCCGGGCCACCTTCAAACAAAATCGAACCGGCGCCGGCCGGCCGATAACTGCCGAACTGTCCGGCCTTCAGGCTGATTCGCCAAGTATTGCTGTTCTGACTTTGCACCAATGTCGTGGCGTTGTGCCAGCCCAGCGTGCTGTTATCGCCAGGCACGGCAGGGCCGTAATAACGCCAGCTCCAGCCCGCGCCGAACGTCGCGTTATTAAAAGTGATATCGACGATGGCATTGGTGCATGTTGGCAACTCGAACCGCAGCAGGCCGCGGGAGTAGCTATATGTGCCGTGGTGCACATCGTTATCCAAACCTAGCGGGCCGGCGATAACCGCCGAAACATCCACCGCATGCGTGCAATCGCCGCTAATGATTTGCGCACTGAAATAACCGCCCTGCGTACCGCCGCTAGCGGTGGCCTGCAGCTGCTGCAGCTTCTCGCTCAGATGTTTGACCCGCGTGCCATCGGCAATGCCTTGGATTCCCGCCTGCCAGCCGGAGGTTCCGAGCAAACCCGGCGCCGTGGTGCTGACCGTCGCCTGTTGCGCATCCGCCTGACCATCCGCATTCGCATCGCCGCCGTTCGGCCCGGCATTTTCGATCAGATCCGGCACGCCATCCGCATCGGCATCCGGTAGTTGAGTAATGCTGTAGACACCACCGCTGGTGCCGGCGTACAGCACGGTTGGATCGATCGGATCGAGCGCCAGCGATGTGGCAGCGTTCGACGGCAAACCGAGACTGATCGAACCCCACGTCGAGCCGCCGTCGATGCTCTTGTACACGCCACCCGGATTGGCCGGCCCGATACCGCCGCTGGCCGCATACAGCACGGTGGAGTCGGTCGGGTCGACCAACAGCGCACGCACGTCTGGACCAGATACGCCCGCATTCGATACGCTCCACGTTGCGGCGCCATCAATGCTCTTGAACACCTGGCCAGGTGTATTGAAGTTGGCGTTGATCGTACTCACCCAGAGCGTTTGCGGATGCGCTGGATCGATCACCAGTGACAACGTGTTGTATGCCGCCTGCGGCGAACCCGGATAGGTCGGCAATCCGATGCTCGCCTGCACCCATGTCGCACCCGCGTTGATACTTTTGAACACACCCGTTGCTACGGTCGGCGATACAGAATTACCAAGCGCATCGTAACCGGATGCAAAAGTACCAATGTATAAAATGTTGCTATTGGTCGGATCAATCACGATCGGCGTGACGCCATTCACCGATGACCGGCTTCCGTCCGGATTGATGATATCCGCAGGTAGGCCGTTTTCGCTGCTGGACCAAGTCACACCGGCATCAACGCTTTTCATCACCCGCCACTGATGCGGTCCATCGCCACCAGCCGCGGTGGTGCGGGTACCGCTGCCGGTGACATACCACGTATGCAATGGGCCGGTAATGCACGGGCCACTTGGTGGCGGCGAGGTACACGAGCGCGGATCCGCGATGATCGTGCGCAAGTTGCCGGCAAAATGGCCACCGAGTCCATCCGGTGGCAAGCCATTGCCGATGGTGTTCCAGGTAAGGCCACCATCGGTGCTTTTGTAGATGCCGGTATTGCTGTTGTTCTCGGCGCCGCCAATCCAGTCGTAACCCGCACCGACGGCGTAAAGAATCGTGCTGCCGATGATCGATGTGCTGGTCGGATCGAACGCCACCGTGCGCAACTGGTATGCATTCAAGCCGCTGTTGGAAACGTTCCAGGTACCAGAGCTGGTCGAACGATAAAACGCGGGCGAAGGCTCGAACGCATCGCCATAACCGGCAAACAAACGTGTGTGATCGTTAGGATGCACGATCAGTGCGCGAATGTTGGTGGAAGTGAGTCCATCGTTGCTGGATGCCCACGTGGCACCCGAATTATTGCTCAGGTAAACGCCGCCGTAAGTGGTGCCCAATATCATTCGCGCTGGATAACTCGCGTGCAACGCCAATGCACTGACGGTCGGCACGGCGATGCCGTTGGTCGTGCGTCCGGTTGTGGCGATCGGCGTGAAGCTGGTCCCGCTGTTGGTCGATGCATTGCCGTCCAGCCAAACGTTCGCCGCCGTGATCGGCGAGGCGGTTAGAGAGGTGCCGTTCTGGTTGAAACCCGTCCATAGCGCGCCATCGTTATCGCTCCTGGCAAGATATGCGGAGTACGGGCTACCGCCGTACAAAGCGTAGATGCGGTGGCTCCCGCTCGGGCCGAAGGCGATCGCCTGCAAATAGTTTTTGTTGCTCAACGGGGGCGACAGCGGCAATGTCGTCGCATCGAAAGTTGCGGCATTCCAGCTCAATCCGGCATTGCTGCTGTAATAGATCGCGCAGTTATTGGTGGAGCAACTCGATAGGGATTTCAGGCCGACGACGACTTGCGCAAGGTTGGCTGGATTGGTCGCGACGAACGATACGGTTTTCCCGGCGAACACTCCGCCGACTGCAGCGAACGTCGCGCCGCCGTCGACGCTTTTAAGCAGCCCGCTAGCACCGGCGCCGTACCACAGCGATCCGGCCCCGGCTTGGGCGAGCGAGTTGCTACCGACGTAGGGTGGGGTAATGGCGGTGAACCCGGTAGCGCTCCAGTTCGCGCCAGCGTCAGTGCTGCGGAATAGTCGTCCGTAATCATCGAACAACCAAACGCCCCCCGAGCTGAGCGAGTCGGCGATAAAAAAGCCGTTGGACGGATGCGGCTCGGTCAAGCCGGTTTCGGCGGATTGCCAGCTGCTGCCGCTATCGTCGCTGCGAAAAAATCCATTGCTGCCGTAAGCGTAGATGCGCGACCCGAGCAATGGATCCGTTTTCAACGCAAGCACGCTGCCGCCGAACGGCCCCTGCCCGCTCCAGTCGGCGGGCCCCGCTGAAACGACATCTGTCAGACCCACAGCCAGGCTCAGCAAAACGATCAAATATCTCAGGCGCAACGTTTGCATGTTCAGCTCTCCAAAGTTCATCCGTGTAGCGCAAGTCGCATCGCAATTCACTACCCATGCCTTAAACACGCAGAAACGCGTCAAGACATGACATCTGGCAATTGCCGAAGCCGTTCAGTCTGGCTCAGCATTGCACTATTCACAGTATAGGCGCGGTGCAAAATCGCTTTCTTGTGCGATTTATCACGCCCCATGACACAGCCCGAATTGCTATCCTGAACAACATTCCAACACCGGAGTTTCGTATGCCGCGTTTGCGTTTTGCCCTGATTGCCAGCCTCGTCGCCAGCACACTCGCCTTTGCCGAAACCGCACCGACCCACATCGCGCCCGTGGATGTCGCCACCGCAATCAAACTGCGCGATCAAGCCATGAACGACGGCACCGCCTACGCGATCGTCGCGGGCCTCAGCACCGAGATCGGCCCACGTTTGGCCGGTGGCGTGAACGACCAGCGTGCGCGCGACTGGGTGGCGGCGCGATTCAAGGCGTTGGGTTTCGACAAGGTGACGAGCGAGCCGGTGAAATTCCCACGCTGGGTGCGCGATAGCGAGCATGCCGAGATTCTCGCGCCGTACCCGCAGAAACTCGCGGTGCTCGCGCTCGGCGGTTCGGTCGGCACGCCGAAAGGCGGCGTTAGCGCCGATGTGGTCGCGTTCAAGACGCTCGATGAACTCAAGGCGGCCAGCGCCGCGCAGCTCAAGGACAAGATCGCCTATATCGGTTTCCACATGGCCGCGAGCAAGGACGGACACACCTACGGCGAGGCGGTCGGCGCGCGTGTGGTCGGCGCTTCAGTGGCGGCGAGTTTCGGCGCGAAAGCAATCGTCATTCGCTCGATCGGCAGCGACAACGAACGCCTGCCGCATACCGGCGTGATGCAATACGATACAAAAATTGCGCGTATTCCGGCCGCGGCGATTTCCAACTCGGACGCCGATCTGCTCGAACACATGCTCACGCTGGGCAAACCGGTACGCCTGAATTTGGCGCTCGATTGCGGCACGCAAGGCGAATACACCGGTGCCAACGTGATCGGCGAAATCACCGGCAGCGAACATCCCGAAGAAGTGATCGTGATCGGTGGTCATCTCGATTCGTGGGATCCGGGCACCGGCGCGATCGACGACGGCGCGGGCGTGGCGATCACGATGGCTGCAGCGCACCTGATCGGACAATTGCCGCAACGTCCGAAACGCACGATTCGTGTGGTCGCGTTCGCCAACGAAGAAGCCGGCATGTACGGCGCCAACGCCTATGCCGAGGCGCACAAGAACGAGGTCGCAAAACACCTGATCGGCAGCGAATCGGATTTCGGCGCGGGCCGCATCTGGCGCCTCAGCGCGCAAGTGAAACCCGAGGCGCTTGGTGCAATCGACCAGATCATGCAGGTGCTCGCGCCACTCGACGTGCAACGCGGCGGCGATCATGCCCACGGCGGCGATTTCGGCGCGATGGGTGCGCAAGGCATGGCGATTCTCGACCTCGGCCAGGACGGCACTGACTATTTCAACTGGCACCACACCGCCAACGACACGATGGACAAGATCGATCCGAAAGCGCTCGCGCAGAACGTCGCGGTGTACGCAACGTATGCCTACATGGCGGCACAGGCGATCGGCGATTTCGGCTCGAAGCCAGGCGCGTTTGCGAGCGCGAAAGAACAAGAGTGAGCTGATGCATGACGACGTTGCGCAGCGATCCTGCGCGGCCTTCACGCACCCGCGAAATTGATACCCATCGCGAACAAGCCGGCCATTACCGTCAGCGCACCGGCGCTGGCCGCGATCCACGTGATTTCGATTTCGCGGCGCGCGGTCCACGCCGCTAGCGCGAGATAGATCGGGAACAGACCCATCGCATACCGCGTGCCGGACATCACTGTGCCGGTAGCAAGCGGCGCGAGCAATCCCAGTGCGAGAAACGCAGCGAGGCCGAGCTGGCGTCGCCAAAGCAACCATGCGCTTGCCGCGAAACCGAGCGCGATTGCGGCAAAATTCAGGTAACGCGGATTCCAGCCGCGGATCATCGCCGCCGGGCTTTCGAACATGCCTGCGAGCAGATCGCCGAGCGGCAACGGCGAGCGCGCGAACGCCGGCTGGATATGACTGAACGCCAGCGCATCGCCGGTCACCTGATCGAGATGCCACATGAAAGCCAGCAGCCCGAGCGGCACCAGCACCAGCGCGCACCACGCATGCCACGGCACTCGCGCACGCTGCTGCCAGAACCACAGCACGAGCATCGGCAACACAAATAATCCGGTCACGCGCGTCGCGGTCGCGGCGAGCCCAAGCAGACACGCCAGCCACCAGCGCTCGCGCACCGCAGCCAAGAAACTACTCGCGGTAATCAGCACGAACAACGATTCGGTCCACGGCAACGAGAAAAAATAACTGGTCGGAAACAGCGCCATGATCAGCACCGCACGATCGGCGCTGGCAAGACTGGCGCTCGCTGCACCGTCAGCGAATGCCAGCGCAATCCGATGCAGCACCAGCAGCGCGAGGAAAAAACACAGGTTCACCAGCAGCAGTCCGGCGCCGATGAAATGCCCACTGACATTCGCCGCCGCGCGCCACAACAACGGATGCAGCGGAAAGAACGGCCAGTTGCGTTGCTGCTCGACATTGAACGGCCCCGGATCGTAACCACGCTCGGCAATGGTCGCGTACCAGCCGGCATCATTGAGTATCGCGAGTTTGCTGAGCGTGTGTTGCACGAGTCCTGGCGAAAGCTGCAACTGCGGCTCGAACGTCATGCCCGGCGTCTGCGCCAGCGTATTGGTGTCGGGCATGAAAAATTGCGCACCGATCCACACCGTCAGAATCAACGCGCGTGACAGCAGAAAAGCGAATAGCGCGAACTTCAGACTGCGCCGCAGCGGCACGCTCGGCAAGCTCCAGCACGAGGTATTTTCCACTACCGCAGCGCGAGTTTCGGCAACGACGGTCACGCGAAAAGTACGCTCGCGAAAACCACAATCAGCAACGATGCTGGCGGAAATATTCGCCGAACAATACCGCCGCACTAGCCGAGATATTCAGGCTTTCCACGCTGCCTGAACCCGGGATGTTCAAGCGCAGGTCGGCCGCAGCAATCAACGGCTCGCGCATGCCTTCGCCCTCGGCGCCGAAGATCAAGGCGAGACGCGCCGGCAACTTGGTCGCGTACAACGAAACCCCGCCGCGCGGCACGGTGGCGGCGATCGTGAAACCGGCGCTGCGCAAACGCGCCAACGCATCTTCGCCGGCACGCGGCTGAGCGATGGTCACGGCTTCGGCGCCGCCTTCGGCGACACGCGCGGCGGCGCCGGAAAGTCCGAGTGATGAGTCCGGGGGCAAGACCACGCCGTTGATGCCGAAGTGCGCGGCGCTGCGCAACATCGCGCCGAAATTGTGCGGATTGCCAACGCCATCGAGTTGCATGAGCAGCGCGGGCGACGGCGCGGCCGGCAACGCAGCCAGCAAGTCATCGAGCGCCATCGGTGTCGTGCGGCGCAGGTCGAAACAAATGCCTTCGTGATGCTGGGTTTGCGTGAGCTTGTCCAGATCGGCGGTTTCGACGACGCGATAACCGAGTTTGTTCTGCACGCAGAACGCCAGCGCCGATTTGAATTCGGGTATGCGCGCCTCGGTCAGATACACCTTGCGGATATCGCCGGGACGATGCGCGAACACGGCGTGGCACGCGTTGCGTCCGAAAAAACGAACCTCTTCGTGACGCGAATTAGTTTTGTACGGTTCGCCATATTCGGACGTTGGTGCAGCGCTGTGCGCGGCGGGTCGCGACGGCGGCGGCGCATAGCTCGGTCGCACCGCAGCGCGTTCGCGCTTGTCGAGTTTGCGTTCGGTAGAAAGCGGCTTGGCCGTGGCCCACGGCGATTCTTTCGGTGGACGTTTGTCGCTCATGGTGTGAGCTCGCGGCGCACGCGCGCGTACATCACCGAATCGAGCAATTCGCCACGCTTGACTATCGAACAACGCAATACGCCTTCGCGCTCGAAGCCGGCTTTTTCGAGCACGCGCATCGACGCCGGATTGTTTGAATACGCTTGCGCCTGCAATCGGTGCAGACGAAAACGCGGCATCGCGTAATCGGCAAAGCTTTTAACAACCTTGGTCATGATGCCGTTGCCCCAATGTGTACGTGCGAGCCAATAACCGATCTCGGCATTGTGGCGGAAAACTTCTTCGCCGAGATGAACACCGATCGCGCCACACGCGCGGCCATCGATCTCGATCGCAAAACGTTCGCCCGGCGGTACGGTCGTGACCATCGCCAGATAATCGTGCGCGTCGGCTTCGGTATACGGAAACGGAAATCGGTCGCGCAGTCCCTGCGATACGCCCGCGTCATTCGCGTACAACGCGAGATTTTCGAGATCGTCGAAACGCCATGGCCGCAGGCGGCACACACCGCAATCGATTTCGATGTCGCCGCTGGAACTGGAGTGGGCTGTATTCATGCTGCCTATCATATGCGAGGCGAGAAACAAGGTCGAAGCTTGTTTTCGGGAAGCATGTTTTCGACTTGCAATCGTATTTTGTCTGCAATCTTTGCTGAAACTGCAAACGCATTATACGACAGTCGCATGCAATCGCCGATTAACGTCCGTCCCGCGACCATGCAATTTTGCACGACGCGCCTGCTAGAGTTTCACCACGCAAAAACACGTCGTTCTGCACGCGACCAAGCATGATCGAGGCAACCGCAAATTTACCGGTGATCGCGTGACCATCCCGCTGCAAATTAGACCGCGAGAAATCTGCATCAGGATTTTCTGCCACGAATCCTTGCCGTCGATTCATGCAACGCATCGAAAGGCCGATTGAATGAGCACATTCCATTTTGAATACCAGAAAAAACCCGACGACGTAAAAATGCGGCTGGAAGATTGGCGGCGAATAGCGCGTTATCTCGTGCCGGAGTGGCGCCCGACCTTGCAGCTGCTTTTCTGTATCGTGGCGGCAGCGGTACTGGTCGTGATCCCCGGCTTGCTGACGCGCGAAGTCATCGACACCGCCATCCCCGGACACGACTTTCCGCGGCTCTGCCTTCTTGTCGCGGGCATGATCCTGGCTCCCCTTGCCGCCAGTCTGCTCGGGGTCTGGCAAAGCTATATCGCGACCCGGTTGGGACAGGATGTGATGTTCGACATTCGCAATCAGATGTACGACCGACTGCTGCGGCAATCACTGCGGTTCTACACGAATACGCGCTCCGCCGAAGCCCTCTCACGCCTGCAAAGCGATGTCGGCGGTATCCAGTCTGTCGTGAGCGGCACCGTCGTCAATCTTGCGAGCAACGTGCTCACCGTCGTGGCAACGGCGGTCGTGATTTTCCATCTGGACTGGCGCCTTGCGCTGGTCGCGCTGGCGATATTGCCGATCTTCATTCTGCCCACGCGCAAGGTCGGGCGCGCGCGCGGACAAATCGCCGGGCGCGCGCAAGAGGGCATTGCGGATTTCAGCTCCTACGTCCAGGAGCGTCTTTCCATCGGCGGATTTTTGCTGATGCGCCTGTTCGGCGCGCAGGATGTCGAACGCGCGACGTTTCGACGCAAGGCCGGCGCAATGCGCGATCTGGCTATCGAGCAAAGTTCGCTGGGACGCTGGTTCCTGATGTTCCTCATGTCGTTCGCCAGCATCGGGCCGGCATTGATCTATCTGGTTGGCGGCTGGGAGGCGATATCCGGCGCGATCACCACCGGCACGGTGGTGGCGTTCGTCACGTTTCTCGGGCGCCTTTATGCACCAGCATCAGCGCTGGTGAATGCGCAAGTGGATCTGATCAGCGCGACGGCTTTATTTCGCCGCATATTCGGCTATCTGGATCTTCCGGTCGAAGTCGACGAGCCGCTGGTGCCGGTTGCCATCGCCGATGCATGCGGCGCGCTGTGCTTCAAATCGGTATCACTGGCCTACGACAGCGCGGCGGCCAGATTTGCGCTCGACGATATTTCCTTCGAGGTTCCGGCCGGAAAAATGGTCGCATTGGTGGGGCCCAGCGGCGCCGGCAAAACCAGTGTGACCTACCTCGCCACGCGTCTCTATGATCCGACCGCGGGCAGCATCACTTTTGATGGCGTGGATTTGCGCGCCATCGACCTCAAGACATTGGCGCGATGGACCGCCAGCGTCACGCAAGAAGCGATCTTCTTCAACGCCACGGTCAAGGACAGTCTGCTGTACGCCAAGCCGGACGCCACCGACGAGGAAATCGAAAGCGCCTGCCAGCTCGCGCAAGTGCATGAGGTGATTGCCGCGCTGCCCGAAGGGTTGATGACCTTCATCGGCGAAAAAGGCTACAAACTTTCGGGCGGCGAAAGGCAGCGGCTGGCACTCGCGCGCATCGCGCTGCGAGATCCGAAACTGATCATTCTGGACGAGGCCACGTCCTCGCTCGATTCACGTTCGGAAGCCCAGATCAGCGATGCCTTGAAAATACTTTTGCAAGGCCGCAGCAGCTTGGTCATCGCGCACCGCCTCAGCACCATCATTCGTGCCGATCTAATTCTGGTGATGGACAACGGACGCATTGTCGACCGAGGCACGCATGCCGAACTTTTGTCCCGCCAAGGCCTGTATGAAAAGTTGTACCGCGAACAATTCATGACCCACGCCAGTGTGGAATGACTGTTGCAGGAAAATCCCTGGCGCACGCTGTGCTGATTTTGTGATCAAGACCATCCCTGACCGCAGCGCGATGGAGCGTTTTTCCCGATTATTCTGCCGATACGATCGCAAGAATTTTCCGCAGTACAATCGCGGCAAACCTCACCGGACAGACGCAATGCAATCGGGTAGCAAGATAGATGTTGTCGAAGCCGATATCACATCGCTGAATGTCGACGCCATCGTCAACGCGGCGAATGAATCCCTGCTCGGCGGTAGTGGCGTGGATGGCGCCATTCATCGTGCCGCCGGGCCGGAATTATTGGCCGAATGCCGCACCCTGGGCGCCTGTCCCACGGGCGAAGCGCGCATTACACGCGGTTATCGATTGCCGGCCAATTTTGTCATTCACACGGTCGGCCCGGTCTGGCGCAACGGCCATCACGACGAACCGATATTGCTCGCCAACTGCTATCGCAACAGCTTGCGACTGGCTAGCGAAAACGCGATCCGTAGCCTTGCATTTCCGGCTATCAGTTGCGGTGTATACGCGTATCCGATCGAGGCTGCGGTGAGCATTGCCGTACGCGAGGTGCGGCTGTGGCTGGATGCATACGCGCTGCCCAAGCGCATCGTATTCTGCTGCTTTACTGCTATTGTCGCCGCGCAATATCGCCGCGCCCTGGAAATTTCATGATGCCGACATCGCCGGATTCGAACCCCACCGTCGTGCCACGCGCCGCGGCCAGCGCGCAGGATACGGCGAGCCTGATCGCGATCATTGTCGCCAACGCCTTCGTGATCGGCATCGCCTTCATCCAGCATTGGCCGCTCGGCACCTTGTTGTGGCCGTACTGGATTCAGAGCGTGGTGATCGGCATTTTCAATTTTCGCCGCATGTGGCTGCTGAAGAATTTTTCCAGCGCGGGCATGCTCGTCAACGGCTCCAGTGTTTCCGCGACTTCCGCCACGGCCAAATTCACTGCCGGATTTTTCGCGCTGCATTACGGTGGCTTCCACTTGGTGTATCTGTTTTTCCTGTTCGCGATCGCGCCCTTCCCGCATGGCCAGGGGTTGTGGATTTTGCTCGCCGCGGCAACGTTCGGCATCGGCCAATATCACGCGTATCGCCAACATCTGATCGAGGATGCACGCGGCGAGAGCAATATCGGCGCGCTGATGGCCACACCCTATCTGCGCATTCTGCCGATGCATCTGGTCATCATGCTTGGTGCGATATTGCGTGGCAGCGGCTGGATACTTGTGCTGTTCGGTGTACTGAAAACCGCTGCGGAAATTTTCGGCATCCGCGCCGAGCGCAAGATGCTGGCGAAGATCAAGGACGCGAGCGAAGCCGTGCCTGTTGCACCGACTCCGTGATTGCAAATTTCAAATCTGCATAACGCAAAACGCCAGCGCGAAGCCGGCGTTTTGCGATCGGATCAAGCGCAATCGATCAGCCGGCTTTATGCCACTGACCCAACGCGGCCAAGCCATTTTCGCGCGCTCGTTGCGCCACGGTTTTCTGCGCGTCGTCGAAATTCGCACGCATGTCCTTGGCCCAGAGTTTCATCGCTGCCTGCTGCATCGCGCGGCCATAGCTGAAACTCAGCGGCCATGGATGCGGGCCCATCTGGTTCATCGCATTCAGATGCGCGGTGGCCTGCTCGTCCGACTGCCCGCCCGACAAAAACACGATGCCCGGCACCGTCGCCGGCACGCTGGCCTTGAGGCAACGCACGGTGGCTTCGGCGACTTCATCGATATCGGCCTGCTCTTCGCAGCCCTTGCCAGAGATCACCATGCTGGCTTTCAGGATGCTGCCTTCGAGCATGATGTTGTGCTCGTACATCGCGCCGAACAGGCTGCGCAAGGTGGCTTCGGTGACGTCGTAGCAAATCTCGATATCGTGATCGCCATCCATCAATACTTCCGGTTCGACCATCGGCACGATGCCGGCTTCCTGGCACAACGAGGCGTAACGCGCGAGCGCGTGGCAGTTGGCGTCGATGCAGGTCGCGCTTGGCGCGTCATCACCGATCGTGATCACGGCGCGCCACTTGGCGAACTTGGCGCCGAGCTTGGCGTATTCAGCAAGACGCTCGCGCAAACCATCCAGACCTTCGGTGACGAGTTCGCCCGGAAAACCTGCAAGCGACATCGGGCCTTTATCGACCTTGATGCCCGGCAAAATGCCGTTATCGAGCATGAGTTTGGTGAACGGCACGCCAGCGCGTGTCGACTGACGAATGGTTTCGTCGTACAGGATCGCGCCGGAAATATGATCACTCAGATTCGGCGTAGTCAGCAGCATCTCGCGATACGCGCGGCGATTCTCTTCGCTGTTCGGCAGGCCGACCGCCTCGAAGCGTTTCTTGATGGTGTTGTTAGACTCATCAATCGCGATGATGCCCTTACCCGGGGCGACCATGGCCTGGGCGATGCTCTCAAGCTGTTCGATACTCATGACTCACTCCGTGGGATCAATCGGGTCGCGGGGCAGTGCCTCGCTCGTGCGACGCGCAATGGCGGCACTCAGGGGCGCGAATTATAGGCCAGAATGCATCGGCTTGCTCGGCCCAAGCTGCAAAACATTATCTGACAAACGCTTTTTTTGGTTAACCAAATAGCGGGACTTCACTGTCCACCGATGTGTTTTAGCGCCCCTTGTTCGAGGTAAAAAGGCACGTTTCCAAACCAGATAATGCCCTCATCCTTCTTGATATACAGATCTGCCTTGGGACTTTGCGACAAAGTTTTCTGCAGCTTCTGAAGCACATCGGACTCGGGCAACCCTCGCCACTCGGTTTCTAAAACCCTCATAAGATTTTGCAGTGCATCAGCTGAGGAGTCCGCACTCTGACTCACGTAACTCAATGTTAACGATCGATCAATCCACAAATACGCCAACATGACATTGGCCATGACGGACACACACAAAAACGCCAGCGTTACCCAAGTGGCTTTGGTCATCAAAGATCGCCCAACCCTTCCGCCGCCCCATTCGGCCCGACCTTGAGGAGCTTGAGCGTGTTGGTGCCGCCGCCGCGACCGGTGTGATCGCCAAGCGTGACGATGACGCGATCGTTTTCGGCCAACCGACCGAGCGTGAACAGATGCAGGATCGCCTCGTGCACGGCGCTGGTCGGTTCGAGTTCCTGCGGATCAAAATCGATCGGATAGACATCGCGATACATCAGCATGCGTCGCCGCGCCGCGCCGTTGCGCGACAGCGCGAAGATCGGCACCGCCGAGCGATAACGCGACAACCACTGCGCCGTGCCGCCGGACTCAGTCAGGGCCACGATCGCACGCACGCCGATCTGGCTCGACAAGAACATAGCGCTCATCGCAATCGCCTGATCGCTGCGATCGAGCCGGTGCGACGACGGTGCAAACTCGTCGCGCGACTCGAACTGGCGTTCCGCGCCGAGGCACACGCGACGCATCGCCGCGACCGCTTTATCCGGGTGTTTGCCGGCCGCACTTTCCTGCGACAACATCACCGCGTCGGTGCCATCGATCACGGCGTTGGCGACGTCGAGCACTTCGGCGCGCGTCGGAATCGGCGACTCGACCATCGACTGCATCATCTGCGTCGCGGTGATCACGATCTTGTTGCGCGCGAGGGTTTCGCGGATGATTTTTTTCTGCAGGCCGGGCAATTCGGCATCGCCGATTTCCACACCAAGATCACCGCGCGCGACCATCACCACATCGGATGCATCGATGATCTCACCAAGCACATCGATCGCTTCGGCGCGTTCGATTTTCGCCACCAGCGCGGCATCGCCGCCGGCCTGACGCAGCAAGGTGCGCGCCTGATTCATGTCGGCGGCGGAACGCGCAAACGACACCGCGAGAAAATCTGCGCCCATCTGTGCGGCGAGTTTGATATCGCTGCGATCCTTGTCGGTCAGCGCGTCCACGCTGAGGCCACCGCCCATGCGATTGATGCCTTTGCGATCCGACAGCCAGCCGCCGTGAATCACGCTGGTATGAATGAGCGTACCGTCGATGCGCAGTACCATCAGTGCGATCAGGCCATCGTCGAGCAGCAGCGTGTCGCCAGGTTTCACGTCGCGCGGCAAACCGAGATAACTCACGCCGATTCCGGCGATCGTGCCGGCATCGGCGTCAGCGCGGCAATCGAGCACGAACGGTTGTTCGGGTTCGAGAAAAACCGGGCCACTCGCAAATTTTTCGATGCGGATTTTCGGGCCTTGCAAGTCCGCCAGAATCGCGACTTCGCGCCCGAGTTCCATCGCCATCTCGCGCACCAGCCGCGCGCGCTCGATATGATCCTCGGCGCGTCCGTGCGACAAGTTCAGGCGCACCACGTCGACGCCCTCTTCGAGAATCTTGCGCAGCATGCCGGGCGCATCGGTGGCCGGCCCCAGCGTGGCGATGATCTTGGTACGGCGACTCGGTGTCAGCATGATGCGGGCCTCTGCAATGGGAGCCTGCTAAGTTAGCACAAGGTTTTGCCGCTGGAGCACACGCGGCTCGACGATCGGCGTGAGATGCGCGCGACGATCATCAAAGCAGCAGCGCGGCGAGCTCCTGTGGTGTGCTCGCGATCTCGGTCGCGCCAGCGCTTTCGAGTTCATCCCGATTACCAAATCCCCACAACACGCCGATCGCACAAACGCCGTTGGCCAGCGCGCCCTCGATATCGAAATAACGATCGCCGATCATCGTGGTGTCGGCAGAGTCGGCGGAAAAATCGGCCAGCGCGCGTGCGATTAATTCGGCCTTGCCGGCATGCAAACCATCACCATCGGGACCGTAGACTCGCGCGAACGCCGCACCGAACGGCGAGTGATCGATGATCTTTTGCGCTTGCGTCTGCAACTTGGTGGTGACGATGGCGAGTTGATGCCCGGCCGCATGCAAGGCGCTGATGAGCTCGGGCATTTCGTCATACACCGTGTGCTCGGCCCAGCCTTCGCGATCGAAACGCGTGCGGTAGTGGCCGATCGCGGTTTCGGTTAGCGCGGGATCGTCGCCGAGCACGGTTGGAAACGTCACGCGCAGGGGTGGGCCGATCCACGTGCGCAGGATTTCTGCCGACGGTGGCGCGAAATCCATCTGCGCGAAGGCGTAGCGCATCGAACCGGTAATGCCGGCTTCGGAGTCAATCAATGTTCCGTCCAAGTCGAAAAGATAGAGCATGGGTGGGTCAGCCTCGAATCGGTTGGGTGCGTGATTTGTAGATACGTGGCGCCGAGAAACGCGACGCATTGATTGCTGCGCGGAGCGTAACGCGCGCTGCTGGAAACACGCAAACGGGATTCGGGACGAGGCCAATCCCGACGGGTTTTCGGCGCCGTCAGCGCACCGTCTAGAACCGCGTCAATCCGCGCGCGAGCTATTCGAAACCGTTGCGAAACAGCAGGTCTTCCGCACCGCGCGTGAGGCTCAACACAAAGCCATCGGTAGTGCTGCTATCGACATGCAGGCTGAACGCGCCCGCTGGCGCGTTCCAGCTTTCGCCAACCTTGAACATCGAGCCTTCGTTGTTCGACACATTGGCCGGCGGAATATCCGTATCCACGCTCCACGAGGGTTCCGCTCGCGTCTGGTCGACTTCGTGGATGATGACCGCATCGCCGGCGAGGTTGGATTCATAACTTGCGGCGATCTTCTTGCGCGCCTCGATAACGTAATAATGCGTTGTTGCAGCGCCCGGCAAACTCACCTGGATCATCTGCAAATGCGTCGAACCGATCAGGCTGGCGCGATCGAGTTGCAGGTTCGGATAATTGCCCGGCAAGCTGATGACAAGCTTGCGCGCAGCGTCGATCCAGCCGAGCTTGTCGCGATCATAGACATTGATGTGTTTCGGTTGTGCACCGTACGTCGTATCGCTGGCCGCGTTGTGCCAGGCATCACTCATCACATCCCACGGATTGTCGTAGGGATCGGTGTCGAGATCGGAATTGTTGGCGTGCGGCAAGCCGAATCCATGACCCATTTCATGCGCCAGCGGCGCCTCGTTCTGGTAGCCCCACGGCGGCTCCCACGTCACGCGCCACGAACCGGTCTTGCCGTCGAGCGTGGTGTAGCGGCTGCCGCCCCACGCGCAACAATCGAGATTATCGTTGAACATCTGATTGATGCCGACGAACAGCGAAAAATTCACCGTACTATCCGCCGCCGCCGTGCAATCGCTGAAAAGCTGGCTGAGATTGGCGCTGCCATTCGCCGGGATATAAAACGCGCGCGGATGCGGCAGCACAAACCAGCCATACGCCATGCTGCCGGCGACATTGACCTTGCCGTACGAAACGGTGCGCCAATAGTCGTCGAGCCGGCCGCTCTGGTTCGACAGCATATTGCCGAAATACGTCAGATCTTTTGGCTCAGTTACGTTGTCGCTGAACTTGCACAGGATCGACACCCACGCTTGCGTTCCGATCACGGCGTTCGGCGCATTCATCGCATCAATCGCGGCATCGATCGGCACCATCGATTCCACGGCGAGCAATTCGGGCTGCGTTTTATCGGCCAGCAATTGCGCCGGCATGACCGCGATACGTTTGCCCTGTAGCCGATAGAGATCGCCCGCCGCGCGGCGCGCGCGCGCAGGATCGAGTGCGATACGCCGACCATCGTCAGTCACCAAAGTCACGAGCAACGGCGAGGTGCGATCAATCGCATCCGGCGCGGCATCGCCCCAGACCAGTTCGAGCTGACCGCGTAGCAAAGCGTCCGGCGCGGCACGCGTGAGACCTGGCATAACGAGGCAGAACAGCAGTGCGGCGCACAGAATCCAGCGATACAACATCATGGCTTCCTCGTTTTCAGTGAGCGTAAGCTCAAGCAAAAAATCTGATACTCGCAACGATCAGCGCGTATTTTTCGATTCCAACTTTAGCATTCGCATGTCTGCGATAAGGCGCACGGATTCGCAGTTTGCATGCACGGCGCGATACACAAACTGCCAACACGGGTTTCGATCAATTCGCGCGTGCCTTGAGCGCGACGACCGCCGGCAATTCCTTGCCTTCGAGAAATTCGAGGAATGCGCCGCCGCCAGTGGAGATATACGAAATTTTTTCCGCGACGCCGTATTTTTCCACCGCGGCAATCGTGTCGCCGCCGCCGGCAATCGAAAACGCGTTCGAGTCTGCGATCGCATGCGCGAGCGTTTCGGTGCCGCCGCCGAATTGATCGAACTCGAATACGCCGACCGGGCCGTTCCACACCACCGTGCCGGCTTGCGCGATCATCGCCGCATAACGCTTGGCGGTGTCGGGGCCGATGTCGAGAATCATGTCATCAGCCGCGACATCGGCGACCTGTTTGACGGTCGCAGCAGCATCGGCGGAAAACGCTTTCGCGACGACGACATCGCTCGGAATCGGTACGTCCGCACCACGCGCCTTGGCGTCGGCAATGACTTTTTTCGCAGCGTCGAGCAGATCGTTTTCGACCAGCGATTTGCCGATCGCAAAACCGGCGGCGGCGATAAACGTGTTGGCAATGCCACCGCCGACGATGAGCTGATCGACCTTCGCCGCGAGCGTTTCGAGCAAGGTCAGTTTGGTCGATACTTTCGAGCCGGCGACGATCGCTAGTAACGGTCGCGCCGGATGCAACAGCGCCTTGCCGAGCGCATCGAGTTCGGCGCTGAGCAGCGGGCCGGCGGCAGCAATCGGCGCGAAGCGGATCACGCCATGCGTGCTCGCCTGGGCGCGATGCGCGGTGCCGAATGCATCCATCACAAACACATCGCACAACGCCGCATATTTTTTCGCCAGCGCCTCGTCGTCCTTGCCTTCGCCGATATTCATGCGGCAATTTTCCAGCAGCACAACTTCGCCGGCGGCGACCTCCACGCCATCGAGATAATCACGTTGCAGGCGCACCGGCTGGCCGAGCGCATGCGCCAGCCACTCAGCGACTGGCTGCAAAGATTCGGATGCCTCGAAGCTGCCTTCCTTCGGACGCCCGATATGCGACATCACCAACACCTTGGCGCCCGCATCGCGCGCGAGCTTGATCGTCGGCAACGCGGCTTCGAGGCGCTGCGTGGCCGTGATCCGGCCATCCTTGAGCGGCACGTTCAGATCCTCGCGGATCAGCACGCGTTTGCCGCGCAGGTCGAGATCGGTCATGCGGATAAAGGTCATTTCGGCTCCAGAGGCGAGGCGCGATCCGGCTGGCTTGCCGCTCGCGACCTCGCATTATGCCGTCATGAACTGCGCATGCAAAACGGCATGCGCGTGTCTTGCGGGTTAACGATGACGCGCCCAATAGCCGTCATGGAAACGCCAGTTCGGCCCGGCGTGTTCCCAGTACGCGGCGCGATATTCGTAGCCCGGACGTCCGCGCACCCAATAGCCATTCGCCCACACGTGGCGATGACCATCCCAGCGCCAATATCCCGGCGCCCACACATAACCAACCCGCGCAGCGGGCACCACTTCAACTGCACGCTCCGGCGGCGCAACGCCGATATTCACGCCGAGAAAAACCCCGGCAGCGGCAGGTTGCGATAAGACGGCGGTAGCGAGTCCGCCAGCGACGATCAGCGATAAGATTTGCTTGCGCATAAAGTTCTCCCGAGTAGTTGGACCATGACGCCAGTTTCTGGTGTCGTGATCCGAAAAACGTTCGGGAGATAGTGGCGTTGACGGGTGTCTGCCGCGCGTTCAGGTTTCGGCAAGCAAGCGCAAGCGCCTCAATAGATGTGTGGAATATAAAATTACCTCCACGACTTGGACTCTCGTCGACATTCTCAATGCTGATTCGCATACCGGCACGCATCACCACATAGACCCAAGAGGCACCCAATCAGGAGGCAAAAGCCCATTGCGGGCTGGACTCGGATTTCATGTGTCAATGCAAGATCAGACCTCTCTAAGACCCCGTCCCTAAAATCCTCTACGCACCGCAATCTTTTGAACGCATAGAGAAGATAAAGACGCACGGCAAGCTGGCGAAGGCCGCCGAACATTGGTGATCCAGCACTTACGCGCCATGCATAAGTGCGACTCCAACCGCTGGCACCGCCGATCGAGTAAAGTTCGGTTTGAAACCGAGGCTTTGGTTCAGCAATTTCTTTGCGGCTGAGCCGCAGCAGTTTCGTGGGAGAGTAAAAATGAACTTTGGTGAATGGCTAGGGGTAATCAGCTTACTCGTTGCGTTGCTTGGAACACGGCAGCAGCGAGGAGAGATAGGTTCCGCGACAAAAGTGGCGAGCACCAAATTCAAAGCAGAAATCAACAAATATGCCGCAGCAAGACGAAACAAACTTACTGCGATGATCGACTGTCCTAGTTTCTTTCTAGCTGACGTATTGTTCAAAATTGGTGCCCTCGGAATACTTTTTTGGACCATTTTTTCAGTGAATGGCGCGACCGTGACTTCGGAAAATGGGCTAGCCCTAAGAGCGGGCTTCAATGCGGCCGCGCATATGGCCGTAAGCCTTCTAGTAGGGATAATTTTCGGTACACTCCTGAATGTCTATTCGGCCGTAAAGGAAAGAATGCGGCTCGCAACATTGGCCGGTTTAAGTCCCGCCTCCGCATTCGGTCCTCGTACACAAGTTGCTGCGCCTAGCAGTATTGATTGAATAAGCACAGCCAGAGCGCTAGCGTGCAGCCAAGGATCGCGTCTTGTAATCACACATAACCTTGCGCGCGAGATCTTCTGACCATTGCAGTACGCAAACTCAAATGATCGCCATTTGCTTGTAGTGAACTTGCATCTGCAATGACGGCGTTTTGATCTGTCGCTCATATTCGTACTTTCGACATTTGCCGGCCAGAATCCCCGAAGTTCATTCGAAACCGGGCAAAATACGCCGTTGGCGGCGCGCAGTCTGCGAATCGCCCCGCGCACTACGCGCAGCCCCCTGCCCACTCGATGACGGAATACGCTTTGTGATGATGAAAACGGCCACCCCGCAACCGCCGGATGCGGCTGACCTTGCGCTGCTCGAACGCCTGCGTGCGGCGGCGGAACTGCTCGAAGCGGTCGCTGCCGACCGTGGTCTGCTGGAACGATTACCCGACGATGACTGCAAGCGCTTGAACCAGGCGGTCGCTCGGGTCTATGCCCCCGACCCGGCCGTGCGCCGGCAAAAACGCAAGACCGCCTTACGCGAGCGCAACAAGGAGCAGATCCGCGTCGAAGAGGCTCTGCTCAACCAGACCGGCATCCGCACGCTGCGCCGCAAGCCCGTGTTCACCACGCCGAACGTGTTTCCACCCAAGGGCTTCACGGCGCACGACAGCGATAGCGATGAGCCGCAGCAACGCGAAACGATCGAGCCGCAGCATTGCTATGTCTGCAAGCAAAAATATTCGACCATCGATGTATTCTACGACCAGCTCTGCCCGACCTGCGCTGCGTTCAATTTCGCCAAGCGCAGCGAGCTGGCCGACCTGCACGGCCGCGTTGCATTGCTGACCGGCGGTCGCGTAAAGATCGGCTATCAGGCCGGACTAAAACTGCTGCGCGCTGGCGCCGAACTGATCGTGACCACGCGCTTTCCGCGTGATTCCGCAGCGCGCTACGCCGAGGAAGAAGACTTCGGAGAATGGGGCCATCGCTTGCAGATTTTCGGCCTCGACTTGCGCCACACGCCGAGTGTCGAGGCGTTCTGTCAGGAACTGGTCGCGACCCGGACGCGTCTTGATTTCATCATCAACAACGCGTGCCAGACCGTGCGCCGGCCGCCCGAGTTCTACGCGCACATGATGGACGGCGAAACCGCCGCGCTGCACGACACACCGGAACGCGTGCGCAAACTGGTCGGCCATTACGAGGGCCTGCGCAGTTCGCAGATCCTGCCCGATACGCCATCCGCGCTGGCGGCGCGTGGTGGTGGCGCATCGGCGATTCCCGGACTGACGCGTGCCGCCGAGCTGTCGCAGATTCCGCTGCTCCCCGAGGAATTGCTGGCACAGTCGCACCTATTCCCCGAAGGCCGCCTCGACCAGGATCTGCAGCAGATCGACCTGCGCGGCCGCAATTCATGGCGTCTGCAGATGGACGAAGTGCCTTCGGTCGAACTGCTCGAAGTGCAACTGGTCAACGCGATCGCGCCGTTCATCATCAACGCGCGCCTGAAACCGTTGATGCTGCGCACACCGGGGCGCGACAAGCACATCGTCAACGTGTCTGCGGTGGAGGGCCAGTTCTACCGCAACTTCAAGACCACCAAACACCCGCACACGAACATGGCGAAGGCCGCGCTCAACATGATGACGCGCACCGCGGCGACCGATTACCACAACGACGGCATCCACATGAACAGCGTCGACACCGGGTGGGTGACCGACGAGGATCCGGCGGAAATCGCTGCGAAAAAGGTGCTGGAGGAACGCTTCCATCCACCGCTCGACATCCTCGACGGTGCCGCGCGGATCGTCGATCCGATCATCAGCGGCATTAATACCGGCGAGCACGTGTGGGGGAAATTCTTGAAGGATTACAAGCCGACGGATTGGTAAACACGGCTGGCGTTGCGGTGCCGGTTGCGCGGTCGTTTTGCAGCGCAAATACAAAAGACAAAAAAATCCCCCGCATGCGAGGCAATGCGGGGGCCGGTTTTACGCAGATTTTTTAACGTGCAGATTCGATCAGCGTGCAGCGATCAGCGCGAGCGTGGTATCGAGCATGCGGTTCGAGAAACCCCATTCGTTGTCGTACCACGACAGTACCTTGACCATCGTGCCGCCCATGACTTTGGTCAGCGTGGCATCGTAGACCGAGCTGCGTGGATCGTGATTGAAATCGACTGAAACCAACGGCTTGGTATTGACGCCGATGATGCCCTTGAACGCACCTTCGGAGGCTTCTTTCATCACCGCGTCGATTTCTTCTTTGCTGGTAGCGCGTGCGGCGACAAAACAAAGATCGACCACCGAGACATTGATGGTCGGCACGCGCATCGAGAAACCGTCGAGCTTGCCGTTGAGTTCCGGCAACACCAATCCGACTGCCGCGGCGGCGCCGGTTTTGGTCGGGATCTGGCTCATGGTTGCCGAGCGTGCGCGACGCAGATCGCTGTGGAATACGTCGGTCAAAACCTGATCGTTGGTGTAGGCGTGAATGGTCGTCATCAAGCCATGCACGATGCCGATTTTTTCGTGCAGCACTTTCGCCAGCGGCGCGAGGCAGTTGGTGGTGCATGACGCATTCGAAATCACCTGATGCGCGGCGGTCAGGGTGTGATGATTGACACCGTAGACGATCGTGCCATCGACATCTTTATCGCCGGGTGCGGAGATGATCACCTTCTTCGCACCGGCCGCAATATGCGCGCCAGCCTTGGCCTTGCTGGTGAAAAAACCGGTGCATTCGAGCACGACATCGACACCCAGTGCGCCCCACGGCAACTTGGCCGGATCACGCTCGGCGAACACCTTGATGCGATCGCCCTTGATGATCAGATCGCCGCCATCCACCTCGACTTCATGCGGAAAACGACCATGCGCGGTGTCGTAACGCGTGAGGTGCGCGTTGGTTTCGGCGTCGCCCAGATCGTTGATCGCGACCACCTGGATTTCGTGCGTGCGATTCGATTCGTACAACGCGCGCAGGATATTGCGACCGATGCGACCGTAACCGTTGATGGCGACTTTAATGGGCATGTAGCGACTCCAGGCAGTGAGGCGAGTGGGCGGGTATTTTAGCGCTTAAAGTAGTGCTTTCGCAGCAGCCAGCACATGTTCGGCGGTGATGCCGAAATGCTTGTACAGAGCTTCCGCCGGCGCCGATGCGCCAAAACTGTCAATGCCGATCACAGCGCCATCCAGCCCGACATATTTGCGCCAGAAGTCGGTAACGCCCGCTTCGACCGCGACACGTTTGCGACACCAGCCCGGCAATACGCCTTCGCGATATTCCAGCGGTTGCGCATCGAACACGTCAGTACTCGGCATCGAAACCACGCGCACACCTATACCTTGCGCATCGAGTTCGCGCGCGGCGTGCATCGCGAGTTCGACTTCGGAACCGGTCGCCATGAGGATGATCTGCACCTTGGCATTCAGCGGATCGAGCAGCACATAACCGCCACGCGCGATATCGGCCAATTGGGTTTTGTCGCGCAGCTGATGCTGCAGATTCTGACGCGAGAAAATCAGGCAACTCGGGCCATCGCGGCGCTCGATCGCGGCCTTCCACGCGACCGCCGATTCCACCGCATCACAAGGCCGCCAGACATGGTTGTTCGGGATGTAGCGCAGGCTCGCCAGATGCTCGACCGGTTGATGCGTCGGGCCGTCTTCGCCGAGGCCGATCGAGTCATGCGTGAACACGTGGATCGCGCCGGCTGGAATCAGCGCGCTCATGCGCAACGCGTTACGCGAATAATCCGAGAACACGAGGAAAGTGGCGTCATACGGAATCAGCGCGCCGTGCAGCGCGATGCCGTTGCTGATCGCGCTCATGCCGAATTCGCGCACGCCGTAATAAACGTAGTTGCCGTTCTCGTCGCCGAGCTTGATATCACGCGAGCCTTTCCACAACGTGAGGTTGGAATGCGCGAGATCGGCCGAACCGCCGATCAGTTCCGGCAACAGCGGGCCGAACGCATCCAACGCCATTTGCGATGCCTTGCGTGACGCAACGACCGGGCCTTCGTGTTGCAGTTTCACGATATACGCCTGAGCGCTGAGCTCCCAGCCGTGCGGCAGATCGCCGTTGATGCGGCGCTGCAATTCGGCGGCCAGATCGGGATGCGCATTTGTATACTTTGCGAATACCGCGTGCCAGGTTTGTTCGCGCGCCTCGCCTTTCAACTGCGCATTCCACGAGGCGTAGATTTCCTGCGGAATGACGAACGGGGCGTGGCTCCAACCGAGCGCGGCGCGCGCGCCGGCGATTTCCTCGGCACCGAGCGGCGCACCGTGCGCGCCTTCGGTGCCGGCCTTTTTCGGCGCGCCAAAACCGATCACGGTCTTGCAGCAGATCAAGGTCGGCATGTCGTGCGTTTTTGCCTGCGCGATCGCGGCATGCACGGCGTCGGCATTGTGGCCATCGACGTGACGAATCACCTTCCAGCCATACGCCTCGAAACGCGCGGGCGTGTCGTCGCGAAACCAGCCGACCACCTTGCCGTCGATCGAAATATCGTTATCGTCGTAGATCGCGATGAGCTTGCCGAGCTTAAGCGCGCCGGCCAACGAGCAGACTTCGTGCGAGATGCCTTCCATCAGGCAACCGTCGCCGAGCAGCACGTAGGTGTGGTGATCGACCACATCAAAACCGGGCTGGTTGAAACGCGCCGCGAGCACCTTTTCCGCAAGCGCCATACCGACCGCGTTGGCCAAACCCTGACCGAGCGGGCCGGTGGTGGTTTCGACGCCCGGCGTTTCGCTGTACTCGGGATGCCCGGCGGTTTTCGAATGCAGTTGGCGGAAGCGCTTGATCTGCTCGATCGGCAAGTCGTAACCGCTCAGGTGCAACAGAGAATACAGCAGCATCGAGCCATGCCCGTTCGACAATACGAACCGATCGCGATTGAACCACTTCGGATTTTTCGGGTTGTGGCTGAGGAAATCGTTCCACAACACTTCGGCGATATCCGCCATGCCCATCGGCGCGCCGGGATGGCCGGATTTGGCGGCTTCGACCGCGTCCATGGATAACGCACGGATGGCGTTGGCGAGCTCTCTACGGCTGGTCATGCGGAACTCTCTGGTAGGGGAATCGGGGGCGGCGCGGGCCACGCAGGGCGGCATTGTCGCCGATGTGCGCCGACCTTGTCGCGCGGAGATCTCGCGCGACCGCCATGTTCAGGCATCTAAAGCCCGACTGAACAGCAAAATCCGCGAGCGGAACTATTTTCTGTACCGCTGAGTCTTGAAATGCCAGGACGATGACCATAACTTGATTGCCGTCACCACAACCGCGCCATTCAAAGAGTTTCAGCGCGCGGTTTTGGAAAATTTGAGTCACAGATTTTTTTATCAATAAGCAGGAGAAAGTCGTGAAAAAAACCCTATTGGCCATTGCCTTGGCGACCACCGGTTTCGCCGCGCTGTCGACATCGAGTTTCGCCGCGGATGCGGCCTATAACGGCGGTTATTTCATCAACGGCGGTGTCGGCCGCACCGAAGTCAACAAGAGTCCGTTCGATACCAACGATACCGGCTACACCCTCAACGGCGGTTATCGCTGGGGCTTGTTCGGCGTCGAAGTCGGTTACACGGATTTGGGTTCGTACAAACAGAATGTCACGGTCGGCACCACGCCTTTGAGCCTGAAAGCCAAGGTTCATGGCCCAACCGTTGGCGGCAATGTACATATTCCGGTCGGCGACAATTTTTACGTGAGCGGTCGCGCCGGCGTTTATCACTTCGACGGCAACGCGCAACTCGGCGGCCTCGACAGCATCGGCAACGCGGTCATCGTGCGCACCAGCACTGACGGCTACAAGCCTTACGGCGGCGTTGGTGTCGGTTACGATTTTTCGAGCAATGTCAGCCTCGGTGTGAACTACGATTACTACAGCGCGAAAAAGAGCGATTTCGATCTGAGTTCCAAGATGCTTTCGGTGAATGCCGAGTACCGTTTCTAAACAGTAAACCCCGCACTCCTCCAGTACGAAAAGTCCAGGACGGACTCCACAGGTTCATGGCCCGCCGGATGCGGGCCTTTTTTTGCGCGCTCGATTTTTCGGCGCGATCACAAGCTGTTCGCCGACGCCGATTGTTCAAGGCGACGGCAGATCAAAGCCATCGCGAAAAATCCCATCCGTCGGTGCGCCCCATAAGGCATACGCCGATTCGCTGAATTGTGTGGCGGCGCTGGGCGCGCCGAATAGCGGGATGACTTCGATCGCAAAACTGCTGCCCGCGGCGACACCTGACAGCGGTGCATCCTGATCCTGCCAATAGCGCAGCGGATCGGCGGCGGCATACGGGAAATATCCGGCTGTCACTCCATTCACCTTGATTTGCGCCGGTACGCTCGCCATCTGTACATCGAGCACACGGCGCAAGCGCAGCGGTATCGCTGACATCGGCAAATCGAAGTGGAAACTGCTGCTGCCATCGACCAGATGACAGCTCGTGGCGCTGCGCGATGTCGGCGGCTCACTCTCGTAATTCGCGCCGTTCAAAGCGCTGCAAGTCGCACTGACAGGATGCTGATAACCAAAACGCGACGACGCATTCGCGGCACCCACGTCGAACTGCGCATATGGCGACAACAACACTTGCCGCTGTCCATAACCGTAGAACACCACGTTGGCGCAAGTCGGTACGGACTGGTTCGGCGCCGCGCCCGGCTCCAGACGAAAATCCAGCGCGTTTTGCCAGGTCAAACTGTCGCCCAGCAGTAACCGCCACGCATTCGTGGTGGCGCTGATATCGACATGGCTCGCGCCGGAAAATGCCTGCGAATATTCGCGCATGCCGTTGCCGCCGCCGTCGAAATAGAATCCGCCGTTGAAAAAATCCTCAAGCCCGGTGCCATACCAATGCGGCTGCGCTGAGCCGTCGATGTAAACCCGCTCATCGCCTTCGAGATAACCCGCATCGGTCACGCCGTTCGCGTGATACTCGCCGCTGATGCCGACGATGCGCCCGGCACCGAATTGCGTCAGCAACACCAAGTCGGAAGCAACGCCGCATTGCTGACTTTGGGTCGCGAAAAACGGCGCAGCATCGGCCGGCACAATCGTGTTATCCAGTGTCAGTTCGCTATCGACGCTGGTACTCGCGGCCAGCGTGTTATCGGCTACCAATGTGACTTGCACGGACTGCCGGAATGGCATCGGAAACCATGCGTATACCCAGCCCGAAACATCCTCGCCGAGCAACACACCGCGCGGTGGTGTGAGCGTAGTTGTAGGCGTCGCGAAAAATGCCGATAGCGGCAAATCGATGCTGCTCGACCCATCGATATCTACGCGCAGATGCAAGCTGTCGTAGGCGTTGCGTGGTACGTGCAAACGCAGGCCACGCAACCAACCGCTGCCATTTTGCATGAGCAAGGTATGGCTATCTCCCGCCGAAAATGCCGTTGTCGCTGACAGCGCAGCCAAGCCACCGGCCCACGGATCATCACCGTGATGCGCGAGAAAATTCGTGAGGGCGGGAAATGTGCTGGCCGCGGAAAAACTACTGCCGACCGTGCCGGGCGGCAGACGGTGATACTGGAATTGATACCACAGCAGATGCTGATAATCGGGATCGCCGCCGAGTACCGGAATGCACGGATTCGGCAGCCCTTGCACATCGCTCAAGCTGATGCGTAAACCCTGCGCATACGTTATGGGCACGTAACTCACATAACCGCCACTGGAGCTGCTCCGATCGCTCACGAGCGGTGGCTGGAACGGCACGGTACTGCCATCGAACAACGCCGCGAGCGGCAAGCTCAGAGTCGGCGTACTGGCGCCGTCGAGATAAATCTTTGCGCTGATCGCCGGATCGATGCAGCGGCTCATACCATCGCCGGTGGTTAGCCAGAATCGCGTGAGCGCACCGGCACCAAGATCATCGAATATCGTGATTTCACCGCCGCTCGAATACAGCCCGCGATTCGGATACGGATTATTCGCCAGCGGCGTCGGCGCGGAAAAACCATCGCGATCGTAACGACAGCCGCCGTAACAATGCGATGAGTGTTCCAGCACCATGTCGCTTGGATCGAGACGCGCCAATAGACTCGGTCTCGTCCAGTACTGCCACGGCAAATCTTGCGCGAACGCGACGCGTGACAAACACGTCAGCGCAACACCGCAAATCCACACAAGGCGCAAAGAACCGCGCATGCCACTCTCTCGATCCGACCGCTCGATCGCATCATACGACGGTCAATCGTAGGTCCCTAATGCGCCTCGCCAGTCAGCGCCACATCAGGGGTATCCGGCAGCTCACTGCGCGATATCACCACCGCAGTGGCGAGGTCGCCAGTGACGTTAAGCGCGGTGCGGCACATGTCAAGAAATCGGTCGACGCCAAGGATCAGGCCGATCGATTCCGGTGGTACATGCAGATAACCCAGGATCATTGCGATCACAGGCAACGATCCCGCCGGCACACCTGCTGTACCGATGCTGCCGACGATGCATAAACCCATCACCATCGCTTGTTGCGCGACGCTCAGATCGACGCCGTAACACTGCGCGAGAAATATCGTGGTGAGGCCCTCGAACAGCGCCGTGCCGTGATGATTCGCACTCGCGCCGATGGTCAGCACAAAACGCGCGACTTTCGGCGGCAGCTTGAGATTTTGCTCGGCGACCTTGATCGTGGTCGGCAAGGTGCCGGTGCTGGATGCGGTGGAGAACGCGGTGAGAATCGCTTCCTGACTCTCGCGGAAAAATTTCAGCGGGCTCATGCGGCCCACGGTTTTTACCCACAGCGCGAGTATCACGAACATGTGGATCGCGATCGCCAGGATCACCGTGATCGCGTATTTGCCGAGCTTGCCGAGCAGATCCCAACCGAAGCGCGCGCTCAGCGCAAACATCAGCGCGGCGACCGCGTACGGCGTCAGTTTGATCACGAGCCCGATCAAGGTCATCACGAGCTCGTTCAGACCTTTCACCATCTGACGGAAGGCTTCGGTGGCCGGCGTCGGCTTGAGCACCATCGCGATGCCGAGCATGAGCGCAAAAAACATCACCGCGAGCAATTGATCGTCAGCCGCCGCATGCACGACGTTTTTCGGCACGACGCCGAGGATCAGCTCGACGCCGGAAAGGCTCGGATGCGCGTCGGCAATCGCGCGGGCCTTGTCGCTCGAGCCGTGGATCACAGCGGCAAGCGTGGCCGGATCGAGCCCGACCCCGGGCTTGATCACATTCACCACGACCAGGCCAACGCCGATCGCAATCGACGTCACCACGGCGGTGTAGACCAGCATGCGACCGCCGACACGCCCGAGACTGGCGATGTCGCCGAGTTCGGTGACGCCGAGGATCAGCGCGGTAAACATCAGCGGCAATACCAGCATGAACAGCAAGCGCAAAAACAACTGGCCGACCGGTGCGGCGATATAGTCGATCAAACCCGTGACGAAGCTCGAGTCCTGGCCGAACTTGTACGCAGCGAGACCCGCCAGCGTTCCGGCGACAAAGCCGATCAGCACTTTGGTATGTAGCGCAAGTTTCATGATGTGCTGCGTCCGAATCCGATCCAAGGCGCGCAGTGTGCGAGAGCAAGGGGACGAAACGCAAACGAGCGACGCGGATTACACGTCACGCGCGCCGATGTGGCGATGAATCAACGCCGATCAGATGCGTGTCGGATACAATGGCGGCAGTACCGAATCGGTTTTATTTTGGACGTCTGGATGGCCAAATGAAATCAGGCCGGCGAATGCCTTGGCGACACGTTCGGCCAAACCTGCGCCATTGCCATCGCCGTAGCGCGCGCGTTCGAGCAGAACCAGGGATTCGCGTTGCGATGTATCGCCCACCAGTGCCGCAAGCTCGCCGAGGCTGCGCAGGTCGGGGCGGTACAAACGTGCCCAGCGCAGCAATGCTTGCGCCGCCGCATCGAGGTCGTTGCGTCCGCACGCGGCGCGAAATGCGTTACGCGGCTTGCTGTCATCGATCGTGGTCGCGACCGCGTCGAGTTTGTTGGTCGCGGCATGGCTGGCGCGACGCTGGCGCAAATACCAGAACAATCCGCCCAGCGCACTGAACGTCCACAACAGCAAACTCGCGAGCGCCAGCCAGCGCCATGTTTGTGCCTGATTCTGCGCTGCGATCAACGCCGCAGAATCTGTGGCCGAGGACATTGCATCCGCAGCCGACTGCGGCGGCGTCGATGCATTTGCCACAGGCGCAGCACCCGCCGCAGGCAGCACGTCGATCTCCTGCGCCGGCACGCTCGCGACAGCGGCGCGATCATGCTCGGTGTCCCACCAGCGCACTTCGACCTCGGGCAATTTGAGCTTGCCCGCACGTGTCGGCACGATCGCGAATTTTCGATCGCGCTCGCCGTATTGCCAGGTGCCGTCATCGCGCGTGCGCGTCGCGGATTTGTCCGGATACACTTCGGCGCCATCAACGCTGCCGAGATTCAGTTCGGGCAATTGTTCGAAGCCCAAGCCCTGCGCCTTGAGGTGCAAGTTCAACGTGATCGGCTCGCCGACACGCACGCTGCTGGTCGCATCCACACCGTCGGCGGTCAAAGTCATGCTGGCGGCGGGCAACCACGGACCGGTGCCGGAATCAGCCGGTCGCGCACGCACATCGAGCTGCAACGCATCGGAATGCGCGGCGACAATACGGCCACGATTGAAGAAACTGTTCGGATCGTTTGCGTCCTGCGCACGCCCGCGAAAATTGACTGCGGGTAAGGTCACCGCACCGCTTTTTTCTGCCGTAATCGCATAATGGCGTTCGAGGATATTGTAGTTGCGGCCATTCAAGTTGCCCTGGTATTGCTTGTCCTGTCCGAGCTTTTTGACCACGATGCCGTCGAGGTGCGGATCTTCGAGGTTGCCTTCAGTCAGGTTCACCGCGTAATACAGTTTCAGCGTCGCGCGCACTTGCTGTTGCACATACGGCGCATGCGGGTCGACCGTGAGTTCGACCATCACATCGCTGACCGGTTTGCCGCTCGCATCGGTGCTGCTGGAGGCCGCCATCGCTTTCACGATCACGCTCAAGGCTTGGGTGCGGGCGCCGCCGATATTCAGCGAGGGGATCGTCAGCGTGCCTTCACGTTTGGGTTGCAAACCGACTGCCCACAACACCTTGCTGCTGCTCTGGCCGTTGATGATGTTGATCGAGGTGCTGCTCGATTTGCCGAGGATGTCAAAATCTTTTTGCAGTACCGTGATATCGGGGTCGCTGTTGCTGGTGCTGCCTTCGAGCTCGACATTCAAGGTCAGCGTTTCGCCGAGCTGCACGGTATCGCGATCGATCGTCGCGCGCGCACTCGCCGCGTGCGCGCTGACGCCGCCGAGCAATCCGACCAGTAAAAACATCAGCGCCAAAGTCATGCGCAAGATTAGCGATTTCACGGGTGTTGCTCCTTGTCGCCGCCTTGTACACGGCGCTGATATTCGAGTTGGAATTTACGTCGCAGCAAACCGCCCGGATCATCGGGAATGCGCTCCAACCATTGCTGCATCGCCTGCTCTTTTTCGGTCGGCGCGATTTCCTCGCGCACCGCCGCGGGCTTGCCGTCTTTTTGTTGCTGGCCCGGCTCGCCTTGCTGCAAGGCCTTGTCCATCGCCTGTTTGTATTGCTGCTGTTTTTGTTTTTCGTCGGCGGCCTTGGCGTCGGCGGATTGTTTGTCGCCTTGCTGCGCGCCGTCTTTTTCGTCGCCAGATTTTTCATCGGCAGACTTGTCATTTTTTGCCGCGCCGGATTTTTTCTTCTCGGCCTCGGATTTTTCTTTTTGATCCTGCGCGTCGTCGCCGGATTTTTGTTGTTGATCCTGCTGCGCATCGTCGGATTTCTGCTGGGCATCCTTGTCCGCGCCGCTTTGCTGATCCTTGTTCGTGGCCTGTGATTTATCCTGCGGCGAGGATTGGCTGTCGCCCTTGCCGCCGTCCTGCTGATCCTTGCCTTGATGATCTTTCGAATCTTTCTGGCCTTGCTGATTTTTGTCCTGCTGCTGTTTCTGCTTTTGTTTTTCCAGCCACGCCTTGATCGCCTGTTGATTCTTTTCGGCGTCTGCCATTCCCGGTTGTTGTTTGAGCGCGGCGTCGTAGGCAGCCAGCGCTTCTTCGTAATGTTTCTGGCTCGCCAGCGTATTGCCGAGATTGTATTGCGCATCCGCGCTGCCAGCGGCCTGGAACGATTGCGCGGCGCGCTCATAATCGCCAGCGCGATACGCCGCCGCACCACGCAACGCCGGATCTTGCGCAAGCGCTTGCGCGGATTTTGCGTCACCGGCCTTGAGCTGTTCGGCGGCTTGTTGATCTGGCCGCTGCCACAGATCCGCCCAACCCATCGCTTGCGACGGCGTGCTGTGCAGCGTCAACAGCAGCGGCAAAATCAACAACCAGCCGCGCCGAAATCCGAGCGCACACAACGGCACCAGCAACAGCAGCAACCACGGCCCGCGATCCTGAAATCGCGGACTGACCGCATCAGTGATGCTCGCGTCGCTATCGCCTGCTGCTGCGCCATCGTGCGCACCGAGCAACGCATCGAGATCGGCGCTATCGACACTCAGCGCGGCGTAGCGTCCGCCGCCTGCACTGGCCAACGCTTGCAACTCGGCAATCTGCAACTTGGGAATCACGACATTGCCATTCGCGTCCTGCAGAAATCCACCACGCGGCAATGCCACCGGCGCGCCTTGCTCGGTGCCAACGGCCAGCACCGAGATACGCACGCCGCTAGCCAAGGCGCGCTTCGCCGCATCGACGCCGTTACTGCTGGCCGAGTCGGCGAACAGCACAACATCGCCCGTTTTCAGGCCCGCCTGATGAATGAGTTTTACCGCGCGATCGATCGCATGCGCGGTGTCGTTGCCTGGCACCGGCATCACACCGGGATCAAGCGGTTCGAGCAGATTGGCAACCGTGTTGGCATCGTCGGTGAGTGGCGCGACGACAAACGCATCACCGGCGTAGGCGAGCAGCGCGAATTGTCCATCGCTGCCACGCTTGAGCAGATCGCTGATTTTGTAACGCGCGCGTTCGAGTCGGCTTGGCTTGAGATCGCCCGCGAGCATGCTCGGCGCAAGCTCCAACGCGATGACATGCGCAGCCCGATTTTGAAACAGCGGTTGCGGCAAACGCTCCCATGCTGGACCAGCCAAAGCCAATGCGGTGATGACCCAGCATATGGCAATCAACCCACGCGGCAAGCCGGTCGCGGTATTCGTATCGCGCTCGATCAGATACTCCAGCAGATGCGCGTCGACGACGTTGCGCCACGCGTCGCCCGCACTGCCGAACTGGCGCAGCGCACGCAGCAACAGCGGCAACAACAACAGCGCCAGCAACCACCACGGACGCAGAAAATGAAACTCGTGCAGCGTCTCAATCATGTCGCGAGCGCCCGCGAGAAACGCACATCGCGCAAGCGTGGCGCGATGACGCCGGCAGCGGCCAGCAGCAGCGCGAGTGCGAGCGGCCAATAGAACAATTCGTCGACCGGGCGGAAATGCTCACTGTCCGCCGCGGACGGTTCGAGCTGATCGATCTCGTGATAAATCTGCGCGAGTTCTTCGGTGTTGCGCGCACGATAAAAACGCCCGCCGGTTTTCTGCGCCATTTCGCTGAGCATGCCGACATCCAGATCGGCCGATGGATTGACCACCTGGCTGCCGAAAAAACTGTCGACGCGCATCGCTTCTGCACCGATACCGATGGTGTAGATGCGCACATGCTCGCTCGCCGCAACCTCGGTCGCCTTGTGCGGATCGAGTTCGCCGGAGTTGTTGACGCCGTCGGTGAGCAGGATCAGCACGCGCTGATTTTGCGGGCGCGCATGGAGGCGCTTCACCGACAATCCGATCGCATCGCCGATCGCGGTTTCGCGCCCGGCCAAGCCGACCGCGGATTCGTTGAGCTGGGTCAATACGGTGTTGCGATCGAACGTGAGCGGCGTCATCAGGAACGCCTGCGAGCCGAACAGCACGAGCCCAATGCGATCGCCGATACGCCGCTGGATGAAATCGCCAGCGATGGCCTTGACTGCATCGAAGCGCGTCGCAGCCTGGCCACCGAGCGCCATGTCGCGCGTATCCATGCTGCCCGAGGTATCCACGGCCAGCAGCAGGTCGCGACCGCTGCGCGGCAGATCGACGATATCGCCAACCCATTGCGGCCGCGCCGCAGCGGTCAGCAAGGCCAGCCAGACCAATGCCGCGAGCACGCTGCGCAGGCGCGGCACCGGACTGGCGCCACGTGCCTGATCCAGCGCGAGACCGCCGTACGGCAGGCGCAGTGCGGCACTCGGCACGTTCGCCGCTGGCGATCGTAACCACGCGATCAACAGCGGCAGCGGCAATGCAAAAAATACCCAGAGCCACGCCCACTCAAGCATGTGAGCTCCTCAGCACGGCACAGGTCCAGCGACGTGTGAGGGCGATCAACGCCGGCGCGTCAAACGGCTGCGCCGGACGATACGGCGCATCCAGCAACACGCGACCGATCCCGGTACGAAATTCTTGCGTGCCTGCGGCGGTATCAAGATGATCGAGCCACGCATCGCCACTCAGTGCCACAGCGTGCGGCATGCGCAGCAGCGTGACTCGGCGCAAATATTGCGATAAATCGGCAGCGAGTTTCAGGTGATTCTGCTGACCGTGAAACGAGGTGACAATGTTTTCAAATTCCGCCAGCGCGCGAACGCTGCGCCGCCGTTGCCGCCAGCGCGGCACGCTGAAACGCACAATCAACGCAATCATTACGAACAGCACGAATGCCAGCAACCACCAGCCCGGCGCGGGCGGCCACCACGACGGATCGGGCGGCAGATGGATATCCTGCAGGACTGGCGCGTCGTTCGGATTCACGCGCTTTTCTCCAGCGGCACGGCGCCAGAAAGCAGGCGCGCAAGTTCGCGATCCGGTTCATCGCGGGTGTCGATGCGGATCGACGGCAACGCACGTTTTTGCAACAAGCCGAGCAAGCCGTCGCGCCGTTCGGCAAACGTTTGCGACCATTGCTCACGCACGTTTGCACGTGCGAAATCGAATAACCTCGTATTGCCGCCGCTGCGCACGGCGTAGCGCCCTGGCGGTGGTGCGCTGAGCTCCAGCGTGTCGCTCAGAATCACGGCGGCAATATCGCAATGTTGCGCGAGCAATGACAACGGCGCCAGCGCGTCGGCATCGGCACTGAAGCCATCGCTAAGCAGCAATACGCGCGTGCCAGGCTTGGCCAATCGGCGTGCGCGTTTGAGTGCTTCGGATAACGGCGAGATCGTATCGCTCGCGGCGTTGTCCCAATCGCGTAACGCGCGCAATACTGCGAGTGCGCTGCGTGGGCCACCGCCGGGTTTGATTTCTGCATGAATGCCACCGCCGAAACCGAGCGCGCCGACGCGGTCGCCGCCCTGCACAGTCGCCCATGCTACCAGCGCCGCGGCGCGCGCCAGTTGCACCGATTTGAAACGCACACGCGTACCGAAATGCAGCGACGGATTCTGATCGACGATCAGCAATACGCTGCGTTCGCGCTCCTCCTCAAACAGCTTGGTGTGCGGACGTCCACTGCGCGCGGTGACGCGCCAATCCATGTGACGGATATCGTCGCCAGGTTGATAGATACGCGACTCGCGATAATCGACACCGCGTCCGCGAAAACGCGAACCGTGCGCGCCGGCCGGCACGCTGCTGACTCTTCGCGCCAGCGCCGAGGCCAGACTGCGCGCGCGCAAACGCAACGCGATCAGGGTTTCGAGCTGCACATGCACGGCAGCGTCGCGCGTACGCGCAGAATCGGTCTCAACAACCATCATTCAACTCAAGGCAAGGGCACACGTGCCAGCAGTTGCGCGATCAGGCGATCGCTATCGACGCCTTCGGCTTCGGCTTCGTAGGACAACAGCACACGATGGCGCAGCGTATCGGCGGCGACCGCATGGATATCTTCCGGCGCGACATAATCGCGGCCGTTGAGCCACGCATGCGCGCGCGCGCAGCGATCCAGCGCCATCGTGCCGCGCGGACTTGCACCGAAATTCACCCAGCGCTTGAGGTCGTCGCCATACAGCTGCGGCGTGCGCGTGGCGAGCACCAATTGCACCAGATATTCTTCGAGCGCGGGCGCCAGATACAACGACAATACCTCTTCGCGCGCAGCGAATATCTGCGCCTGCGTCAGCAAACGTTTCGGTGCACTGGTGGGGTGCAGTTCGGCGCGCGCGCGATTGCGCGTGAGCTTGAGAATCGCGGCCTCGGCGGTGGCGTCGGGATAACCGACACGCACATGCATGAGAAAACGATCAAGCTGCGCCTCGGGTAACGGATACGTGCCTTCCTGCTCGATCGGGTTTTGTGTCGCCATGACGAGAAACAACGGCGGCAACGGATAAGTGACGCTGCCCACCGTCACCTGACGCTCGCCCATCGCTTCGAGCAAGGCAGATTGCACCTTCGCCGGCGCGCGATTGACCTCATCGGCAAGTATGAAATTGTGGAATACCGGGCCGCGCTGGAATTCGAAACGGCTTTCCTGCGGACGATAGATTTCGGTGCCAGTAAGGTCGGCTGGCAATAGATCCGGCGTGAACTGGATGCGGTGGAAATCGCCTTCGAGGCGCGCGGCGAGTTCCTTGATCGCGGTGGTTTTGGCCAGCCCCGGTGCGCCTTCCACAAGCAAATGGCCATCGGCAAGCAAGGCGATCAGCAGGCGATCGACCAGCGCGGCCTGGCCGATGATGCAACGAGAAAGTTCGGTGCGCAGTGTTTGGAACGCCACTGAAAGGTTAGTTTCCTGCGCTGGAGTGATCCGATCAGGCGCGACGGGAGCGGGTGAGAGGTCGGAGGCGATATCAGGCATATCCATTGTGTCGGGCTAGGTTCTTGGGTTGATGTTCGCGTGCAGCGGCAAGCATGGTATCAATTGCGATGCGGTATTGTTTCAACGGCTTCGCGACACCCTATATTTCGCGCGATCATGCCGCGGGAAACAAGAGCAAGAGAGCAAGCCGGCTCGGCGTGCAGTTAGGACAGCGCCTGGGCGAAAAAGTTTAGCGGCGACAGCTTTGTTCAGGAAATGCTGGCGAGAAGCTCAGTTGAAGTGAGCGGTTTGCCAATCAGGAAACCCTGCGCGTAATCGCAGCCGAGCTGCCGCAGTTGCTGCAACTGGGCGTCGGTCTCGACTCCCTCGGCAACGATGTCGGCGTCGATCGCGCGTGCGACAGCGATAATCGCCTGCACCATGGCGAGACAACGCGGCTGATCCAGATCGTGGGTGAAATTCTGCTCCAGCTTGATGGTATCGAAAGCCAGCCGGTGCAAATGCGAAAAATTGGAATACTCAGTGCCGAAATCGTCTACAGCAACGCGAATGTTTACCGCGTGGCAGCGCTGAATAAGTTCTTCAATCTGGTGGTAATCCAGAAAAACGCTTTCGGTGACTTCGAGCCTGATCCATGCCGTATCGATTCCGTGTCTTACAGCGGAGGCAATAATCTGATCGACGAAGACTGCGCTGCTTAGGGCACGCCCAGAAACATTCAGCGCAATGTATGGCATAGGCGAGCAACCGCAATCCGCGAGCGCACGCAGTGCGATGCACACTCGTTGCAGGGCATAGTCGCCCAGCACCACGATCAACGAGGTTTCTTCCGCCAGCGCTATAAACTGCTTGGGCATGAGATCGCCGAGATCTACATGCGGCCAGCGCATGAGTGCCTCATAACCCACGATACGACCGTCGGCAATTGCGCCAATGGGTTGCCACAATATTTCCAACACGCCCTGCTCAAGTGCTTCACGCAATTGCGCTTCCAGACGAAGTTTGGCGATAGCGGAAGTCACAACGGAGGCGCTTGGATCGGTGTGCCCTGTATCAGCAATCACGTCCGACTCGATCAATTCCAAGGCGACTCGAAAGCGCGAAAGTTGTCGCTGTAACAGTGCGCGCACGATCGGATCGGTATTGTCCAATCGTTCTACAATTTGCTCACGCTTGATAATTTGCAGTACGCAGTCGGTCATTGCGCTTGCTGTCAATCGCCGCATACCGCCATCGATCAACTCCATTTCCCCGAACATTTCGCCGCTGCTCAGCGTAACGACTGGTATTTGAACTCCATCGCGACGAATGGAAATTTCGACACTGCCGCTCACAATCAGGAAAGCATCTAATGGCATATCGCCGCAACGATAGGCTTTTGCGCCTTTCTCAAGTGTCTTGCGGTACGAGCTCATCGAAACCAATACTCACAACAAAGACAGGAAAATTTTCCATCCCTTTTTAAGCAAACGGGGCCTCAATTCGGCCCCGCTTGTATTACTTCAGCAACTCAATATAGCTAGGGCATCAAGGGCATGATGCGGCGGTGCAAATAAAGTTCGCTGTGCAGGTGGCATCAGCCCCGGCGGTGAAATTGGCGTTCAGCCCGCTGGTAGTACCACAACCTCCGGTCCAGCCGAAGAATTGGGTTGCGCCGCTTGGAACCGCTTTCAGCGAGACTTGGGTTCCCTTGTCAAATGAGTATCCGCAACTTGCCGAGGTCGCTGTGCCGGCAATACTGCACCCACCCGACGATGGTAGCGTCAATTCCGTACCGGAAACGGTGACGCTCCCCTTGACTATGTGACCAGGATCTCCTGCATTCTGCAGATTCACGGTCACCTGTGTTTGCGGTATCGCATCACAGCCGGTGGCGGTCTTGTCGGTTAGGCAAATATCCCTACCGGTGACATTGACAATCGCGGTCGCCCCGTCTGCGGCGGTGAAGGTGCAGGTGGCGGTTTTAGGCGTTTTCGCCGCATCAAGACCAGTTGCGGAAATATCTACATGACTGGTACCTGCCGTTCCTGTCGGAAGCACTGCCGATGCTGCCGCCCCTTGCGTGCAGACTACACTTATCGCGACATTCTGAATTGCATTTCCATGATCGTCGGTAAGTGAAAGCAAGACTGAACCGCCATCGGTAAGCGCAGACGGTGACGCTTGCAATACTGGTGCACCGCCGACCGCGATCTTGACCGTTTTTTGCTGTCCATCTGCGGAGATAACCACGTCTGGCGCCGTTGTTCCGGTATTGGTCAAACCGCTGGTTACGACGATACCCGTCGCACAGCCGCTCGCGTCAGTCGGACTCATAAAGAAGCCGCTGGACTGACCCACAGCGGGAGGTGCTGGGGGATCGATGGTTGCGAAACCACTACCGGTATTCTCAAACGCGAAGCCAATCACTTGCTGTGCCATCGGTTGGATGAGCGCATCGGTCACGCAAACTAGAATAGTTGTAGTGGTATTGCCGACGATACTGGACGGTACCGATAGCACAGCTGGTGCAACGCCGGGATAACCGGAGGCGGCAACATCGCCAATAGTCTTCGTACCGCTCGCTGTAGTGGCAGTACCCTGTGCCCACACATAGGCATATTGGCCCAAATGCGACGCGGCATAGGTCATGGAAGCGGACGCGACACCCACTGAGTTCGTTGTGACAGCAGCCGTGATATTGCCGGCGGTAGCATGACCAATTACATATGGAATTACGCCAAAATTATTTACCGACACACCCGTGTCATCGTTAGGATTAAACGGTGATGCAACGGTGAGCTGGGTATCTGTTTCGACGGACTGAATTTTTCGCGAGCTTTCGAGATCACGATTGCCAATCGGCGCTGCATAGCCATCAAATGTTGTCGAGTGGCCAAACACAAGCAAGGTATCGCCTGGCCCCGCACCACCACCGGCTGTTTTGAAATGACCGCTAGCCAGATCTGTGAAGATCGTGCCATTTTCCTTCGGATCACCAGACGCGCCCGTGATGAGGAAGTTCCCCGAACCGAAATTTATGCTGTTCGAGGCAGGCGCATCCACCAGACCAAAATTGATTACGGTACCGGGTAACACCGGATTACCGGCTCGGTCCGTAGCAGTAGCGCTCTGGACAATGCTGTAAGTGGCATTAGGATCGCCGGGGGTGGTACTTGAGCTACTGACCTGACCTGATATCGAATTTACAGTGAGGCCATTGACCACCGGCGAGGAGATTGCGATGCTGAAAAGTTTGCCATCCGAAACGATCATGGTAATCGTAGCGCTCACGGGATCCTGTATGCCGGTATCCACATTGTTGTCGGAGCGATCAGCTGTTGCCTTTATCTGAATCGGACCAGTTTGTGTTCCAGCAATAAATACGACATTGGCAATACCGCCCGAAGTATGGGTTCGCACGCTTGTGGCACCCTGCGGGGACGACACACCGGCAGCGTTGACCGCGGACAAACTTGCGTGCCCCGGATTATCGCCAATGATATCGAATTGGATATTGTCATAAGCATTATTGCCAGAGCCTGGATCAGGAACCGGTACGGAGGCACCGGTCTGCACTACGGCAGTAATCGTCGAACTGCTAGTACCACCGGATGTGGATGTATATACCGCATTAGTTTGGGTGGATAGCGATACCGTAGCCGGCAGCGGAGGAACCGTGCTGACAATATTCACCGTGACGCTGGCACTTATCGTCTGACCACTATCGGGATCTACTGCGGTCACGATCAACGTCGCCACACCAGGAGTGCCCTGCGCATGGATGAATACCGTACCTTGTCCGCCGGTTACGTTTACCGGGCCACTGCCGAGCTCGGTCAGAAATTCGTTGCCCTCTGCAGTTGGCGGAATCTTGGTTGCACCAACCCAAGGCGTTGCTGGATCATCCAGTATCGAAAATGCCGCAATCTGCAATGGCGCTATTGAGGTATTGTCTTTTTCAGTACCGGTGATCAACTGACCACTCTGATGCCTGCGCGTAATTGTCACCTCGCCCATATACGGCGAACCAATAAACGGAAAATCACCAGCGTTTGGATTTAGCGGCAGGGTTATTGTGCTTGGGCTAAGAGTCAGGCGCTGATCAGTTGTGCTACCGCTAACAGTGATATCAACCGCAGTGCTAATAGTGGATTGCGCGGTATTTACAGTCGAGAAAACCAGATGAGCGCCGCCTGTGTTTACACCGCTACTGAATCGGAATGCAGCAACTCCTCCAGTAGTTACGCCACTAGCAGTCGAGCTACCTACCGTTGCGCTACCGTTCGTGATCACGCCAATTGCTGTCGGCGTTAGCAAGGCATTGATAGATGTGCCATCTTTGGCTAGTGAATTATCAGAATTCCTCGCCGTAATCGTGATATCCACGAAATTATTGGTTGATATCGTACCGGTTGCTGATGACGCCGTGAGTGACGCCACCTGTGCTGAACCTGGCGGTGGCTGAAATGCGCCACCCGTACCGCCACCACCGCCGCCACAACTTGTCAGTGTCAGGGCGATCAGCAGCAAGCTGAGCTTGTTGATCAAGGCCTTCATTATTTCGTCTCCGTGCTCGCGTAAGGGTTATATTTCCACCACAGCGGGCGGGGGTTATTTAAGGGTATCGCTAAGAATACGTGGGGTGACGAAGATCAGCAGCTCCGCCTTGTTGTTCGAGTTTGATTTATCGCGAAACAAGAGGCCAACAGCCGGCAGGTCGCCAAGAAAAGGTACCTTGTTTACATTTTCGATCTTGGTCGCTTCATACACGCCACCGAGCACGACGGTCTGGGCATTGTCTACCAGGACGGATGTATTGATTTCGCGTGTATCAATCTGCGGTACTACACCACCGCCAGGAATCGAGATGAACGAATTCAGACTGTCCTTTTTAACGTGCATGGCAAGATATACACGATTGTCGGCGGTAATCGTGGGAGTCACACGTAGCTCGAGCACGGCATCCTTGAACGCTACGGTGGGAAGCGCAGATGAACTTCCGGTACTGGCGGCCTGAATGGTCAAATAACCAATCTCGGTGCCCTGTTTGATGATCGCTTCCTGATTATTGGCCGTGATTACACGCGGACTGGAGATGACTTCGCTACGGCCTTCTTTTTGCGAAGCTGACAGCTCCAGATCAAGCAGATAGTCGGCTCCGAGAATCGCTAGGCCAAAGCTGCCTGACGGTGTCGACGCAGGTAGGTTGACGTTCAACGCGTTCGCCAGCGATGGCACCAGAACGCCGCCGCCGATCGCACCCGCTGCGCCAACTGGCAAGCTTCGCCCTGTACCTGTAGAACGACTCACAAGAGCGGCGTTGGTCATCTGGTCAGCACCGGAAAGCGTACCCGAGGTACTGATCACATTGCCGTTGCCATCCTGATGTGCGCCGCTGATGCCGAACTTGGCACCCAATTCACGTGAGAAATTATCCGACGCGATGACGATGCGCGACTCGATCAAGACTTGACGCACCGGACGATCGAGCAACGCAATGAGTTCGCGCACATCCCTGATGCGATCGGGCGTGTCGTTGACCAGCAAGGTATTAGTGCGCTCATCGAAAGACACAGTGCCGCGTTCGGAAAGGAAACCTCGCGCACTTGGAGCCGCTGAACCACCAGCACCGCCGGCTGTTGCGGTCTTGCTCTGATCCGTTAACAGTCCGGCGATATCCTTCGCGTGGCCATAACTGATCGGAATATAGTCTGAAATGAGTTCGGCTTGCTGCTCGAGTTTCTGCCGCGCGGCTGCAATGGATTGCTCCCGATCCGCGATTTGTTTCTGCGGAGCTACCCAGATCACGTTACCTTTGCGACGCTTGTCCAGATCCTTGGCTTGCAATACCAGATCCAATGCCTGATCCCACGGCACATTGATGAGACGCAAGGTGACATTGCCTTGCACGGTATCCGATACCACGATGTTGAGATCAGACACATCGGCGATCAACTGCAGCACCGAACGTGTCGGGATATCCTGGAAATTGAACGTGACACGGCTGCCGTTGTATTCCGGCTCCTGATTTTTGTCTTTCTTGTCCTTGGACTTGTCGCGCGGCAGCGCAATTTCGACGATGTACTGATTGCCCGTTTGATACGCGAGCTGCTCAAAAGGCGATGCGGCGCTGATCTCGATGCGCGCTCCACCGGCATTCGGTTTGATGTCGAGCGCATGCACCGGCGTGGCGAAATCCATCACATCCAGATGCTGCGCCAGCTTGGCGGGCAGATGTGCATTACGCACATCGATCACGATCTTGTCACCTTCGCGGCGCAAGTCCGCAGCAGCACCAGCAGCGGAAAAATCCACGATGATTCGACCTTCACCAGCTTTGCCACGGCGGAAGTCGATATTCGAAATATCCGGGCTGCCGGCAAGAGCGACTGATTTGGTCGGATCCGTGCTGGCCATTGCGGCCGTTACCGGCGTATTGCCGCCAGAAGTGCCCACAGCCAAGACCAGATTACTGCCTTCGACGCGCGTCTCATAAGTACTGGGATGGAACAGATCAACCACGACACGGGTACGTCCGCCGGCTTCAACAATCGAGATGCCGCTGGTGGCACCTGTGCCGATATCGATATGGCGTTGGGTAACAGCATTATGCGTTGCAGCCAGATCGAGGGCGATACGCGGCGGCGCTTCCGTCGCGAAAACCTGCGGCGGCGGCGGCGGCGTGGCGAGTTTCAAAGTGATCTCGACCTTGCCGCCCGGCAGAGCGACGTAACTGACATCTTGCAAGACGTTTTCCGCATATGCGGATACGCTCACACCGATGCCGAGCAACAATGCCAACAACACGCCCAAGCGCGGCATCGTGAGGCGGGTCAGCGCTCGCGCGTGTACATGAATTTTTTCAACGGTCGCGGTCATCTTGCACTCCCCAGCGTCTATTTCTCATCCATGGCGAGTGCCACTGGATGTTCCATCCAGCCACCGACGCCATTTGGCAGCAGTTCAACTAGATCAATGTGGTCTTCAGCAATCGAGTTAATGCGACCGTTGTTTTGGCCCATGTAATTGCGCGCGTGTACTCTGTGAATCACACCGTCAGGATCCTTGATCAAACCTTCCATCTGCGCTCCTGAGCCCAGCGTTCCCATCATTTTTAACGCATCCAACGGAAACGCCTCCAGCGCTTCGTGCGCATGATCATCCGGATGCAACCCGGCCTGCGTTACTGCTTGGGCCTGCTGCTGTTCTTCGATGCTCGGACTGAAAGGATCACGCAGATCCTGATCCTTATATTCGAAGTTCTCGAATGTCTTGATAACTGGCAAAGGGTCGAGCGGCGCGCCGCGCTTGGCTTTTTCCTGCGCGGTCCATTGTTCCAGATCAGCGGTGCCGGATGAGCACGCCGACAAAGTAAGGATCAAGGTCAGGGATGCGCTGCCGAGAATAAATTTCATGCTTTGCTGTGCGCGCATGTTCATTTCACTCCCGGCTTCGCAGCAGCATCTGCAGCTTCATCTTCTTCGACATAACGGTAGGTTTTGACTGTGCCCTCCAGCACCAGATCGCCCGAACCTCCGGCTTTGCCACGCGTGGGCGTGGTGCTCGGCTTCAGGGCTACATCGTGCATGGTCAAAATCACCACTCGCGGCAAAGTGGCGACACCGCTGATGAAATTGCCGAACTGATGATAGGTGCCGATCATGCGCAGCTTGATCGGTTTCTCTGCGTAAAACTCTTTCGGCGTCTCCGCACCAGGTTCGAACAATTCCGTTTCGATACCGGATGCCAGCGCAGTCTGCGAGATATCCTCCAGCAGCTTCGGCATTTCGGTTTTGCCAGGCAACTGACGCAACATCTGGCGCAAAATGGCCTCGATGTCTTTCAGCTGTTGCTCCAAAGCCTCAAGATTGACCACGCGGCTTTGTTTCTTGATGAAATCCTTGCGCAGCCCATCCTCCTGGATCACATAACGATCGAGCTCTTCTTGTTGGTTGCTGATTTTGAAATACCATCCCAAGAACAGAATCAGCACGAACAACAACACCGCAAAGAATGTCTTGATCGCTACCGGCCAAGCGCCAATATTATTTCGGTCCAGATTGCTCAGATCAGAAAAAAAGCTCATGACTTGCCTCCCGCGACAGGTGTGGCAGGTGTTGTCGGGGTTGCCGCCGCCGGTTTCGGAGTGGCAGATGCCGGCGGCGTGATGGGTGTTGTCGGCGGTGGAGCGGCTGGTGCTGCGGGCGGGTTTGCTGGCTTGGCCGGCGCAGCCCCACCCGTCGCATCTTGCTCCGTCTGTTCTGTTCCAGCCTTGCGCAATTTCACATCCAAGCCGAACAGGAAGCGATTTTTCTTGTCATCGCCTTTCGCCTCACTCTTTTTCAGATCCGCGTGCGACAACCACTGCGAAGCGTCGAGGCTCCTCATGTAATTGGCAACGCTGGCGTTGGACTGCGCATGCCCTTCCAATGTGAGAATGTCGCCGCTCTGTTTGAGCCCACTCAGTCGCGCACCATCCGGTATGGTTTTTACGAGCTCGTCAAACAGATGCACCATTTGCGAACGGTTGGCCTGCAGCTGCTCGATAATTTGCTTGCGCGCGAGCAAACGGGCTTTTTCCTTGTCGAGCTTGTCGATCTTGACGATCTTGGCATCAAGCAGCTTGTTCTCGCCTTCGAGATAATGATTGCGGGCTTGCTGGTTATCGATGCGCGAATCCATGAACAGCATCGCACCCAGAAAAACCAGCACTGCTGCCACAAGCGACGCGCCGAGCACCATGTAAAACTCGCGCTCGCGCTGTTTGCGTCGCGCTGCGCGCCACGGTAATAGATTGATTTTAGCCATCAGTCGAAGCTCCTGAGCGCGAGACCACAGGCAATCATCAGCGCGGGCGCATCCATAGCCAAGACCTGTGCCTGCACGCGCGGCGACAGCGACATATTGGCCAGCGGATTGGCAACCAGCGCATGCACGTTCAATTGGTTTTCAATCAAGTCGGTGACGCCGCTGATCGAGGCACAGCCTCCGGCGAGCACGATTTGATCAACCTTGTTGTATTCACTGCCGGCGAAGAAGAACTGCAGCAAACGACTGATCTGCTGCACCATTGCCTCTTTGAACGGTTCCAGCACTTCGATTTCATACGATTCAGGCAATCCGCCATGACGCTTGGCCTGACTGGCATCCTCGTACGACAGCGCGTAACGGCGCATCACTTCGTCGGTCAGCTGCTTGCCACCAAATACTTGTTCGCGCGAATAAATCGTGCGTCCGCCCTGTAGCACGATAAGCGTGGTCATGGTCGCGCCAACATCGACAACGGCGACCAGCGCATCGGCCGGCACGTTGTGTTGTGCCGCGATCAGCTTGTACGCGTTCTCCATCGCATAGGCTTCGACGTCGATGATCTTGGCGGTCAATCCACCGAGATCCAGCGCCGCAACGCGCAGATCGACGTTTTCGGTACGCGATGCGGCCAGCAACACGTTAACCATCTCGGGGCTGTCCTTGAGCGGCCCCAAAACTTCGAAATCCAGGCTGACTTCTTCCAGCGGATACGGAATGTACTGATTCGCCTCGATTTGGATCTGACCTTCCAGATCGTCATCGGACAAATCTGCCGGCATCGGAATGATCTTGGTGATAACCGCGGAGCCGGCAACCGCGGCGGCGGCAAACTTGGTCTTGGCGCCGGAGCGGTTCAACGCGCGTCGCAGTGCTTCACCGACGGCCTCGACCTCAACGATGTTCTTTTCGACCACAGCATTCGGCGGCAGGGGCTCCACCGCGTAACAATCCACGCGATAGCGTCCACCCGACTCGCTCAATTGGAGCAATTTCACAGCGGTCGAACTGATGTCGATGCCGACCAGCGGTGGTGTTCTAGTGCTCAGCAGCCCCACGGAATTCCCCTTGCTTACGCGCTCTTAGGAGCGAAACGTACACCATTACATTAAATCGGATGTGTGACTGAATGCAACGTTTTTTAAACGCCCCGGCAAATACATCGAATCCACAAGGACTTAACATCTCGTTTTGGAGCCATTAATCCGGCCAGCCGCACCGACCGTTCAGCAAGCTCGCGGCGTAGGCTTTATACTTTCCGCCCTAGCGATCAGCAGTTGATCGCCCATGAGCAGCCCCACTCTCCATGCGCTTGTTCCTAAGACTGATTCGATACGCGTTGATTCTCGCCGTCAGCGGAGTTCTGCTGGCCGTTATCGGCGTCACCGTGGCGTACTGGCTGATCGCGCCGGGCCTGCCTTCCGTGGAAGCGCTGCGCGATGTTCGCCTGCAGGTGCCACTCAGGGTGTACTCGGCCGATGACAAGCTGATTGCGACGTTCGGCGAGACCCGACGCATTCCGGTCAAGATCGCCAACGTGCCCACGCTGGTCAAGGAGGCGTTCATCGCGGTCGAGGATGCGCGTTTCTACGAACACCCGGGTTATGACTGGCAAGGCATCGCGCGTGCGGGTTGGTTGATGCTGAGCACCGGCAAGTTCAAGGTCGCTGGCGGCAGCACGATCACGCAACAGGTGGCGCGCAATTTCTTTTTCAGCTCGGAAGTGAGCCTCACGCGCAAGATCTCGGAGATCTTTTTCGCCGTGCGCATGGAACACGAACTCAGCAAGGACGAGATTCTCGAGCTGTATCTGAACAAGATTTTTCTCGGCAATCGCGCTTACGGTGTCGGTGCCGCCGCCGAGTTCTACTACGGCAAGACCCTCGATCAGCTGAGCCTAGCCGAATGCGCCGTGCTCGCATCGATCCCGAAGTTTCCGTCCAGCGGCAATCCGCTGAATCGCCGCGAACGCGTGCTGGAACGTCGCAATTACGTCCTGCAGCGTATGCTCGATAACAGCTTCATCAGCGCCGAACAGTTCAAGCAGGCCAGCACCGAAATCGATCAATCCTACGCTCACGAGCCGCCAATCGAGGCCGAAGCACCTTACGTCGCCGAACTGGTGCGCCAGGAAGCAATCAAGCGCTTTGGCAACGATGCGCTAACCGAAGGCTACGTCATCCGCACCACCCTCGATTCGCACATGCAGGATGGCGCCAATCGTGCTGTGCATGACGGTCTCATCAGCTACGATTTACGCCACGGTTTTCGTGGTGCCGAAGCACACCTGGACATCCATCCCGGCATGCAGCCGGCGGAGCTGGACAAACTTCTGGCGCTGTATCACCCGATTGCCGGGCTGGTGCCTGGCGTAGTAACCGAAAGCGCAGAAAAATCCGCCACGGTTTACCTGGTCGACAGCCAGAGCGTACCGATCGATCTCGAAGCCATCGATTGGGCGCGCCCGTATCAGGACGACAGCCATCGCGGCGCGGCGCCGAAAAAGGTCGATGCAGTACTCAAGCCCGGCGACGTGATTCGTCTCACGCGCAATGCCGATGGCAAGTGGAAACTAGCCCAATTGCCGCTCGCGCAAGCGGCGTTGCTGGCACTCAATCCTGCAAACGGCGCGATCAAGGCGATGGTTGGCGGCTTCAGTTTCGGTCGCAGCAAGTTCAATCGCGTGACCCAGAGCAATCGCAATCCGGGTTCAAGTTTCAAGCCGTTCCTGTATGCCGCGGCGTTCGATCATGGCTTTACTCCGGCCTCGATCATCAACGATGCGCCTTTGGTATTCGAAGATCCGTCCAAGCCAAACGGCCTGTGGACGCCGAAGAACGACGACGACAAATTTGAAGGTCCGATGCGCTTGCGCGAAGCGATGGTGCTGTCGAAAAACCTGGTCTCGATCCGCCTGCTCGATGCGATCGGTGTGCATTACGCGCGCGAGTACATCACGCGATTCGGCTTCACACCCGAGCAAATTCCCGAAAGCCTGTCGATGGCGCTCGGCACCGCATCGGTCTCGCCGCTAACCATGGCGCGCGGCTACGCGGTTTTCGCCAACGGCGGTTTTCTGATCGATCCGTATTTCGTCGACAGCATTTACGACCGCGACGGCAAGGAAGTTTTCCACGCGCATCCGGCGTTGGCATGCCGACGCTGTGCCGAGCGTGCGCAAGACAATGGTCGTGTGGTCAAGGTCGACCCTGCGGTCGTCGCCGCCAACGCCCTAGGCGTGATCGAACCGGCGACGGCGACAACGACCGCGGCGGCGCCAAGCGCCAATACGACCGCACCGAATCTCGCGCCGCGCGTACTCGATGCGCGCGTCGCCTACCTGATCGGCTCGCTCATGCACGATGTGGTTCGGCGCGGCACGGGGGCTGGCGCGATGGTGCTCAAGCGCAACGATCTGGCTGGCAAAACCGGTAGTACCAACGATCATCGCGATGCGTGGTTCAACGGCTATAACGCCGATCTCGTCACTGCGACGTGGGTCGGTTTCGACGACTTCACCTCGCTCGGTCGCGTCAACGGCGTCGGCGAATTCGGCGCGCAGGCCGCGCTGCCGATCTGGATCGATTTCATGCGCACGAGTCTGCAGGGCGTCAAAGAACAACCCTTCGAAATGCCGACAGGCATCGCCAGTGCGCGCATCGATCCGGACACCGGCACGCTCGCCTCCGGCAACGATACGCACGCCATACTCGAGGTGTTCAAGTCCGAGGATATTGCGCATCTGGCGGCGAATGAAAATACGCCGACCGAAACTTCGAAACAGGACGAGAAAGCCGCCTACGACGTATTCTGATGCGCCGCCACGCTCGCGAGCACGAACAAGATCACGGCACGTTGCGCACGCAGCAGCAACGTCGGCGCATCGCGGTCGAAGCGGCGCGGTTGATGAGCGAAGAAGGCATCCGCGATTTTCATCTGGCCAAGCGCAAAGCGGCGGCGCATCTCGGGATTTTCGCCGAAACCTATTTGCCAAAGAACAGCGAAATTGATGCCGCGCTACGCGAGCATCAGCGCCTTTTCCAAGCGGATACACAGCCGCAGCTTTTGCAGCAACGCCGCGAAGTCGCGCTCGAAGCAATGCGGTTTTTCGCCGCGTTCGAGCCGCGCCTAGTCGGTGCAGTGCTGGATGGCAGCGCCGATGAGCATTCGGCAGTTTGTCTGCATTTGTTCAGCGACGATCCGCGCACGCTGCAAAATCTACTCGATGAAAATCATATTCCGTACGACGAGGAATCGCGCTTCCTGCGACTGACTCGCGAAGACGCCGACGAATTCCCGGTGTATCTTTTTTCGGCGGACGAGATCGCTATCGACCTGACCCTGCTGCCACTCGACCTGCTGCGCCAAGCGCCGCTGAGCCGCATCGACGAAAAGCCGATGAAACGTGCTTCGCGCGGCGCGCTGGAACTTCTACTCGCCGAGAAAACCGACTGAATTGGTTGCCGAAAAATCCGATTCGCCAAAAGTCGAATCTCCATAAAAAAAAGCCCCGCACAAGTCGGGGCTTTTTAGTAACTCGCGAACGATCAGCGCGTAATGATCGGCTTGTACTCGCGAGTCGGTGCGCCGGTATAAATCTGGCGCGGACGACCGATCTTGGCATCGGCGGATTCATGCTGTTCCAGCCAGTGCGCGACCCAGCCGGCAGTGCGCGCAATCGCGAACATCACGGTGAACATTTCGGTTGGAATGCCGAGCGCCTTGTAGATGATGCCGGAATAGAAATCGACGTTCGGGTACAACTTGCGCTCGATGAAATACTCGTCCTTCAACGCGACTTGCTCCAGCGCCAATGCCACGTCCAGCAGCGGATCGGAGACGCCGAGTTCTTTCAGCACCTCGTGTGTCATTTCGCGAATGATGGTCGCACGCGGATCGAAATTCTTGTACACACGATGGCCGAAACCCATCAGGCGGAAACCAGAATTCTTGTCCTTGGCGCGATCCACCGCTTTGGCAACATTCTTGACGTCGCCGATCTCGGCGAGCATTTTCAGCACGGCCTCATTGGCGCCGCCATGCGCCGGTCCCCACAACGCGGCGATGCCGCCCGCGACGCACGCATACGGATTCGCGCCGGTGGAACCGATCAAGCGCACGGTCGAGGTGCTCGCGTTCTGCTCATGATCGGCATGCAGGATGAACAACAGATCCAGCGCCTTCGCCGCCACCGGATTGAGCTTGAGCGGCTCGCTCGGCACCTCGAACATCATCGTCAGGAAACGCGTCACGTATTCGAGATTATTGCGCGGATAGCGGATCGGCCAGCCGATCGAATAGCGATAACACGCCGCCGCAATCGTCGGCATCTTGGCCAGCAGGCGGATCGCTGAAAGGCGGCGCTGGGCCGGATCATTCATGTCCAGGCCGTCGTGATAAAACGCTGCGAGCGAACCAACCGACGCGCACAACATCGCCATCGGATGGGCGTCGTAATGAAAGCCGTTGAGGAAATTCTTCTGCGACTCGCGCATCATCGTGTGATGCGTCACCTCGTGGTCGAACGCGGTGAATTCCGCCTGCGTCGGCAGTTCGCCGTTCATGAGCAGATACGATACTTCGAGAAAACTCGACTGCTTCGCCAGCTGCTCGATCGGATAGCCGCGATACAACAGGATGCCTTGATCGCCATCGATGAACGTCACCGCACTTTTGCACGCCGCGGTCGACATGAAACCCGGATCGTAAGTGAAGTAGCCGGTCTCCTTGTTCAACTTGCCGATGTCCAGCGCCGGATCGCCCAAGGTGCCGGTAACAACGGGCAAGGTGGTGCTTTTATTGGACGCAGAATCGGTCAGTACAACGCTCTTGTCAGACACAGCAGCCTCCTGAGGCTTGGTTTCGGGCTATCGTTGACCGGCGTACAGCGCCAGTCGCTTGCATAATCGAATGCAACGCAATGAAGTCGATGATTATGCGCGTCGACCCGCAATGCGGCAGTGCAGCGAATTATCGCACAAGCGTTTGATTGCGGTATGTACACGCAACGTAAAGCGCACCCCGAACGCGCCAAACGGAAGGCACTTGACAGCGTTTTCCAATCGAGAAAACCCGGATGGCAGACACGCAAAAGCGCGACTGACGGTCAACGTCAATCGCGCTTTCGATCAATGCTCGACGCAAACTGCGAACTCACTCGTGGGCGGAATCGCCACGGTGAATTCGCCGGCAGCAGAAACTCTTACTTCTGCGCGTAGCGCTGGCGGAACTTGTCGACGCGACCGCCCACATCCATCACCTTGTGCTTGCCGGTGTAGAACGGGTGCGACTTGCTCGAAATTTCCACCTTGATCAGCGGATATTCCTTGCCATCTTCCCACTTGATCTTGTCCTTGCTGGTCATCGTCGACCGGGTCAGGAACGCAAAGTTGGCAGAGGCATCCTGAAACACCACGTCGTGCGATTGGGGATGGATGTCTGCTTTCATATTAGTGCTCCGCGTAGGGCTGCAAAAAAAGAGGCGCATAGTAGCTTTTGCGGCCCGCCCGCGCAAGTCATGGTCATCAGAATTACGCCCAGCGATTCAGCACGAGCTAGGCTTGGCGGCGCATAATCGGCAACTCAATATTAGCAGGCACCGCCAAAACCGCATGCATTTGTATCGCAGAATCCTGTTTTTGCCGCTACTCGCCGCACTCGCCATCGCGGTACACGCAGCACCTCCCGCGCCGCCTGCTAGCAGCAATACCGCGCCGGCTTTGCCCGCATCCCAGGCCGATGCGATCAACGCGGCGATCACAGCATTGCCGCGCAAGCACGATCTCAGCGCAGCGCAACGCAAACAGGTCGAAGAACTGCTGCGCGATGCGCTGAACGACGATCAGCGCGCCGATGCCGAGCAGACAAAACTGCAGTCCTTGCGCGACACACCCACGCCATCGGCCAACGCGCCACGCAACAGCGATGCAACCGCCGCCGGCGATGCCACGACCTCGCTCGCCGACTGGCGCGCCAAACTGCCAGCGCAAGCCACGATCGCGCAATTCAGTGATCTGCTCGAACAGGAACGCGGCGCATTGACCACAGCGCAAGACGCCATTCGCTCGCTAGACGAAGAAGTACAACAGCAAACCCAGCGCCCCGACGCGCTACGCGATGAACTCGCGCAAGCCCATGCGGAAGCCGATCAGGACGCCGCCACCACGCCGCGCCTGCCGAACGCGCCAGCCAGTCTGGCCGAAGCCGCGCGGCTCGCAGCGAAGGCCACTCAGCGTTACCAGCGGAGCCATCTCGCCGCACTGGAAATGGAACAGCGCACCTACGAGGCGCGCATGCGTACGCTGCAGAACCAGCGCAGCGATCGCCGCAGCGAGGTCGATGAACGCAGCCAGCGCGTCAGCATGCTCGAAGCCATCGTGCTGGATCGCGCCAGCTCGGCGGTGGCGGACATTCGCGTGCGGCTGCAACAAACCAGCGATCAATATGCCAACGGCCCGGCACCGCTGCAACACGCGGCCAGCGCCAATCTCGCGCTCGGCGAAGAACTCGTCGCCGCGGTAAAACGCCTTGGCGAAGTACGCGATCTGAAAACGCGTTACAGCGGTCAACGAAGTGAAACCGAACTGGCGGCCAAGAACACCGAGGATCGGCTCAAGGCTGGCGGTGTGAGCGAAGCGGTCGGCCTCATTCTGCTGTCTGAACGGCGCAAGCTGCAACCGCTGCCGGCGTTGCGCCGCGAACTGGCCGAGCTGCAGAGCGAACTCGCGCAAGCCAAGCTGCGGCTTGTGGACCTGCGCGAAGAACAGGAAGGCCTGCGCGGCTTGAAACCGCTACCGATACGCGCGCCCGTTGTCGGCCCGGATCCGCCAAGCGCCGGCCCGGCCGACAACCCCGATACGATGGGCGATGACCTGTCGCAGTTGCTCGGTGCGCGCGCAGACTTATTGCCGCGTCTGATCGGTGCGCAATCGCGACTCGTGACCACACTCAGCGATACCGAACAACAACTCGTCGGCCTGGTCAGCAGCACCACCGCGTTGAACACGACACTCAACTCACGCCTGCTATGGACACCGAGCCACGCGCCGATCAACGCGACCTGGGACAACCAGTTCCTGCAGACCGCACAGCAAGTATTCAGCACCAACCACCTGCAATCGTTGCGCGATATCTGGCACGACTTCAGCGCTGCGGGTGTCGGATTTGTCGCCGCGCTGATCGCACTGCTCGGCGCCGCGATATTTGCGCAATTACGCGTGCCGGCGTTGCTCGATCGCATCGCCACGCCGATGCGGCGCATCCGTACCGATCGTTATCGCTGCACGTTGAATGCATTGGTTCTGACCCTGCTCGCCGCACTACCGTTGCCGCTGTTGTTGTGGCTGGTCGGGCGCGTATTGCAAGCGGCACGTGGCGGCGAGCCGCTCGATAACGCGCTCGGTGTCGCGCTGATTTCGCTGGCGCTGCCGCTGTATACATTGGTGTTTTTGAGTTGGCTGATCCGCGAAACAGGTCTCGCGCACTTGCATTTTCGCTGGCCGCGCGCGCGGCGCAACGCCTTGCGCGCGTTATTGCCTGGCCTCGCCGGCATCGTGCTCATCATCCAGTTCGTGCACACCGTTTTGAATCTGGTCAATACCGATAAAATTGATGCCACGTTCGGGCGTGCGATCTTCATCCTTGGCGCTTTCGGCATCGCCGCACTCACGTGGCGCGCGCTGCGTCCGGGTGCGGTGTGGTCGCAACGCGGCGCAGTACAAGCCGAACCGATCCGCCTGCGTCAGCTGACGCGCGGTGTACTCAGCGCATTTTTCGTTGGCTGCGGCGTGCTCGCAATCGCCGGTTATTATTTCACTGCGTTCACGCTGGTCGAGCGCATGCTTCAATCGTTCGGCGCGGCACTCGCGGTGTCGGTATTGCATGGACTGGCGGTGCGCTGGCTCATGCTCGGCGAACGCCGTCTCGCCCTCAAACGCATGGAAGAACGCCTCGCCGAAGATCAGCGCAACGCACAGGCGAACGCCGAGCCGGATGCGGCAAACGTCGAAGTGTTGCCGGATGTGGAAGAAACCGAAACGACGATCGCCAGTCTCGGCGAGCAAACCCGTCGTGTTGTGCGTGTACTGACGCTGCTGCTGCTGACGATGTTGCTGCTGCTGATCTGGTCGGATGTGGCGCCCGCGTTATCGTTTCTCGACACGGTCAGCATCTGGAAAGCCACGCACCTGACCGAAGGCAAGGAAGTCGTCGATTTCAGCCTCACCCTGCGCGCCGTGTTGCTGTCGTTTGTCGTGCTGAGCCTGACCTGGGTCGCCACGCGCAACCTGCCCGGCCTGCTCGAAATCGGCGTGCTGCGCCGGCTGAATGTCGACGCGCCAACGCGCTACGCCATCACCAGTCTGGTGCGGTATCTGATCGTGTTGTTCGGCGTAATTGTCGGCGTCGGTTTTCTCGGCGTGCAGTGGGCGAACCTGCAATGGCTCGCCGCCGGCCTGACCGTCGGTCTGGGTTTTGGCTTGCAGGAAATCTTCGCCAATTTTGTCTCCGGTCTGATCGTGTTATTCGAGCGCCCGTTCCGCATCGGCGACGTGATTACCGTGGCGAATGTCGAAGGCACGGTCGCAAAAATCCGCACGCGCGCCACCACCATCGTCGACTGGGACAATCGCGAAGTCGTCGTGCCGAACAAGACCTTCATCACCGATCGCCTAGTCAACTGGACCTTGTCGGATTCGATCACGCGCATCGTGATCAAGGTCGGCGTGGCTTACGGCAGCGATCCGGCCAAGGTGCAAAATCTGCTGTTGAGTCTCGCGACCGAACATACACTCGTGCTGAAAGATCCCGCGCCAAATTGCTGGATGACTGCGTTCGGCGATAGCACGCTGGATTTCGAACTGCGCGCGTTCGTCGCCGAGATCGCGCAACGCAATCGCGTGCGCACCGACTTGCAATTCCGCATCAAAGCCGCGTTCGATGCGGCCAAGATCGATATCGCCTTTCCGCAGATGGATTTGTGGGTGCGCAACGCACCGCCGGGAACGGCCGGACTGGATGCCGTATCGTCGCTGGACACGCAGACCAAGCCGATCGGGCCGGCTTGATTTTCAATCTGAGCATTGCGCAGTCTCGTGCTAATGTTCGTGCCACACGCCGACGGAGCTCGACATGCGCTACTTCTCGCTGCTGCTGCTTGTCCCGCCACTATGTGCGCTCGCCGCCGTGCCGGCGCCGGAACGCGCATTCACGGATCCGCACTCGCTTACCTCGCTCGCCAATCCGCAAGCCGGGCCGGTGCCAATCGCCGATCTGTTTTTCGCGCGCGGCAATGCCGGCGCGGCGTGGTCGCCGGACGGCAAGCAGGTTGTCGTCTCGACCAATCTCACCGGTCGCTACAACTTGTGGAGAGTGTCGGCGGCTGGTAGCTGGCCGATCCAATTGGCGCAATCCGACGATTCACAGACTGGCGCAGTCTGGTCGCCCGACGGCAAGTGGATTGCGTTCCAATCCGATCATGGTGGCGGCGAAATCTTCGATCTCTACGCGGTACCAGCCAATGGCGGCGCAGTCGTTGATCTGACCAACAGCGACGACATCTCCGAAGCTTCAGCCCGCTGGTCGGCGGACGGCAAATCGCTCGCGTTCGAACGCAAACCAAAAACCGCTACGGCGACCGACATCGCGGTATTCGACTGGGCCACGCGCAAAGTGCGTGAACTTACGCACGAGGCAACGGCTGACCACCTTTGGCAACTCGTCGAATGGAGCAACGATGGCCATTTCATCTACGCGAATCGCATCAACGCTGATTTCACCGACGCCAGTGCGTGGCGCATCGATTTCGCCACGGCCAAGGCCGAGGAACTAACGCCGCACAAGGGCCATGCGCTGATCGGGGTGAGTGCGGTGTCGCCCGATGGCAAATGGCTGGCGCTGACTTCGAATGCACGCAGCGGGCGCAACGAGGCTGCGCTGTTCGATATCGCCAAACGCAACTATCGCTGGCTCGAACCAAGTCCGTGGGAAACCGAGTCCGGCGAATTTTCCCCGGACGGCAAGCAATTGTCCTGGAAGCTGAACGCCGATGGGCGCACCGATATATTTTTATACAATATCGCTAATGGAAAAAGTGAAAAAGTGGATTTGCCATCCGGCCTGAACACCGCCGATGGCCGCAGTTTTGCCAGCGATGGACGTTTGCTGCTAAAACATCAGGCGAGTAATACGCCGTCTGCCTACTGGATCGTCGGCCACGACGGCAAAGCGACGCAACTGACGTACTCCGCCCTCGCCAGCCTCGATTCCGCGGCGCTACCGACCGCACAACTGGTGCACTACAAGAGCTTCGACGGCACGCTGATCAGCGCCTTCGTCTGGCTGCCATTCAACCTGGCGCGCGACGCCCATGCGCCCGGCGTGGTCCTGCCACACGGCGGTCCGCCCGACCAAACGGTCGACAGTTTCAACCGCACCGCCACCGCACTCGCATCGCGCGGCTATGTCTGCATCGCGCCGAACGTGCGCGGTTCTACCGGTTACGGTATGGCGTTCCAGCAAGCCAACCTCAAAGACCTCGGCGGCGGCGATCTGCAGGACGAAGTCTATGCAGCAAAATTCCTCATCGCGAGCGGTTATGTAGATGCACAGAAAATCGGCATGACCGGAGGTTCCTATGGCGGCTACATGACGTTGATGGCGCTGGCGAAGACGCCAGACGTGTGGGCTGCGGGCGTCGAACAATACGGCATCATCAGCTGGTTTACGATGAGCGAGCACTCAGACCCCGCCTTGAGCCAAGTCCTCAAATTGCTGCTCGGTGATCCGGTCAAGGACAAGAAAATCTACGATGCCACGTCGCCGATCACGTTCATCAAGCAAATCCGCTCGCCAATGCTGGTGCTGCAGGGCGAGAACGACATCCGCGTACCGAAAGAGGAAGCCGAGCAAGTCGTCGCCAGGATCAAGGCGCAGGGCGGCACAGTGGATGTGCATTACTATGCTGACGAAGGTCACGGCTTTGACAAGCGCGAAAACTTGATCGACGCGCTGCAGCGCACGGTCGCCTGGTTCGATCGCTATCTGAAGGGCAATACGATCGCAAAATAGCCGTCCGTGGCGCGCACTACTGCTCGCTACCCTGCTCACCCTCAGCGATGGCTGGGGTGTGCTTCAATACACCTCAAGCATCGCTTCGCCCAAGCGCCGTCGCCAGCATCGCCTCGAACCGCGTCTGATCCACCGCCAACACGATATCCGCATTCGGTGTATTGCCGCCGCGTTGCTCCCAATCGACCACGGTTGCGCCGCGCGTGAGCGCGCCCTGCAATTCAATCGCGACATAACGCCGCTCGACTTTCGTGACGATGCCCGGATCGAGTGCCACGGCCATCGCCAGAGCGTCGGCAGTGAGCATTTTTTCGCGTCTTTCGCCTTGCGCAAACAGCAGGGTCTTGTGCGAAATGCTGCGATAAAAAATCGCGCGTTTGTCCGTGCCCGCCAGCAGCGCATTCCAGCGAGAGAAATCGATGCCGTGCGCCATCGTCGCTTCCCAGTCGACCAGCGTGAACTGCGGCCATTCCGAGAACACGATGTGCGCGGCTTCGGGATCAAAAGCGATATTGAACTCGGCCGGAATCAAACGCGTATTGCCACGCCCGGTCACCGCGCCGCCCATGATGACGAGGCGTGCGACGCGCGTCGGCAAGGTCGGATCGAGACGCAAGGCGAGCGCAAGATTGGTCAGCGGCGCGAGCGCCACGAGAGTCAACTCACCGGCATGCTCATGCGACAAACGCAGGATCGCCAACGCCGCGTGCTCGCTGCTCGCACGACTCGATGCAGCGGTGTAAACGGTATCGCCAAAACCATCAAGGCCGTGCACGAACGCCGCATCTTCCGCCGGCAAAACCAGCGGCGATGCGCAGCCCGCAAATACCGGTGTATCGGCACCGATCACTTCGACCAGCTTGAGCCCATTTGCCACAGTGTGATTCAGGCCGACGTTGCCCGCGGCGATGCTCAGGCCGACCACATCGGCGTGCGCGTGCGCCATCAGAATGGCGAGTGCATCGTCGACGCCGGGGTCGGTATCAATCAGGAGTTTTTGACGTGTCATCGTTTTGATTTCCTCAAGCAGTAACGCGGTACGGATTTATTTTTGTGCGATCACGACGATGCGCGAATGGCTGATCCACGGAATTTTTTGTGGCGCGACATACAAGCTAGGCGCGGCAAAACCGACAGCGCGCAAACGCGCGAGAATATCGCGACCGTAATCGCGAAACGCGAGTATGCCTTCACCGCCGCGCAGCGGATCGCGATGGTAACTCGGCGCCAGCAAATGTTCGATCGCACCATCGCGCAAATACGCGCGCTCGACGGTGTTCTCGCTGTCGAATAGCGGAACCGTGAACAGCAGATACCCGCCCGGACGCAGCACACGATGCAGTTCGGCCAAGGCCAGCGTATCGTCCGGCACGTGCTCCAGCACTTCGGTGTGCGTGATCAGGTCGAAACTCGCATCGGCATAACTCAGGCGCTGCATGTCCTCGAAATAGACGCCATCGCGCATCTGGCCTGATGCCAGATCAGCAAAATATTCGGAGACTTTCAAACTGCGCGCACACCGCTGCAAATACGCCACGAGCGGGCCGCGCGCGGAAAATTCGCAGGCGTCACTTTGGGCAAGATCGAGACACTGCGCAGACAATGCCCAGCCCATCGCGATATGCACCGCGCTAGCCGCACAACGCAGGCAACGCACGCCGGTTTCATCGCGGTTGATGCGCACAAAAATACTCGGCCCGCAGAATGGGCATCGTGCATACGCCAGCGCAAAATCGCGCCATTGCAGCGCGGCCAGACCGGAGCGCAAACGTGCCAGCACTCGCATCATCACGTCCCAGCGTAACGCGCGGCGCCGCCGACCCAGCGTGTGATCAAACGCTCGGCCTGCTGCGGATATTTTTCCAGCAATACCGCACCGACTTCCTGCACTGCCGGCAATAGTTTTGCATCGCGCAACAGATCGGCGATACGAAATCCGATGCGCCCGGTCTGACGCGTACCGAGCAATTCGCCGGGGCCGCGCAACTCCAGATCTTTCTCGGCGATGCGAAATCCGTCGGTGGTTTCGCGCATCACTTCGAGCCGTTGCCGCGCGGTGCCCGACAGCGGCATTTGATACAGCAATACACAGCTCGATGCCTGACTGCCGCGACCGACCCGACCGCGCAATTGATGCAGTTGCGACAGCCCGAGACGCTCGGCATTTTCGATCACCATCAGGCTCGCATTCGGCACATCCACGCCGACTTCGATCACCGTAGTCGCGATCAGCAACGCGAGTTCGCCGTTCTTGAACGCCGCCATCACCGCTTGTTTTTCGGCGGGTTTGAGGCGCCCGTGTACCAGCCCGATACGCAGCTCCGGCAACGCCGCGGTGAGTTCGGCATGGCTCACTTCGGCAGCCTGCGCTTCGAGCACATCCGACTCTTCGATCAAGGTGCAAACCCAGTACGCTTGCCGGCCTAACGCGCACGCGGCGCGAATACGCTCGACGATTTCGCCGCGCCGCGCATTGCTGATCGCGACCGTCGTCACCGGCGTGCGCCCGGGCGGCAATTCGTCGATCACCGACACATCCAAATCGGCATATGCAGTCATCGCCAAGGTGCGCGGAATCGGCGTCGCGGTCAGCACGAGCTGATGCGGAATGCCGTCACCGGTTCGCCCTTTGTCGCGCAATGCCATGCGTTGATGCACGCCGAAGCGATGTTGCTCGTCGATGATGGCGAGGCCGAGATGGCGAAACTCGACACCTTCCTGCATGAGTGCGTGCGTGCCGATCACGATGTCGGCATCGGTCTTCAATGCGTCGAGGGCAGTGCGTCGCGCGCGGCCCTGCACCTTGCCCGCCAGCCAGATCACCTTGATGCCGAGCGGTTCGAACCATTGCAAAAAGCTGCGCAGATGTTGCTCGGCGAGCAACTCGGTCGGCGCCACCAAAGCCACTTGTGCGCCGGCTTCGATCGCATGCAGCGCGGCCAACGCGGCGACCACGGTCTTGCCCGATCCGACATCGCCCTGCACCAGTCGCAACATCGGTTTTGCACTGGCCAAATCACGCGCAATTTCATCGAGCACACGCTGTTGCGCACCGGTCAAAGCGAACGGCAATTGCGCAATAAACGCGCCGCGTTGTTCGCCGCCGCCACGCAATACCGGCGCCCGACGCTCGCGAATCTGCGCGCGCAAGCGTTTCAGGCTCAGGTGATGCGTGAGCAATTCCTCGAACGCGAGGCGTTGTTGCGCCGGATGTTCGCCGATCGCGATCTGCGCGAGATTCGCTTGCGGCGGTGGCCGATGCACAAACAGCAACGCATCGCGCAACGATCCAAGCCGATATTTCGCGCACAACTCCGACGGAATCAATTCGAGACTCGCCGCATCCGGCAATAATTTCAGCGCGCGTTCGATCACGCCGGCGAGGCGTTTGTGACCCAAGCCTTCGGTGGTCGGATAAATCGGCGTGAGACGATCCTCGACCACACTGATAGCATCGTCGAGCAGGCGCTCGTATTGCGGATGCACGATCTCGAAACCCTGCGCGCCATGCCGCACTTCGCCGTAACAACGAATGCGCGTACCGGGTTTGAGCTGGTCGGCTTGGGAACCACGAAAATGAAAAAATCGCAGCACCAAGGTCTGGTTGGATCCATCGCTGATCGCCACGCGCAACTGCGGACGAAAACGAAATCCGCGCTCGACCGCATCGACCCGGCCTTCGATCTGCGCCTGGTCACCCGGGCGCAGATCCGCGATCGCGGTGATGCGGGTTTTATCTTCGTACCGCAGCGGCAGATGGAACCACAAATCCTGCAGCCGCTCGATGCCGAGTTTCGCCAGCGTCGCCTGCAGCGCCGGGCCAACGCCGGACACGCTGGCTACCGGCAGCAACCCGGGATCGCCACCCGCAGCGGCAACCACGCTGGTTTTTTTCGTCACCGCCACGGCAGTTTCGCGCGAGAATTTCGGCGGCGATCAGGCCTGATCCAGCACCAGAATCGCATCGATCTCGACCTGCGAACCTAGCGGCAACTGCGATACGCCAATCGTCGAGCGCGCCGGATACGGTTCGCTGAAATAGCTCGCCATGACCTTGTTCACTTCGGCGAAATTGGCCAGGTCGGTCAGATAAATTCCGACTCTTGCGATCTGCTCGAACGAACCGCCGGCGGCGCTTACCACGGCTTTCAGATTTTCGAAAATGCGCGTGGTCTGTACCTCGATCGAACCCTCGACAAGTTTGCCGGTGGCCGGATCGATCGGCGTCTGCCCCGACAGATACACGGTGTTGCCGCAGCGCACCGCCTGTGAATACGGGCCGATAGCTTTCGGGGCGTGATCGGAATGAATGATTTTGCGCGTCATGGCTGGCCCAACCTTGCAATGGAAAAACCCGATTCTATCTGGCGCGGTGTCACATGGGCAGAGACACGTGCGGCTCACGACGATTCTCGTGCTGCGTGGCATGTGCGGAAACCGTTATCCTCTCGCCATGCCCGAAGCCATCCTGCTGCGTCTCGACGCCGTCATCATCGCCGTAACAGCGCAAATTCCGCGCGTGCTCAGCGTGCGCGATGCGAGCGCTGCGGATGCATTGCCGAGTGGGCCGCTGGATCTGGAAACCCATCTCACGCTTGAGCGTGGCGTGCGCGAAAGAGTCGCCGAGCAGAGTGGATTCCAGCTCGGTTACGTCGAGCAACTTTATACATTCGGCGATCGCTATCGCGATCCGTGCGAACGCGCGGGCGGCCCGCGCGTGATTTCCAGCGCCTACATCGCACTCGTGCGCGAACACGCCTTGCCCGATGGTTTTGCCGCGCACTGGCAGGATTGTTACGCGTATTTGCCGTGGGAAGATTGGCGTCGCGGCCGGCCGGCGCTGATCGATGCGGCACTCGCGCCAGCGCTGCATCGCTGGGCCGGACGCGACAAACGTCGCCGCGAAAGAGTCGACCTGACGTTCGGCTTGGAATCCGCGCCGTGGGATCCCGAACGCACGCTGGAACGCTACGAATTATTGTGGGAAGCCGGCATCGTGATCGAGGCCGCGCGCGAAAATATCGCCGCGCAGGAATTGCCCGCCGCAGCGGTTGGGCGCGGCATGGCGCTCGATCATCGGCGCATTCTGGCGACTGCGCTCGGTCGCTTGCGCGGCAAGATCAAATATCGCCCGGTGGTATTCGAATTGCTGCCGGCAAGTTTTACCTTGCTGCAGCTTTTGCACGTGGTCGAGGCGCTGGCCGGCAATCGCCTGCACAAACAGAATTTCCGCCGCCTCGTCGAAAGTGCAGGTTTGGTCGAAGGCACCGGACAACTCGATCACGCCACGGGTGGCAGGCCGGCGGAGTTGTTCCGTTTCCGTCACGAAGTTTTCCGCGAGCGACCGGCACCGGGCGTGTATTTTCCGGGCGCTTGGTGGGGTCGATAAAACTATTTGGCGCTGAAAATATTCAGCGTCTGGTGCCTAGATAAACGCCGACGGCTGCGAGCGCAAATCCCGCGAGCTTGAGCAGCGACATGTGCTCGCCGAGCAACACAAAACTCATCACCGCAGTGACCGGTGGCACGAGGTAAAACAACGCCGCCACCGCCGTCGCCGCACCACGTCGCAACAGCACGAACAACAACGCAAACGTCGCCACCGAATTGACCAGCACAAGCCACGCGCTGGCCAGATAAAATGCAGCGCTGCCATCGAACTCGAAATGCTCCCACCACCACGCCAACGGCAGCAACAACAGCACCGCGACAACATGCTGAATGCACAGACCGATGCGCAAATCCACGTTCGAGCCGTGCCGTTTCTGATACAGCGTGCCGATGCAGATGCCGAACAATCCGATCGCCAGCGCGACATACGCCATGCTGCCGACGTTCGCCGAATCGACGTGGTCGGCGACCACCAGCAACACGCCGCCGAGACCGAGCACAAATCCGAACCATTGTGCCTTGCTCACCGGATCGCCGAGCGCACGCGCGAGCAACGCCACGCCGAGCGGCATGATGCCGATCACCAGCGCCGCGGCGCCCGCGCTCGCGCCGAGTTTGATGCCGGCATACACGCCGCCGAATTGCAGCGCTAGCGAAAACAATCCGACCACGGCGCTGTGCAATGTCTCGCGCAACGATGGCCACGGCAGTCGCGCGACCAGCGCAAGCACGGCAAAGATCAGCGCCGCCGAACCGAAACGCACCACCAGCAAGGTGAACGGTGCGCCATGCGCGAGCGCGAGTTTGCCGGCGAGATAACCCGTGCTCCACAGCACGACAAAACTGATCGCCGCGATGCTGTTGGCGGAGTCTGCGGATGACGGCGGCGGCACCGACGCGGGCGGCGCGACAAGCGGCGACGAAGATTTTTCCGAAGCTGACATATGCCTCACTGTGCTCGTATTTTGTCTGGTGCGGCGCGCTCATTCCGAGCGGCGGAAAACCCGATGCATCGGCGCCACGGCAGTACGATAAACTGAGCGCCCGACAGACCGCTGCGACTGCATCGAGAATTACCATGTCGAACCCGCTCGATCAATTCCACCTTGGTGCATGCGACTGCATCACGGTTCACATGCAGCGCCGGCAAGTAGCGCGACCCAGCCGATGAATCGCCTGCGTTTTTCACCGCGCGGCTTGATGACGCGACTCGCGTTGTTCTACGCGGTGCTCGCGCTGATCGCGCTGGTGCTAGTGAAATGGACCTTGCTGCTCAGCGAATTCAGCGAGCTCAAGGATGAAATTGCGCGCGGCAGCCTGATAACCAGCATGAGCGCCGAAACGCTCGACCTCAGCCAGGATTTTGATACGGCCAACACGCCCTCCGCGCGCTCGCTGGAGCACGCGCTCGAATCGTTCTTGTTGCATCTGGAACGCCCACGCGATCGCCTCGGCAATGAGCCTTCGTTCATCATGACCGAGCTCGCGGCGCAACCGCTGGCGGCGGCGATCCTCGATCCAAACGGCGCCTTGCTCGCGAGTGCGCCGCGCGATGGTCGTTGGCAGGCGCAGATCGCAGCGTCTGCTGATCCGCTATGGAAAAACTTGTCGACCAACGATGCGCCAATCCTGATCGTCAGCGAAGATTCGCCGCGTCTGTTGCGACGTTACGCCGCACCGATTCGCGATTCCGCCCATGTTCTACGCGGCGTGCTGGTGCTCGAATTGCGCTTGCCGGTGCCTTGGCGCAGCTTGAGTTTCGACTGGAATTTCGAGTGGCCGATTTTGATCGCGTATCTGCTGTTGTTCGGCCTCGGCTCGGCGTTGTTCCTGTCGCGTTATGTGACGCGCCGCTTGAATCGGATCGCGAGCGCGGCGCACGCGTGGAGTGGCGGCGACTTTTCCGAAATCATCCAGGATCAATCCGCCGATGAACTTGGCGTACTCGCGCGCGACCTGAATCGCATGGCCTCCGAATTGCGTGCGCTGGTGCAGACACGTGCGCGCCTCGCCAGCATTGAGGAACGCCAGCGCCTCGGACGCGACCTGCACGACACCGTGAAACAGAAAGCCTTTGCGCTGCAAATGCAACTCGCCGCCGCGGCGCGTCACGCCGACCCGGGCGACCGCACGCGCATCGAGGAAGCGCGTCGCATCACCGAGGAAATCCAGCGCGAACTGATGCTGATCCTCGATGAAATGCGCCTGCCGGAAAATTCCGCTCACGCCGCCGCTACGCTCGAAGCGCAGATCGCCGAACGCAGCGATGCCTGGGCGCGGCGCAGCGGTATCGCCCTGCATCGGCTGGTCGACGATGCGCGCGACGTATCCGCCGCGCATGACGAGGCCGTGTTGCGCATCATCGACGAGGCGTTGGCCAACGTCTGGCGTCACAGTCATGCGAGCGAGGCCCGCCTGAGCCTGCAGCGCGAGGAAAGTCAGTTCATACTTCGCATCGTCGACAACGGTCGCGGTGGCGCCGCCGAACGCAGCGCCGGCATGGGAATTCGCAATATGCGCGAACGCAGCGCCGCATTGCCGGGCGGTCGTTTCGCATTGAGCAGCACTGACGGCGGCACCACGATCACGGTATGCTGGAACTTGCCGATTCAGTGAAAAACCATGCGCGAGAAAAACAAGTGAGTGCCATGAACGCCATCAAAAAACACAGCGCGATCCGCGTCGTTATCGTCGACGATCATGTTCTGGTGCGCCAGGGCATCCGCAGTTTTCTCGATACCGAACCGGACCTCAACATCGTCGGCGAGGCCGGTGATGCCGATACCGCGATCGCAGTATGCGCCGCCGAAAAACCCGACGTCGTGCTGGTCGATCTGGTCATGCCCGGCGGTGGTGTCGAAGCCGCCCGCGGCATCAAACAGACCAGTCCGAATACCGCGATCATCGTGCTCACCTCGTTCGAGGATGACGCGCGCATGCTCGAAGCGATCCAGGCCGGCGCGCTTTCATATTTGCTGAAAGACATCGCCGCCGAAGACCTCGCCACCGCAGTGCGGCTGGCCGCGCGTGGCGAAGCCACGCTGCATCCGCGCATCGCCGCACGTTTGGTCAGCGCGGTACGTAATCCCGCCGGCGGCGGTTCCGCACTCGCCGATATCCTGAGTCAGCGCGAGCGCGATGTGCTCATGCTGATCGCCGAAGGCATGAGCAATATCCAGATCGCCACGCGCTTGGAAATCGGCGAGAAAACGGTCAAGACGCATGTCAGCAATCTGCTCGGCAAACTCGGCGTGAATGATCGCACGCAGGCTGCTGTGTTTGCTTGGCGGCGTGGGTGGGTGAGTTCTTGAACTGCGGCGATAATTCATATCGGCCGTTAGGCATCAAATGGAGATCAAGGATACTCATCCATATGTAAGAGCGATGGAGCAGATCAAACGTCGAGTTGACACAATCAACGCTTGCTCAGATGGTCGCGTTCGCCTTTCTGGACCGCCGCGCGTGGAATGTGCAGCACTGCAACTCCGCATGGTTCTTGAGCTAATCGCGCTTGCTTCTTTGGCAGCAAACAAGGAGTTGTTCCAAAAACAGTCGATACGCTTCGAAAAGCGCTGGCACCCCGGCGAGATCATCAAAGACCTAGAAAAGCTCAACCCCAGGTTCTATCCCATTCCATTTCGGTCGAGCGAGCCTGACGATTCAGGAGTGCGCAGTCATCTACCGTTTGACCGTTTTCTGTCAAAAGATAAGCTCGTTGAGGTGCATGGCAGATGCGGAAATGTTTTGCATGCACGCAATCCATTCGGCAAGCCAATAGACTATGAGAAGTTCCTCTTAGATGTCCTCGCGTGGACAAACGATGTCACTTCCTTGTTAAACACTCACGAGATCTGGCTTCTTGGTGATGACCACTTTCACGTTGTGAATATGACAGAGGAAGGCAACGACGCCGTTCGCATGTATACGTTTCAGCGTTCGGATGTCTAACTCCAGCATCAAGCCCCTTAGGAGAGTTCAATGCAGGACCAAGACCTTGAGTACGTCGGCTTTTGGCCGCGCGTCGGCGCGAGCATCCTCGATACAATCATACTCATGCTCATCACCGGGCCACTTTTGATCGCAATCTATGGATGGTCCTACTTCACCGCTCAGAGTAAATCATTAATTGCCGGGCCTGCAGATTTCCTTATTTCCTGGGTATTCCCCGCTATTGCTGTAATTCTTTTCTGGTCGTATAGGCAAGCCACTCCTGGAAAGATGGTTATTGCTGCGCGTGTCGTGGACGCAGAAACAGGACGAAGTCTTTCCATAGCTCAGTCGATTGGTCGCTATCTTGCGTACTTCGTCGCCATGCTTCCTCTGTTTCTCGGAGTCATCTGGATCGCTTTCGATCCAAAGAAACAGGGCTGGCATGACAAACTCGCCGGTACTGTTGTCGTTCGCTCGCGGCACCGCGGTCCAGAGCCAGTGCGGTTTCGCGGAGCTAATAATTGAATTAAACCAAGCTGCATAATTCGCGATGAAACATTCCACACGCAGGAACCGTGAGCGCCCCACAACATAGCCGTATCACTACATCTTCGGCAGCCACATGCCCATCAGTGCGCCGAAAATTCCCACGCCCATCGCCACGGTGAGCACGAACAATCCCGCTGCAAAGGCGATGCGTACCACGGCGTTATCGCGGCGCTGCACCGCGAAATAGACTTCGAGCACGGCCAGCGGCAGCAGAGTTTGGGCGAACGACAAAACGCTCAAGGTCGGGCCGGTGAATGTGTCTGGATCAAAACCGGCAGGGCCGTGATTGAGCAGAATCCAGAACATCAATCCGATGCGATAGAACCACACGGCGTTGGCGACCAGATACAGGCGCAGCGCCCAGCGGCGGTGCACGACAAGTTGCCGCGCGAGCGCATGGCGCAGCGCCATGATCGCGCAGAGCCAGATCAGCAATGCGCCGAACGTGCTGCCAAGATGCTGCGGCAAATCGCCGACGCTGCCGCGAATCCAGAGCATGTACAAACCGGCAAGGCTGGTGGTGCAGACGGCTAGCAAAAACACGCGCCCGTTCCAGCGATGCAACGCCGGTGCGCGTTGCCGCACCATCGGAATCAACTGGATCAGCCCGCCGATAACGATGATGACCGCGAGAAAAATATGCATCACGATAGCAAAGTTGCCCGCGCTATCGCCGGGTATGTAGCCATGCGGCATGACCTTGTTCAGCACCAGCCAGTCGCCACGCGCAGCAGCCGCGCCGTAGAGAAACAGCAAGTAATAGACGAACATCAATTGGCCGATCGCGGCCACGACAAACCAGAAAACCACAGCGGCTTTCAGCGCGATGCTGGCGAAGGTTTGTGCCGTGTGTTTTTTGCCGTTGATCGCCGTCGTTGCCGGAATATCCAAACGCTGGTTGGTCATTGAAGGCTCGCCTTGTCGTGCCACATCCGCGCCTGTTGCGCCGTGTAACTCTGGTCGAACGCGCAGACACGGAAAACTGATTTGCGACGAACGACGGTTATGCGGTTATCGACGACGACCGGTGCCGACGAACCACCCGGGGCGATACGAACATTCATCGAATTCGGGCCGACTTCCAACGTTTCGCGCGGGCAAAACTCGACGTTCATTGCTATCGTTATGCAATGCCTGCCACCGCTGCCAAAACCAATCCAAAAGGCTTCGCCCGAATCCTGAGTTGGCGTCGCGTCAAGGTCGCGCTGATTGCGTCGCTGCTGCTCAGCGTGTTGCTGATGCCGGGCTGGAAACTTTCGTACGCGCTGCTATGGGGCCGCTTCCTTTTTGTCGGCCTGATGCTGTTGCTGACGTTTGGACTTTTCGAGGTCTGGCCGGCGCGTCTTCCGACATGGTTTGCGCGGTGGGCTTTGCAAGTTCTGGCGGTGGCATTCGCGGTGCCGTTCGCGGTGTTCGCGGCGTATTCGCTGACGACGATCGGCTTGCAGCCGTCGTGGTGGCACGATGCGGATCGTCTGAGCGGATTCGGCGGCATGACCGTACTCGGTTTGTTGTCGGCGCCGTGGATTGTGGTCGCGGCACTGCTGCGCCAGATCAGAGGCGAGGCGGAGCGACAAGCGCTGGCCTTTGATCTCGAGCGCAGCGAGTTCGAGCGCCAGGCGCTCGACGCGCGGCTGCGTCTGCTGCAAGCGCAGATCGAGCCGCATTTCCTGTTCAACACGCTGGCGAATGTGCGCGAACTCGTCGATGCCAGATCGCCGCATGCATCCAGCGTGCTCGACAGCCTGATCGCGTATCTGCGCGCCGCGGTGCCGCGCCTGCACGAACCGGCATCGACACTCGCGCAGGAACTCGACCTCGTGCGCGCCTATCTCGAAGTCATGCATATGCGCATGCCTGATCGGCTGCAATTCACGCTGCACGCGGACGATGCTGCGCTACCGCTGTTCTGCCCGCCGATGACATTGTTGACGCTAGTCGAAAACGCTGTGCGCCACGGCATCGATCCGGCCGAAGACGGTGGCCGCGTCGAAGTTCGGGTACGTGTGCACGAAGGCCGTTGCCTCGCCAGCGTGATCGATACCGGCGTCGGTCTTGCGCCCGTTGGCAACAGCCTCGGCACAGGATTGGTGAACTTGCGCGAACGCTTGCAACTTGCGTTCGGCGGCGATGCGCAGCTGCGCTTGTCGGCGCTCGAACCGCACGGCGTGTTCGCGGAACTGGATTTCCCCGCGATACGGAATGCAACTTGACAAGCCAACGTCCAACCGCGTTGATCGCCGATGACGAACCGCTGCTGCGCAAGGCGCTCGCGCGCGGTCTCGCGCAGGAATGGCCCGAGTTGAACGTGATCGCGCAGGCGCGCAATGGCCGGGAGGCAGTCGAGCAGTTCGAGGCGCAGCAGCCGGATATTTGTTTTCTCGACGTGCACATGCCGGGCGTGTCGGGCATCGAGGCCGCGCGCTTGATTGGCCGGCGCGCACATCTGGTTTTCGTCACCGCTTATGACACGTACGCCGTGCAGGCGTTTGAACACGGCGCGCTCGACTATCTCGTCAAACCCGTCGAGTCCGCACGCCTGAGCGATACCGTCGCACGACTCAAGGATCGCCTGCGCGCCTCGCCGCCATCGATCGACACCGATGCGCTGCTCGATCAACTCGCCGCGCGGCTGCGCAAGAACACGACGCCGGCGTCACTAAACTGGCTGCGCGTTTCGGTCGGTCAATCGCTGCGACTGGTCGCGATCAATGACATCGATTATTTGCGTTCCGACGAAAAATATACGCGTGTGGCTTGGCGCGCAGACGACGGAAAACCGAACGAGGGGCTGATCCGCACGCCGCTGAAGGACCTGCTTGCGCAACTTGATAGCACGCAGTTCGCCCAGGTGCATCGCGCCGTCGTCGTCAACCTGCGCGCGATCAGCCATGTCACGCGCGATGCCAACGAGACCGCCGATATTCATCTGAAAGGCCGCAGCGAAGTGCTGCCGGTGAGCCGCAGCTATTTGCATTTATTCCGGCAGATGTAATCGATTCTGGCGTACCGCCGAATCACGTGGGCCGCAAAATATGGCGCTGATCATTCGCCGCAAACAACGTCAGTTCCTGCGGTCGCAACTTCACGCTGCTGCCTTGTTGCAGCGCAAGTCGATGCAACTCTGCTGGCGGCAATTCGGCTTCGAGGGTTTGCGCGAACGCGGCGATTTTCAATTCGATACGGAACACGCTGCCCGCGGCGTAAATGTGGCTGATCGTCGCAGCGAGTCCGGGTTCGATCGGTGCGAGCAGTCGCCAGTGTTGCGGACGCACGAACGCGAGTGCTGCACCGTCCGGCAAATTACTACTGGAATCGCTGCATAAAATTTCATTGCCGACATGCACGGCGCCGTGTTCGATGCGGCATTCAAAACGATTGGCGCGGCCGATGAATTCGTAGACGAACGGCGTCGCCGGTTCATCGTAAACACGTTCCGGCGTGTCGATCTGCTCGATGCGACCGCGGTTCATCACGACCACACGATCGGACAATTCCAGCGCTTCTTCCTGATCGTGGGTGACAAAAATGCTGGTGAGTTTCATCTCCTCGTGCAGATGGCGCAGCCAGCGTCGCAGCTCCTTGCGCACTTGTGCATCGAGCGCGCCGAACGGTTCGTCGAGCAGCAGGATTTTCGGCTCGACCGCGAGTGCACGCGCGAGCGCAACACGCTGCCGCTGACCGCCGGAAAGCTGCGCCGGAAAGCGTTTTGCGAGATCGGCAAGCTGCACTCTTTCGAGCAACTCGGTGACTCGCTTGGTGATCTCGATTTTGCTCGGTCGCTCGCGGCGCGCACGCACGCGCAAACCGAACGCGACGTTCTCGAACACGGTCATGTGGCGGAACAATGCGTAATGCTGAAACACCAGGCCGACGCCGCGCTCGCGCACGCTGATCGCCGACAGATCGCGACCGTCCGCAAGCATGCTGCCGCTGTCCGGGAAATCCAGCCCTGCGAGTATGCGCAGCAACGTGGTCTTGCCCGAACCGGACGGCCCGAGCAAGGCCAGAAATTCGCCTTCGCGAATATCCAGATCGATGCCATCGAGCGCGGTGAAGCCACGAAAATTCTTGTGGATGCCGCGTAATTCAATGCTCATCGCGCCGGCCTCGTCGGCGGGCGATTTCGGTTTCGATCCACGCGTGGGTTCGGGCGAAATTTGCTCATGTGCAGAGCTTGCCACGGATTGCGTTGCCGTGGCAGCTCGCAGCGCGACGACCTGTGCATCACGGCGCGATACGGTCGGCGCCGCTGCGGCGTGCGCCAGCACATCGCCAGAAAACTCGGAAATCAGTGCCTGCATCGGTTCGTTCATGGATTGCGCCTTTGTGCGGCCAGCGCGTCGCCGTACTTCCACTCGAGCAGCGTTTTCAGCGCGAGTGTGAGCAGCGCGAGCAAGGCCAGCAGGGAAGCGACGGCGAACGCGCCGACGAAGTTGTATTCGTTGTACATGATCTCGATTTGCAGCGGAATGGTATTGGTCAATCCGCGAATATGGCCGGACACCACCGACACCGCGCCGAACTCGCCCATCGCGCGCGCATTGCACAACAGCACGCCATACAGCAGCGCCCATTTGATGTTGGGCAAGGTCACGCGAAAAAATGTCTGCCAGCCGCTGGCGCCGAGCATCCACGCGGCTTCTTCGTCATCGCTGCCTTGCTCCTGCATCAGCGGAATCAGTTCGCGCGCGACGAACGGAAAGGTCACGAACAAGGTCGCGAGAATGATGCCCGGCACGGCGAAAATAATCTTGATGTCGTGCGCGTTGAGCCACGGCCCGAGCCAGCCTTGCAGGCCGAAAACCAGCACGTAGATCAGGCCGCAAATCACCGGTGAAACGGTAAACGGCAGATCGATCAGAGTGAGCAACAACGCCTTGCCGCGAAACTGGAACTTGGTGATCGCCCACGCCGCGGCGACGCCAAAAACCAGATTCAGTGGCACCGAAATCGCCGCGGTGATCAAGGTGAGTTTGATCGATGCCCAGACTTCGCGCTCACGAATCGCATCGAAGTAATACGCAAACCCCTTGCCGAGCGCTTCGACAAAAACCGCCGTTGCCGGCACCAGCAAAACCACGGCGAGATAGACCAGCGCGAGCAGGATCAGCAGCGTCGGCGCGATGCGCAAGGTTTTGGCATGGCGCGCGCGCGGGGCGAGCTTCGCTGCAATCACGGGCGCAGTCGTGGACATCAGCTTGCATCCTTGGCGCTGCGGCGCCGCATCCACGCTTGCGCGGCGTTGATGATCAGCAGCAAAGCAAACGACACCATCAGCATCACGACCGCGATCGCGGCGGCGCCGCTGTAATCATATTGTTCGAGTTTGGTGATGATCAGCAGCGGCGTGATTTCGGAGACGAACGGCACGTTGCCGGCGATGAAAACCACCGAGCCGTATTCGCCAACCGCACGTGCAAACGCGAGCATGAATCCTGTCAGCAACGCCGGTGCCAATGCCGGGAAAATCACGCGCGCAAAAATCTGCCAGCGCGTCGCGCCGAGCGAATACGCGGCTTCCTCGACTTCGGTTTCGAGATCCTGCAATACCGGCTGCAACGTGCGCACGACAAACGGCAGGCCGATGAAAATCAGCGCGACCAGAATACCGATCGGCGTGAACGCAACCTTGATGCCAAACCACGCCAACAGCGGCGCGCCGAGCCAGCCGTTCTGGCCGTACACCGCCGTGAGCGCGATGCCGGCAACCGCCGTCGGCAAAGCGAACGGCAGATCGACCATCGCATCGATCAAGCGTCTGCCGGGAAACCGATAGCGCACGAGCACCCACGTCACGAGCAGGCCGAACACGGCGTTGATAAATGCCGCCAGCAAGGCCATGCCGAAACTCAGACGAAACGACGCGAGCACCCGCGGCGCGCTGATCGCCGTCCAGAATTGCGCGAGCGTCATGCTGAAGGTTTTGAGGAACACCGCGGCGAGCGGAATCAACACGATCAGCGCGAGATACAAGAGCGTGTAGCCCAAGGTCAGATTGAAGCCGGGCAACACACGACGCTGGACGACGATACTGCTCATCGCGAAGACAAATCAGCGAATCGTGGCGGCGGCCCGAATAGCACTATTTCGCGCCCGGCTGGTAGATCGCATCGAAGCTGCCGCCATCAGCGAAATGTGTGGCCTGGGCTTTTTTCCAGCCACCAAATTGCTCATCAATCGTGAACAATTTCAATGCCGGGAATTTGTCAGCGTAACGCTTGGCGACTTCGGCATTGCGCGGTCGATAATAATTTTTCGCCGCAATTTCTTGCCCTTCCGGCGTGTACAAAAACTGCAGATAGGCTTCGGCGATTTTGCGCGTATCGTGCTTGTCGACCACTTTGTCGATCACCGCCACCGGCGGTTCAGCGAGAATGCTCAGGCTTGGCACGACGACTTCAAACTTGTCCTTGCCGAGCTGGTTCTGCGCGAGAAACGCATCGTTCTCCCAGCCGATCAATACATCGCCGACGCCGCGCTCGACGAACGTCGTCGTGGCACCGCGCGCGCCGGTATCAAGCACCGGCACATGCTTGTACAACTCTGTGACGAACGCGCGCGCCGTGGCGTCATCGCCGCCCGGCTGACGTGCCGCCCAGCCCCACGCCGCAAGGAAATTCCAACGCGCGCCGCCCGAGGTTTTCGGATTCGGCGAAATCACCTGCACCTCGGGTTTGATCAGATCGGCCCAGTCATGGATGCCCTTCGGATTGCCCTTGCGCACGAGAAAAACAATCGTCGAGGTAAACGGCGTGCTGTTTTCCGGCAGGCGTTTTTGCCACGCGGCATCGGTGAGCCCACGCTGCGCGATCGCATCGATATCCCACGCCAATGCCAGCGTGACGATATCGGCATCAAGCCCGTCGATCACCGCACGCGCTTGTTTGCCGGAACCGCCATTCGAGGTGTTGATGACGAGTGTGTCACCGGTTTTTTCTTTCCACTCCTTGGCGAAAGCCGTGTTGACGTCGCGATACAATTCACGCGTCGGATCGTAGGAAACATTCAGCAGCGTCACATCCTTGGACCAGACCGATGCCAGCGGCAGCACGGCGGACAATGCGGTGGCAATGAGCAGCAGGCGCGTCGATCGGCGAGTAGTCATGGTCGGTCGTTCCACTAATGAGGGATGAGTGATCTTAGGCGCACGCGCGGTCAAGCGGAATTGGAAATCTGTTATATGCATATGCAGGCTAAAAAAGTGTCAACGCCGACTGGATGAAGCAGAAGTGTCAGCTTCAAATCCGCCAGCCATGATCGTATCGCCCAGATTCGAAGCCGCATTTTGCAGCGCTGTATTTCGCAAATGCGTGCGATAACATCGGCGTATCACGGCGCAATGGAAGGAAAACTCATGGCAACTCGTCAGCAACGTGCTGCGAAATCTGCGCCGGCAGCGGATCTGTTGGCCGATGCACCAGTCGCACCCGACGGCATTCGTGTTGGCATCGGCGGCTGGACATTCGCGCCGTGGCGCAGCAACTTTTATCCGGCTGGATTGGTGCAACGCCGCGAGCTCGAATTCGCCAGCCGCCATGTCAATTCGATCGAGATCAACGGTACCTGGTACGGCGCGCAGAAACCGGCGACCTACGCCAAATGGCGCGACGAGACGCCCGCGGATTTTGTATTTTCGGCGAAGGCGCCACAGCGCATCACGATGTCGCGCACGCTGGCGAAAACCGGCGGTGCGATCGATGACTTTCTCGGCGACCTTGCCACGCTCGGCGACAAACTCGGGCCGGTCGTGTGGCAATTTGAAAAGGGTCGAAAACTTGATCTTGAGGATTTCGCCGAGTTTCTGAACCTGCTGCCGAAGCAGATAAATGAGCATCGCATGCGCCACGTGCTTGATGTGCGCGATCCGGATTTCGTCAATGCCGATTACATTGCGCTGGCGCGGCGCCACGGCATGGCGATAGTGTTCACCGACTCGAACGAGTATCCGTCATGCGCCGACCTCAGCGCCGATTTTGTCTACGCGCGACTCATGCAATCGCGCGCCGCGATAGAAACCGGCTACACCGAAAGCGAACTGCAACGTTGGGCGCAGCGTGCGCGTTTGTGGGCCAGCGGCGGCGAGCCGGATGATCTGCCGCGCATCGCGCCAGCTGCAGAACCCGTGGCGAAACGCGACGTGTTCATCTACTTCATCAGCGCCGCGAAAGAACGCAATCCCGCCGCGGCGATGGCATTGCTGCAGCATCTCGGATCACGCTGACCGCGCTGGATTCATGCACGGTATTTTCTTGCTCACATCTTTCGCAAATATTCTTCGCTCGTTTTAACCCCGCCTCATTCACGACCGCGTTGCAGCTTTCACAGCCTGTGCTGTGGCGCCTTGCGCGCTGTCCTGCTGACGGGAGTCGAGCCATGCATACCCACGTTGCTACCCTGCCCTACCTGCCCGCCGTGCAATGGCGCCGAGTCAGCGCTACCGCGGCCACCATCGCCGTGCATCTGCTGGCCGGTGTGCTGTTGCTGGCGCCGCTTGCGCCACCGTTGCGCCAGCCGACGGTGGCGCCGGATACGGTGGTCGTGAACATGGTCGAGGCGCAACCGAAAAAGGAAATTCCGCCGCCGCTCGATGTGCCCGTGATCAAACATGTGCAGCCGATCCACCCGCCGCAGCCGATCTTGCCGACACCAACGGTCGTCGATAATCCTGAGCCGACGATCATGTCGATACCGGCCGTGCCGGGCATCCCGACCGGCCCCGCCGAATTGCCGGCGTCATCCGGCAAAACCGAAAGCGCCGGTTATCGCGGTTCGACCCGCGTGACGTATCCGCGCGAGGCGTTGCGCGCACGCGAACAAGGCAAGGTGATCCTGCATGTCATGGTCGATGCCGAAGGTTTGCCGCAGACCATCGAGATCGCCAAATCCAGCGGCTCGCCGCGACTCGATCGCGCCGCACGTGAGGCCGTGTTGCACTGGCATTTTGTCGCGGCGATCGAGAACGGCAAAACGATAGCGTCGTGGGTGCAGGTGCCGATCGCGTTCAATCTCAGCGATCAATAAATCTTGCCGATTCCATGTATCGATGCCGAGCCGTCATGCGGCCGGCATCGATACATGCGCGATATCGCGGCGATCAGTTGCCATCAAAACCGGTGTGGAAAATCACGTCCGGCTGGCCGAGCAAAACCTGATCGATGCGGAATTTTTTCCAGTTGTCGTAGGGCAAAGCCTTGGCCGCGCCGTCATCACCATCCGGCGGCAGGGTTGGATCGTAGAAGTTGCGCGAGCCTTCATCGCTGACCAGTTCGAGCGCATCGTTATCGGTCAACACATGGTTCGGCAACTCGACGATGCCTTCGACATTCAGCCCGACCAGATTCGCCGTGCGCCTCACCGGCGCGTCGGTCGATTTACCGCTCCACGTATACAACGCGCCCATATCATCGGTGCCGTCGAACGGGCCTGCGGCGATCAGACAACCGTAGCTATTGCATTTGATTTCGCGCACACCGAGACCGCCGAGATCGAGCAGGATGGGCGCACCGAACAGCGCTTGTCCGCTCGTATGACCGGCGCTACCCGATGCGAGCGCGGCGAAATTGGTTGTCGGTACGAGCAATGCGCGCACGCGCGGATTCGTCGTATCGGCATTCGCTGCCGGGCCGCTCGCCGGCAACAACGGCGCGCGGAATCCGAGCCACGTCGTGCTGCCGTCCGGACTGAAACTCATGCCTTCGATATTGAAGCCGTCGATGCTCTTCGGCACGATGCCGTGGCTGCCGCTCGCATCGGTATATGAGCTCGCCGCGAGGCCGAGATAATCCGCGCCGAGGCCATGCAGGTTGGCGTGATCCCATGCCACGAGATCGTCGCGCAGATGCTCGTAATAGCCAGTCACCGCGATCGTGGTCGCCGCGCCAACGCCGCTCAGATCGGTTGCAAAAATACGCTCGCGGTTCGGTTTGCGATTACCTTTTTTCGAGTTGCCGTGCGAGCCGGACCAGTAAATGCGATTTGTATTGAGCGGATCCTGCGCAGTCGCCTCGATATCCACTTCGTAGTCATCCGGTGTGCCGGTCAGGCCGAGAAACGGCGTGACATCGGTGCCGGCCAACGGCGGCCCGGAGAAGTAGCGCGAGTAGATGCGCAGCACCTGATTTTCATCGCCGCCGACCAGCGTATAACCTTGGCCGAGCGGTTGCGCGGCAGACGCATCGGCGTCGCCGATTGGCCAGATCGTCGCGGCCACGCCGGGCGCCGACCAGACACTCGACGCGGCGTAATGCAGCACCATGCTGGTCGTGCGATTGCCGCTATCGGTCGCGGTCACGGTGATGTCGGCGTAGCCCTCGGCGGCGGGATCGATATGCAACGCGGAGATGCCGTGCAGCAGATCGGCAGGATTGCTGACACAGTTTTCGATGCTCAGGCCCGATGCCGGAACCACGACCGGATTGCTGCTGCTCACGGCCAAAACCAGATCGCTGCATGGCGTGTTGTCGGCAGCTTCGCTGATCGTGAAAACCAGGCCGCGTGCGTACGTACCAAACGTGTAGTCGGTCGGATCGCCAATCACGCCGGAGAACGCGTCGGGCAATCCGGCAATCACCGGCGATGGCGGCACGAAGCCGGTGCCGCTCAAGCTGGCCGCACTCGCCGCAGGATTTGAATCGCTGCCGATCGCGACACTGCCACTGCGTACGCCAGCCGCGCTCGGTGTGAATACGATGCCGAAACTACACGTGCTATTCGCAGCCACGCTGGCGCCGCTGCAGGTATCCGCGCTCGTCGCAAAATCGCCGATCACATTCACGCTGGTGATATGCAGATCGGCAGCGCCATCGTTGCTCACGCTGACGGTTTGCACGGCGCTACTGTTGCCGACCGTGATCGAACCGAAATCAACTGGCGCCGACAATACCGCGTGCGGATATTGCACCAGCGCCACGCCGGTGCCGCTGAGCGTTTGCGCGAGCGCGGCCGGGCTGGAGTCGCTGGTTATCGACAAGCTGCCGCTGCGTGCGCCTGCGACGGTGGGCGAAAATTGAATATTGATCGTACAGGTCGTGCTCGCAGCGATCGGTGCGGCGCTGCAGGTTTCGCTGCTGACCTGAAAATCGCCGCTCGGCGTGATCGCTGAAACATGCAGATCGGCACTGCCGTCGTTGCTCAGTGTGATCGCTTGCGGAGTGCTGCTCGCGCCAAGGTTGATCGATCCGAAATCGAGCGGTGTCGACAAACTTGCGTGCGGCGCGGCCACGACCGGATTCACTGGTGCAAACGCGATGCCGCGCATGAAAGTATTGGTCGCAGCGCTGGCGATCTTGGTCGGCGTGGCGCCGAGCGCACCGTTGAACCCGCTGCTGTCGGTGAGCGTATCGAGCTCGCCATCGATGCTCATGAAAAGCGTCACAGTGTCGCCGCTGGTGCTGGCGATCAAGCCGCGATATTTTCCGCTCGCCGTGCCGCTGGCAGTCCACGCGCTGCCGTTGAACGAATACTTCAGCACACCCAGCGCATCGTCGGCGACATACAAGGTATTCAACCCCGCAACACTCGTACCCAAGTGCACGAGGGCGAACGCGTACGGTGATCCGCTGGCCGGAATGCCCGGCAAATTGCTGATCGTCTGTCCGGCCACGGTCGGCGCGCCTGTGCCTACTGCGCCGATGCGCACCGCAGTGCCCGAACTCGTACCCACATACAACTGGCCGGCGAAAATTTCGAGCTGACGCAAGTTGGTCAGCGTGGTCGACAACTGCGTTGATGTGCTCGCGCCAAGTGCGGCATAACGCAATCCGCCGGCCGCGCCTGCTACCCACACTTGCGTGCCATCGAGACTGGTCGCGCTGCGCGCATTGTTGGCGGTCGAAAAATCGGTCAGCGCGGTGCTGGTATCGATCGCGCCAGTGGCATCGATCAGGCCGGCCACGCGCGGCGTGGCGGTCGCGCTGGTGCCGGCGATGCTCGCCACGCCGGGTGCGGCGGCGTATCCGCTCAAAACGAGAAAACGCCCATCGGCGCTGCGCGACAGCAAACCTTCGCTGCTCGCGCTGCCGCTTGCGGTGAGCGGATTGATGCCTGCACTGGCGGCGGTCGGCAATGCGATCGATTGCACGAGCGTACCGCCCGACGTGTATTCGTCGATGAACACCGCCGTGCTTGCGCTGGTCGGCGCGCTGGCGCCAGTGCCGATGCGATACACCGCGATGTTGCCGCTCGCGAACGGCGCCGCATCAGCGTACGGGCACACGCTGGCGAGTGCCGCGAACAGGGCGAAAAAAGTGCGACAGGTTTGGCGTTGATACATCGGGTGTCCTCATCGCCAGGATCGGCGCAGTGTCAAAACCGCGCAGCCTAGATGAGACGTGTGACGTTTGGCTTACAGCGTTGGCAGCGCGAATATTTTCGTCTGCCAGCGTGCGTCGGTATTGCAGCCGACGCTTGCGAATATCGGTGCGGCTCGCCGCCTGCGCAACAAAGTCAACAGCGCCGCAATATCCGTTCCACCGCGATTAACCTCGACACCGTACACTGCGCCGTCGCTCCAGCCCCTTGTCCCCGATGCCCATCAGCCTGCTGTATGTCTGCTCCGCACTATTGATTCTGTGCGGCCTGATCGGTGCGGTCGTGCCGATCATTCCGGGGGTGCCGCTGATGTTCGCCGGCATGTGGCTGGCGGCGTGGGCGGATGGTTATCAAAGCGTCGGGATGTATACGTTGATCGTGCTCGGTGTGCTCAGCTTGCTGGCAATCCTGCTCGATTTTTTCGCCAGCATGCTCGGCGCAAAACGAGTCGGGGCCAGCGCATGGGCGGTGTTCGGCGCGACCGCCGGTACGCTGGTTGGATTGTTTTTTGGCCTGTTCGGATTATTGCTCGGGCCGTTTGTCGGTGCGCTGCTCGGCGAGCTGGTCGACGGCGGCACCTTGCGCAAGGCCGGACATGTCGGCATCGCGACGTGGCTCGGCATGCTGGTTGGTACGCTGGTAAAACTCGCGATCTGTTTCAGCATGCTCGGGATTTTTCTGCTGAAGTTTTTTCTGCGCTAGCGGTATATCGCTCGGACGGAAAATTCCGCCACTCAATCACGCGACAAATGCGCCACCGCTGCGGTGCTGGCTTCGCGCCGGGTATCGTCGAATAGCGTGATCTCGATATGTTCGATTGTCGCCGCGTCGAGGCAATGCACGTTGACGTCCACGCCATTGGGATGCGAGCGCGGAATATAAAACGCCTTGATGCCGCAGACCTTGCAGAATCGATGTTTGGCGACACTGGTATTGAACGTGTATTCGGTCAGTGCATTAGCACCGTCGAGTAGGCGGAAGCGCGACGCCGGCACGATCAGATGCAGAAATCCGCTCATGCGGCAGATCGAGCAATTGCAGTCGAGCGCATCGATACGCGCGGGCGCCTGCACCTCGAATCGCACGCGGCCGCAATGACATTGTCCGAGATGAATCACCATGTCGGGATGCTGCCGATTGGCATCGGCTCGCCAACGCAGCAACCTACTCGGCGGCGTGCGCACTCGAGCGAATTGATGCCGACCAACGCCATTATCGCGACCGTCTCAGCGCTAGAATCCCCAGCACGATAAACAGCGCAAGCACGGCCAATTGCGCTATCGCAAATGGCGGCTCCTGCTGCGTCGGTGCGGCGGCGTGCAGCAGCGGAATCTTGGCGAACCCCTGAGCGACCAGAACAAATACCAGAAAATATTCGCTGATGACGATACCGCCCGCGTACACCCAGCGACCGACGCGCGAGCGTGGCGACGAGCGATCCGCAATAAACACCGCGGCGAGCACCAGCAAGGCAATGATGCCGACGGCAATCGCCGGGGTCATGCCATGGAACGGGAAAAAGAATCCGGTCACGCTGGTGGCTACGGCCAGATACAGAAACCACGACGTCCATGCGCGTGTTACCGATGCGCCGAGCAGTGCGCGAATCGCAAACACGCCAGCCAAAATCGCCAGAATGCTGATCGCGGTATGAAACGCGGTGAACAAGCCAAGAGCGTTGATCATTTCTGTTTCCTAGTTTTTGAATGAAGTGCAACACCGAGGTTGAAGTGCGAACCCGCAGCGGATAAAAACGCACCGCCAACCATGCTTCCCGCTCGCGGATGCTGATCTGTCAGGCAGTGAACATCATCGAATCGCAAGCCCCATCGGCCTCGAATTCCATCGAGCCAGCGCTACGCGGGCAAGACCAAAATTTCCCCAAGTGATCCGATGCGGATGCATGCAACAAGGCCGCTGCATTCGCGCTCCAATGATGCCTTGCCCCCAGCGTATTCGCCACCAGATTATTTCCACCCTGCCGAGGTTGCCCATGCAAACTGGATTCCCGCTGGCGCCTTTTCGGGCAGCGACTTAACAGTGGATTTGCGCAATATGTTTTAGCATCGACACTCGGTGCGTGATTGCATCGCGCGCTGGCAGATTCATCCTCGCAACGATCTGGAGACTACACATGAATATCAAACGTACCGCTTCCGCTGCCTGGCAAGGCGGCATTAAAGATGGCAAGGGCAGTATCTCGACGCAGAGCGGCGCGCTTGCCGCTTATCCGTACGGCTTCAGCAGCCGCTTCGAAGGCAAGCCCGGCACCAATCCCGAAGAACTCATCGGCGCCGCGCATGCGGGCTGTTTCACGATGGCGTTGTCGCTGATGCTCGGCGAAGCGGGCCTCACCGCGACACACATGGATACCACCGCCGAAGTCACGCTGGAAAAACTCGACGACGGTTTTGCTATCACCGCGGTGCATCTCACGCTGAAGGCAACAATCCCCGGCACCGATCAGGCCACGTTTGAACAGATCGCGGCCAAGGCCAAAGCCGGCTGCCCTGTATCCAAATTGCTCAACACCAAGATCACGTTCGATGCCACGCTGGTAGCGTGATGCGAGCGTGGCAAGCGTCGCCGCACCTGCCCGACGCCGGTCGAAGCTGCTGTGTTTTTTCCTGACCAATCATCAAAGGATTTACCCATGCCACTCGCAAGAATCGATCTGATCGAAGGCAAGTCCGCGGATTATCGCGCCGGTATCGGCGAAGTCATTTACGAAGCGATGCGTTCCGCCCTGGACGTGCCGGCTGATGATCGTTTCCAGATCATCACCGAACATCGCGCCGACCAAATGGCGATGGACAAGACCTATCTTGGCATCACGCGGACCGACAACTGCGTGATCATCCAGATCACCTTGAACGAAGGCCGCACGTTCGAAAAAAAGGCGGCGTTTTATCACGCCGTCGCCGAGGGTTTGCATGCACGCATCGGCCTGCGCAAGGAAGATGTTTTCATCAACCTGGTCGAAGTGAAAAAAGAGAACTGGTCGTTCGGCAACGGCGAGGCGCAGTACGCGCCGAAGTGATTGCGGGTTCAAACTCGCGCGTATCTCGTCGATGAATCCGTCACTCCAACGAAGGCTGAGTGGCTTTTCAACAGCGAAGCTGGTCAATGACGAGCGGAGACCATCGCCGAATGGCACTACTTTCGGCCTATTTGCGCGCGCGCCAATTGCGGCTAACCTCGGCTGTCATCATCGACCCGAGGTGTGCCATGTTTCGTCGTCATTTGTTCACCGTCATCGCGCTCACATTGAGCAGCGCCTGCGTCTTCGCGGCCACGCCCGAATGGGTAACCAAGAGCAACAAGAACGCGCAGTTGCTGCTCGATGTGCAGGCCAGCTTCAATCCCGAATTCGCCGCGCGCAGCGGCTTGAACGGTTACGATGACAAGATCATCGACCTCGGTCCGAACGTCAACGCGCGTTCGCGCGAGGCAACCCAAAAGGTCAAGGCCGAACTCGAAAAACGTCTCGCCACCGAGACCGATGCGCATGTCAAGCAGGATCTCGAAATCATGCTGCAGGCCGCGAGCCTGCGCATCGCGGATAGCGAGCTCAACGAGAAATATTTCCTGCCGTATACCGATATCGGCCAGCTCGAATTCAACGGCTTGCGCGCACTGCTCAACGACCAGATCGATGCCAAACGCCGCGACGTCGCGCTGATCCGCCTGAAGCGTTATGCCGGCCTGGAAAAAGGTGGCACGCCACTAACCGAGCTTGCCAAACGCCGCACGCTGGAACATCTCGACAACACCGCGCTACAGGGTCCGTTCAAGACCGAACTCGAACAAGGTGTGGCGAATACGCCGCGTTACATCAGCGGTATTCGCGAGCTGTTCGTGAAATACAAGATCAAGAATGCCGATGCCGCCCTCGCCGCGCTCGAACAGCAGCTCAAGGATTACAGCGAGTGGACACGCAGCACCGTGTTGCCGCGCGCGCGTGCGGATTTCCATCTGCCGCCGGAAGTGTATGCGCATAACTTGAAACAGGTCGGCATCGATATTCCGCCGGAGCAACTGATCGCCGCGGCGCAGCTCGAATTTGCCGAAACGCGCAATGAAATGCGTTCACTCGCAGCGATTATCGCGAAAGAAAAAGGCTATGCCAGCAGCGACTATCGCGATGTGATCCACGAACTGAAAAAGAAGCAGCTGGCACGCGATACGATCGAGCCGTATTACAAAGATCGCATCAGCGCGATCGAGGACATCATCCGCCGCGAGCATATCGTCACCGTGCCGAATCGGCCGATGATCATGCGCGTGGCCTCCGAGGCCGAAAGCGCCGCGCAACCGGCGCCGCACATGGAACCACCGCGCCTGATCGGCAATACCGGCGAACGCGGCCAGTTTGTGTTGCCGCTCGGCGTGCCGACCGGTGATGCGTCCAGCACCTACGACGACTTCACCAACGAAGCCGCGTCGTGGACCCTGACCGCACACGAAGGCCGCCCGGGCCACGAGCTGCAGTTTTCCTCAATGGTGGAAAACGGCGTATCACTCGCGCGCAGCCTGTTCGCCTTCAACAGCGTCAATGTCGAAGGCTGGGCGCTGTACGCCGAAGCGGAAATGAAACCGTACGAGCCGCTCGAAGGCCAGATGATCGCCCTGCAAGCGCGTCTGCAACGCGCCGCGCGTGCGTTCATCGATCCGATGGTGAATCTGGGCCGCATGACGCCGCAACAGGCGCACGACATTCTGACGCAGGATGTCGTGTTATCCGAAGCGATGACCAAGCAGGAAGTGGATCGTTACACCTTCCGCTCGCCCGGCCAGGCCACGAGTTATTTTTACGGCTATACGCGCCTGATGCAATTGCGGGTGGAAACGGAATTGAAGCTCGGCAACAAAAAACTGGATCGCCAGGCATTTCATGATTTTATTTTGGCGCAGGGTTTATTGCCGCCAGATTTGTTACGTAAAGCGGTAATGGACGTTTTTGTGCCGAGTCAGCTTAAATAGTAATTTCAGAATTGTGGCCGCCCCGCAGAAAATGCGCGGGCGGCCCGCTTTCGCCACGGCGCTTTTTTAACCACGCGGAAGATATCGAAACTGTTTTCGGTCAAGCCTCATTGCAGGCTTGAAGTTCATAACGAATCCAGCGGGCTCAACACGCCTCGGCCACCCTTGTTCATCACGTGCGTATAGATCTGCGTGGTGCTCACATCCTGATGGCCGAGTAGTTCCTGCACCGTGCGAATGTCGTATCCCGATTGCAGCATGTGCGTGGCAAAACTGTGGCGCAGTACATGCGGCGTACACGGCTTGTCGATGGCAGCACGCTTCGCGGCAAGGGAAACGGCTTTCTGGATCGACTGCTCGTGCACATGATGCCGCCGTTGCGCGGCCGAGCGCGGGTCGATGCTGCGCACCGCACTCGGAAACACGTATTGCCAGCCCCATGACTTCGCCGCGTTTTTGTATTTCATCGCGAGCGCATCTGGCAACCAGACGCTGCCCATGCCATCGGCCAGATCCTTCTGATGCAAAGCCCGCGCGTGCTCAATCTGCTCACGCAACGGCAAAATCAGATTCTCCGGTAATACCGTAATCCGATCCTTGCTGCCTTTGCCTTCGCGGATGATGATTTCGCGACGCTCGAACTCGATATCCTTGATGCGCAGTCGCAGCCCTTCCAGCACACGCATGCCAGCGCCATAAAGCAATGAAGCCACCAGCCACGTGACGCCGTTCAACTGCAACAACAGCTCGCGAACTTCACGCTGCGTGAGTACCACGGGCAAGCGCCGCGAAACCTTCGCCGCCACCACCTCGCTCAACCACGGCAACTCGATTTGCAGCACCTTCTTGTACAGGAACAGCAACGCCGCCTTGGCCTGATTTTGCGTACTCGCGGACACCTTTCGCTCGACCGCCAAGTGCGTCAAAAACGCCTCCACCTCGGCAACACCCATATCACGTGGATGGCGTTTTTCATGAAACAAAATAAAACGCCGCGCCCAGTCGGCATACGCATCCTCGGTGCGGATCGAATAATGCAGCGCACGAATACGCGCACGCAGTTGATCCAGCAATTTTGGCGATTGCGAGCCCGCAACAACGGAATTTTTCGCCCTCTCCATCCGCGAAATATTAGGCGGCCTAAATCTGGGAAGCAAGTGCGAGCTGTGTGAACGGCAAGCACTTTTATAGCTACTCCTTGCTGACAGCGCCAACGCCGTTGACTTTAGAACGCCTTCGCGCAAGACTCACCACATTCCTAATTCTAGTTAGCGCCACAAAAGCACACTATGCGCATCGTGATATTAGTCATTACTTTTATGCTTGTCGTCCCCGCGGACGCATTCGCGTGCAAGATTAGAGTTGGCTATCCTGAGCACTTGGATATTGATACTCCGACTCATTACTACGTCGTCAAGATCAAAAAAGCAGCGCCAGATGGCTACTCCGGCATAGTTCTTCGCTCATTCGGTGGGTACTTCCCCGCTCATCACGGAGTTAGTATTGAGTTCATACAGAATGAAGAGGCGCACGCAATTTGTCCCCGCCAATTTTCGGCTGGACACACTTATCTTTTGCAGTCCGCGAGTGAGTCCGGAGATATGGAGGTTTCTCGCTACATTGGAATCAATATCTCTTCGTCTCATGAGCGTTACAAGACCTACGTGCACGATCTCGCGGCCGCGGTCGGGCGCTAACAATTCATTCAAGCCGACCGCCGGGGTCGGGCTAGTTATTTCCAACCGCCGCCGGCCGGCGGCGGCTTAATTCAGGCGTTGAGGCTGTAGAAAAACCCCTTTTCGAGCACGCGCGATGATCTTCGCGGCGATATGAGAACGCTGCATGTCAGGGTGTTTGTCTGCCGACGCGCTCGTGGTGCGCGTCGGCATCCGGGCCATAGCTGCCTGATGCGTAAAACCCTCGAAGCGCGCGGGCTTTTCCGTTGCCTTCATGCTGCTTTTCGGTAGTTCGCCCACTTCTCGATGTTGTGCACCAGAGCGAACAGCTTCCATTGACCATCCACCTTTGTCTGGCCACGCAGGGTGAAGCGGTTGAGCCGTTTGTTGTGGCGCAGGTTACCGAACACCGGCTCGACCGTGGCGAAGCGTCTTCCATACTGTTCGCGGCCTTCGTCACTGTCGATGCGTTCGCGCATGCGTTGCGTGTGCGTGGCGATGGCTTTGCGCGTGAGCACGGCGACTTGCCGTGCCGGTGTCGTCTCGGGTTTGCGCAGGCATTGCGCTCGTCGTGTGCAGTGCTCGCACGTCGCTGCCGGCGCGCGGAACTTGATGGCGGCGTAACTACCGATGGTGCAGTCCTTGCCATTGCGATACAGCCGTTGACCGGCCGGGCAGATGGCGTGCGAATGATCTGCTGCGATGATGAAATCCTCGCTGCCAAACAGGCGCGGTTTCTTTGCTCGACGTGATTTGTCGTAAAGCGGATCGGGCTTGCTCGTGTGTTTGCCCTGCTCGGCAAACCGTTCGTCGCGACGGCGCATCTGGTTGTCGGCAATCAATGCATCGATACCGCGTTCGGCCAGTGCGGCGAGGTTGGCTTCGCAGTGATAACCGGCATCGGCGGTGATCAGCGTGGTGGCGTTGCGTTGATAGGCGCAGGCATCCAGCACCGGCAGCAGCAGCTCTTGTTCCGATCCGGTGCCATGCGCCGAGGCCTCGACAATGACCTGATGTGCAGCATCGACGACAGCGACGCCGCAGTAGCCTTGGATCACCCCTTTGTCGGTAGCCAGCTTGGCCGAGGCGTTGTCGGTGCGGTTGGATTTACGGATCGATCCGCGCGTACCGGCGCGGTCGGTGGGGTTCTCGATTAGCCACGTGCGCAGCTTCGCTGCTTCCTTCGTCAGGCGCTCGATGCGTGCGGTCGCCTTCGCATCCATGACGGTCTCGGCGCTGCCGGCATCGTTGGCCTGATGACGGTCGAGCATGGTCTTGGCGGCACGCTCCATCTTCTGTGCTTGCGCGAGAAACTCCGCGCGTGTGCCGGAGCGGTGCTTCGAGGCATTCGACGGCAGTTTGACGCCGTCGATGGCGAACATGGTTCGCCCGATCAGACCTTCCTTGCCGAGCAGCGTCAGTACCTGACCGAACACCGACGCGATCGCATCCCGCGAGCGGCTGACGAAGTCCGCGATCGTGGTGAAGTGCGGCTTGGCATCGCCCGTGATCGCGATGAACACAACATTGTCGCGGCACGCGCGCTCGATCGCACGTGAGCTGATCATGCCTTGCGAGTAGGCCAACAGCACTGCCTTGAGCAACATCGCCGGCGCATGCGCCGACGCACCGACCTCATCGTTGCGGTAGTGCGCATCGAACAGCGATAAGTCCAGCGCGTCGACGACGTGATGCACGGCGTGGGCGAACGAGCCCGGTAGCAACTGCGCTTCCAGATCCACCGGCAACAGCCGCGGACTCATGTCCACCACTTTGTAGCGCGCCATCACCGACTCCCTTGATCATCTCGCTTCTTGCGAGCAAGATCGGGGCCAGTTTTTCTACAGCTTCGTTAGGCGGCAGTGATACGCCGAGGATATGCAAATGAAAACAACACTTTCCCCCATGCTTTCAGTGCGCCGCGGTTCGCAGGCAATCCAATTCTATGAGGCAGCTTTTGGTGCCGAGGTTGTGTATCGCGTAGACGACGATTCTGGCGCGGTGGTGGCGCAGCTATCTGCCTCAGGCGCGGAGTTCTGGGTCGCTGACGAGTCGCCGGAGCATGGCAACTTCAGCCCGGAATCTTTGGACGGATCTACCTGCAGAATAGTGCTTGTGGTTGAGGATCCTGAAACTGTGTTCAAGCGCGCCATCGCTGCAGGCGCCACAGAAGTTTGGCCCGTAGATCATAGGCATTGTTGGCTCATCGGTCGCGTCGTTGACCCGTATGGGCATCACTGGGAGATAGGTAGGCCGCCCTCATGAATCGGGAACCGCCGCCTAACTACTCATTCAACGCGACCGCTACCTGCTGTCGCAATTCCCGCCGCCTCGCGCGGCGCGTTAATTCAAACGTTAGATGCCATGAACACGCCCCGCGTAATACTGTGCGATGAAGGTCAATGCGACGAACTCGAGGCGTTCCTGATTGAACGTATCTACGAGTTCAATTCGCACGCGACTGGGTACTTCGACGGAAGGCTCATTGGCGGGCAAGTGCGAAGCGAATCGGGCGAAGTCATAGCGGGCTTCAATGGCCATACCTGGGGAGGCTGTTGCGTCGTCTCGCATCTGTGGGTGCATGAATCGCAGCGAGGGCATGGCCTGGGCCAGACGCTGCTTCAAGCAGCGGAGGCAGAGGCGTCGAGTCGCGGCTGCGAGCAGATGGTCCTTTCAACGCACACTTTTCAAGCACCAGCGTTCTATGAGCGGCTGGGCTATCGAAAAGAAGCTGTCATTTCAGGCCAACCGAAGGGGCACGCGAATGTCACCTACGTCAAGAACTTGCAGCGGGGGCCGCATGGCATCTAACCCTTCCATCGAGCGGACGTGCCAAAGGCCGCTTCGCGCCCTTTGTCCCGCCGCTCATGTCAAACGTTAGGCCGCATGGAACGAGCCTTTCACTTTGAATTGGTTAGACACCGGAGGCAAACTAATGAACCAGAAGCGCAATATCGCCATCGTCGTAGGTTTGTGTTGCGCGGCGTTGCTCAGCAGTTGCGTTCCGGTGGGTCATTGCCTGCGTAACTGCGGTGCGATGACGTTGCGTCCTCAAACTGAGGAGCACGTAGTCGTCGTGAATTGCGAGAAGGCGTCGCCTCCGTGCGCTACGAAGAATTCCATTGTAAATGCAGCCCAATGAGCGCGACACCGTGCATCGCGGCCTAACTATTCGCTCAAGCGGACTGCTGCGAGTCATTGCGGCAGACTGAATCTCATCGCGGCAGCGGCCACTTAGTTCGGGTGTTCGGCGCCTGCCCAACAGGAATATCCGCATGTCAAAAACAATCACCATCAGCCTGCCTGTAACGAACCTCGATACATCCAAGGCGTTCTATTCTGCGATCGGCTTTGAGCCCAACCCAAATATTTCCGACCCTACAGCAGCAATGATGGTTTGGAGTGAAAACATTAGCGTGATGCTGTTAACCCACGACAGGTGGCGCACGTTTACCACTCGCCCCATCCCTCCAAACACCTCAAGCGAGGTTGCGTTGAATATTTCGTGCGAATCACGCGAGGATGTAGATGCAATGGCAGAATCTGCGAGCCGAAATGGCGGGACGACCGACATCAACCCCGTCGAAGATCACGGCCCCATGTACGGCCGGGACTTTTGTGACCCGGACGGACATGTGTGGGGCGCCATGTGGATGGACGCTGATGCTGGGCCGGGCGCGTGCAACAACTCGTCAGGCACCTGACAATTCACTCAAGCCGACGCCGCTTTGCGACGCGGCCGAATTCTCGCGTTAGGGCCTCAAAGTGCCATCAATCTCCGCATGGACAACGCGTGTCACAATTGGCCTTGGCCTTATAGCGCTCGCTGCTGGATGTTGGTGGCTGAAGTCAGAACACCCGCCGACAGCAGCAATTAAAGTGGCCAACGATTTCCTGCAAAAGCTCGAAGCAAAGCAGTTTGCCGAAGCATTTGAACTGACGGTCAAGCAAGTCTACGTCGGACGTAGTTCCGATGAGCTGCAAGAAATATCCAAGCGCGAGCTATGTAAAGTAGATCACCTTGTTTCTACACATCCGTTTCAGTCAAATGGGAGTTATCTGCGTCGTCTAGTTTCAGGTAGCGAAATCGATATGCCCCAAGTTCAAGTCGAGTTCGCAGGTGAGTGCCTTTTTGGCGTCGCAGTACGTCATCTACCTGGGAATCAATGGCGCGTCTATCGGTTTGCCAGTCATGCAGGCTAAATTTCAGAAACGCCAGGGCGCGCCGGCGCATACTTCTGTCGCAACTCCCGCCTCTCGCTCGGCGCGTTAATTCAATCGTCAGGCGGATAATTGAATACCCTTGTTCTAATTAGGTGAACGCTCGAATGTACGCAGCTCTTCGCACTTGGCTTATCGCTCTGACCGTATTGTTCGTGACTCTCGCGCCGATCTTCATTGCTCGAAACGTCTCTGAACACATTCTCGCATTCGGCATACTTTTCATTGATGCACTATGCGTGATGGCCGCTCGTTTCGGCTATCGACGCCTTGAAACCGCCGCCTCAAAATCCTCCCTTAATCTCAGCCAATCCTTGGTGCTCGCTGCCGGCACTGGCTTCGGTATTAGCGCTGTGCTCATCTGCGGATATCTCGCATATTTATTCGATTTGTAGCGACTGCCGCCTAATTATCCGGTCGACTAGACCGCCGCGTGGCGTTCGCGATAACCTGACCCTTCCTTCAAGCGGACTCGCCTACGGCTGTCCGCTTAAGTCAAACGTTAAGCCTCAGAGTACATCAAATGTTTCGCGTCTTTCGTAACCCGCTAATCGCCATTTGTTTGATCGTGTTTGGCATCTTTCTCATCTACACTGGCCACACAAACTCCGTTAAATTCGCGGCTTTGCGCGATCATGGCAAGACGGCCAAAGCTGAAGTAGTAAAGCTGGAGTGGAAAGAGAAGAAAATCACTCACGTTGACAGCCAATACACAGCCCACATCCACTTCACTACAGAAGATGGACGCGATATCCGTACTGAAACAGGCGTTCCAGCACAACTTGGCTCGGCCATGCGAAATGGCTCTGCCCCGCTTGCCATGACAGTCCGTTACCTTCCTGAGTCGCCCAGCACACTCCAAGACGTCAATCAAGACGACACCTCTGATGCTCAAAATGGAGTTGGTCGCTATATGTTGTGTGCGGGGCTAGCCATGCTTGCTGTTCGCTATTTCCTTTCTAGGTCGCGTGAACGTTGAGGCTAACCCTTCCTTCAAAACGGGCCCGTTCCGGCCCGCTTCGCCGTTATTCACGGTCCGCTTCTGTCAAACGTTAGGCATCAAGGTTCGCATTCTCACTTGTAGGCGCCTTAGCTCGGACGTTAGGCTTCCCGCCCACCACCCACACTGACACCCGTAGGACCGAACGTTGACTAAGTACCTAATCTCCTTCCCCGGATCGGCGATGGACATCCCGGACGAAGACCTGCCTTCCGTCAGCGAAGCGGCGCACGCAGTCATACGCGAGGCGAAAGCCGCTGGCGTCTACGTGTTCGGTGGTGGTATCAACGAGGATGTCGCGCCGCTGATGATCGCCGCCGACGGCACCATCACGAACGAGACCTATCCGCAGACCAAGGAGTTCGACGGCGGCTTCTGTGTGTTGGAACTCCCATCGCGCGAAGCCGCCGTCCAGTGGGCCGCGAAGATCGCCAAATCCTGCCGCTGCTCGCAGGAACTCCGGGAGTTCCAGTACGACCCCGAAAGCTGACCAACGAGGTCGCTGAGCATGTTCGATGCTGGCTTTGGTGATCCGGACATGCGTGAGGATGGACCTGCGAGCGAATTCAGCAACCTGCCGTGACCGTGTCGTCTCCGGCTCTCAGCTGCGCTACCAGATCCACAGGTAGCAGCCGCGGATTCATGTCCACCACCCTGGATTGCGCCATCACCGACTGCCTTGATCATCTCGCCTCTTGCGAGCAAGATCGGAGCGAGTGTTTCTATAGCATCGTTAAACTTTGCGGTTCGGTACTTGGGAGGATTTATGCACCTGTATAAAACCCTGTTCATCGGAGCCACCGCGCTGACTGTGATGTCATCGATATTCGCCCAGAGCAAGCCGAGTACGTGTACGGCACCGGAGAATCATCAGTTTGATTTCTGGCTTGGCAAGTGGAACGTTCATGCGGCCAACGGAACGCTGGCCGGCAAAAGCAGCATCACCCGAGAGTACGGCGGATGCGTGATCCATGAGCATTTCGAAACGGATCGAGGTTATAGCGGCGAGAGTCTGAATATTTACGATGCCCAACGAAAGGTGTGGCACCAGTCGTGGGTCGATTCGTCGGGCATGCTTCTGGTGCTTGAAGGTGGATTTCGAAACGGAAAGATGGAGCTTGCCGGCGAGACAACGGGAACCAGCGGGGCGGCAACGATGCAACGCATTACTTGGACACCCAACGCTGACGGCAGCGTTCGTCAGCTCTGGGAATCAAAGGCTGCAAGCGGTGAGTGGGCACCGGTCTTTGATGGCAAATACACTCGCAAATAAGCTGGCCAACTGAGACCATCAGCTCGTTCCAAGCAGACAACTTCGCCGCCGTTTAACTCCGGCGTCAGGCGCCACTATTCGAGACATGTATGACGACGAGTATCTCTGATCCGGAGTTCGAACAGACGCTGACGCTACGCCAGTCATTCGAGGTGCTTTATGCATTTCTGGAGCAGTTCAATTCTCGCGGTACGCAAGAGACCGACGTTCTGGCGTCATGGCTAGAACTACTGCAGGACGGCGGCACGGCTGATCCTGCGCAGCTGGATGATTTCGTGAAGAGCGCTCGTGCAGTTCTGGCACGCGGCACCTAACCTATTCGCTCGAGCGGCGGACCGCTGCGAATCGGCACGATGTAAACTCAAGCTAATTTTGCGGCAGCGGCCGCTTAGCTCAAACGTTGAGGCTGTAGAAAAACCCCTTTTCGAGCACGCGCGATGATCTTCGCGGCGATATGAGAACGCTGCATGTCAGGGTGTTTGTCTGCCGACGCGCTCGTGGTGCGCGTCGGCATCCGGGCCATAGCTGCCTGATGCGTAAAACCCTCGAAGCGCGCGGGCTTTTCCGTTGCCTTCATGCTGCTTTTCGGTAGTTCGCCCACTTCTCGATGTTGTGCACCAGAGCGAACAGCTTCCATTGACCATCCACCTTTGTCTGGCCACGCAGGGTGAAGCGGTTGAGCCGTTTGTTGTGGCGCAGGTTACCGAACACCGGCTCGACCGTGGCGAAGCGTCTTCCATACTGTTCGCGGCCTTCGTCACTGTCGATGCGTTCGCGCATGCGTTGCGTGTGCGTGGCGATGGCTTTGCGCGTGAGCACGGCGACTTGCCGTGCCGGTGTCGTCTCGGGTTTGCGCAGGCATTGCGCTCGTCGTGTGCAGTGCTCGCACGTCGCTGCCGGCGCGCGGAACTTGATGGCGGCGTAACTACCGATGGTGCAGTCCTTGCCATTGCGATACAGCCGTTGACCGGCCGGGCAGATGGCGTGCGAATGATCTGCTGCGATGATGAAATCCTCGCTGCCAAACAGGCGCGGTTTCTTTGCTCGACGTGATTTGTCGTAAAGCGGATCGGGCTTGCTCGTGTGTTTGCCCTGCTCGGCAAACCGTTCGTCGCGACGGCGCATCTGGTTGTCGGCAATCAATGCATCGATACCGCGTTCGGCCAGTGCGGCGAGGTTGGCTTCGCAGTGATAACCGGCATCGGCGGTGATCAGCGTGGTGGCGTTGCGTTGATAGGCGCAGGCATCCAGCACCGGCAGCAGCAGCTCTTGTTCCGATCCGGTGCCATGCGCCGAGGCCTCGACAATGACCTGATGTGCAGCATCGACGACAGCGACGCCGCAGTAGCCTTGGATCACCCCTTTGTCGGTAGCCAGCTTGGCCGAGGCGTTGTCGGTGCGGTTGGATTTACGGATCGATCCGCGCGTACCGGCGCGGTCGGTGGGGTTCTCGATTAGCCACGTGCGCAGCTTCGCTGCTTCCTTCGTCAGGCGCTCGATGCGTGCGGTCGCCTTCGCATCCATGACGGTCTCGGCGCTGCCGGCATCGTTGGCCTGATGACGGTCGAGCATGGTCTTGGCGGCACGCTCCATCTTCTGTGCTTGCGCGAGAAACTCCGCGCGTGTGCCGGAGCGGTGCTTCGAGGCATTCGACGGCAGTTTGACGCCGTCGATGGCGAACATGGTTCGCCCGATCAGACCTTCCTTGCCGAGCAGCGTCAGTACCTGACCGAACACCGACGCGATCGCATCCCGCGAGCGGCTGACGAAGTCCGCGATCGTGGTGAAGTGCGGCTTGGCATCGCCCGTGATCGCGATGAACACAACATTGTCGCGGCACGCGCGCTCGATCGCACGTGAGCTGATCATGCCTTGCGAGTAGGCCAACAGCACTGCCTTGAGCAACATCGCCGGCGCATGCGCCGACGCACCGACCTCATCGTTGCGGTAGTGCGCATCGAACAGCGATAAGTCCAGCGCGTCGACGACGTGATGCACGGCGTGGGCGAACGAGCCCGGTAGCAACTGCGCTTCCAGATCCACCGGCAACAGCCGCGGACTCATGTCCACCACTTTGTAGCGCGCCATCACCGACTCCCTTGATCATCTCGCTTCTTGCGAGCAAGATCGGGGCCAGTTTTTCTACAGCTTCGTTGAGGCTGTAGAAAAACCCCTTTTCGAGCACGCGCGATGATCTTCGCGGCGATATGAGAACGCTGCATGTCAGGGTGTTTGTCTGCCGACGCGCTCGTGGTGCGCGTCGGCATCCGGGCCATAGCTGCCTGATGCGTAAAACCCTCGAAGCGCGCGGGCTTTTCCGTTGCCTTCATGCTGCTTTTCGGTAGTTCGCCCACTTCTCGATGTTGTGCACCAGAGCGAACAGCTTCCATTGACCATCCACCTTTGTCTGGCCACGCAGGGTGAAGCGGTTGAGCCGTTTGTTGTGGCGCAGGTTACCGAACACCGGCTCGACCGTGGCGAAGCGTCTTCCATACTGTTCGCGGCCTTCGTCACTGTCGATGCGTTCGCGCATGCGTTGCGTGTGCGTGGCGATGGCTTTGCGCGTGAGCACGGCGACTTGCCGTGCCGGTGTCGTCTCGGGTTTGCGCAGGCATTGCGCTCGTCGTGTGCAGTGCTCGCACGTCGCTGCCGGCGCGCGGAACTTGATGGCGGCGTAACTACCGATGGTGCAGTCCTTGCCATTGCGATACAGCCGTTGACCGGCCGGGCAGATGGCGTGCGAATGATCTGCTGCGATGATGAAATCCTCGCTGCCAAACAGGCGCGGTTTCTTTGCTCGACGTGATTTGTCGTAAAGCGGATCGGGCTTGCTCGTGTGTTTGCCCTGCTCGGCAAACCGTTCGTCGCGACGGCGCATCTGGTTGTCGGCAATCAATGCATCGATACCGCGTTCGGCCAGTGCGGCGAGGTTGGCTTCGCAGTGATAACCGGCATCGGCGGTGATCAGCGTGGTGGCGTTGCGTTGATAGGCGCAGGCATCCAGCACCGGCAGCAGCAGCTCTTGTTCCGATCCGGTGCCATGCGCCGAGGCCTCGACAATGACCTGATGTGCAGCATCGACGACAGCGACGCCGCAGTAGCCTTGGATCACCCCTTTGTCGGTAGCCAGCTTGGCCGAGGCGTTGTCGGTGCGGTTGGATTTACGGATCGATCCGCGCGTACCGGCGCGGTCGGTGGGGTTCTCGATTAGCCACGTGCGCAGCTTCGCTGCTTCCTTCGTCAGGCGCTCGATGCGTGCGGTCGCCTTCGCATCCATGACGGTCTCGGCGCTGCCGGCATCGTTGGCCTGATGACGGTCGAGCATGGTCTTGGCGGCACGCTCCATCTTCTGTGCTTGCGCGAGAAACTCCGCGCGTGTGCCGGAGCGGTGCTTCGAGGCATTCGACGGCAGTTTGACGCCGTCGATGGCGAACATGGTTCGCCCGATCAGACCTTCCTTGCCGAGCAGCGTCAGTACCTGACCGAACACCGACGCGATCGCATCCCGCGAGCGGCTGACGAAGTCCGCGATCGTGGTGAAGTGCGGCTTGGCATCGCCCGTGATCGCGATGAACACAACATTGTCGCGGCACGCGCGCTCGATCGCACGTGAGCTGATCATGCCTTGCGAGTAGGCCAACAGCACTGCCTTGAGCAACATCGCCGGCGCATGCGCCGACGCACCGACCTCATCGTTGCGGTAGTGCGCATCGAACAGCGATAAGTCCAGCGCGTCGACGACGTGATGCACGGCGTGGGCGAACGAGCCCGGTAGCAACTGCGCTTCCAGATCCACCGGCAACAGCCGCGGACTCATGTCCACCACTTTGTAGCGCGCCATCACCGACTCCCTTGATCATCTCGCTTCTTGCGAGCAAGATCGGGGCCAGTTTTTCTACAGCTTCGTTAGGCGCCAAAACACGCTCCAGAGCCCAACCCGGAGCTGCACTGACTTTCCCCACGAGCTCGAAGAGTCGCTCAATATTCAACCTTGGAGGAAGATATGCATCACTCTCGACTTTGCGCGCTGCTAATCGATTGCAACACACCCGATATTGATCAGGCGGCCAGCTTCTGGGCTGGGGCATTGGGTCGCGCGGTGGATGCTGAGCACCCTGGCACTCGTGGCAACTACTGCATGCTGGAGACACCAGCCGATGAGCCTATCGTGCAAATTCAACGCGTCGACCACGAGAGCCGTATCCACATAGACATTGAAACCGATGACATTCCCGCCGAAGTAGCCCGTCTGGAGAAACTTGGTGCTAGCGTCGTTAGCCGCCTCGAGCGCTGGGTGGTAATGCAGGCTCCTACTTCGCAACGATTCTGCGTCGTACGTGTGCAGCGTCCAGAATTTCCCAAGAACGCCACCCGTTGGGTGTAAAGCGCTCGACCATGATTGGCAGACTCCTCGGTAGCCGCGACTTCCAGCCGCCTCGCGCGGCGCGTTAATTCAAAGGTCGGATCCGAAGAAATGCGCCCGCTCCTCCGACGTCCCCCCGCTTTGAGTAGCGACCAGCTTTAGAGTCCGGTGGTTATCGTAACTGTTCTTTCAGCCATCTGTTTTGCATAGGCAGCAGGCGTCATCCCGCCAAGACCTTTCTTCGGTCGCTCCTGGTTGTATTCGCGGCGCCACGCTTCGATCACGACCTTGGCGTGGGCCATGCTCGTGAACCAGTGCTCGTTCAAGCATTCATCGCGAAACCGGCCATTGAACGATTCGATGTAGGCGTTTTGATTCGGCTTGCCGGGTTCGATCAAGCGCAGGGTCACGCCACGCGCGTGTGCCCAGACCACCATGGCACGGCTACAAAACTCCTTGCCATTGTCCGTGCGAATCACCTTGGGCAGCCCGCGGGTACTGCGAAGCTGATCCAGGATGCGCGTCAGCGGATGTCCGCCGATCGCACGCTCCGGCACGATGGCGACAGACTCATGCGTGGCGTCATCGACGATCGTCAGGCATTTGATCACGCGCCCCTCGGCGGTACGATCAAACACGAAATCCATTGACCACACCTGGTTCGCGGCCAGCGGACGCACCAGCGGCTGACGTTCGGCCACAGGCACCTTTTTGCGCTTGCGCCGCTTCACCTGCAGCTTCGCCAGGGCGTACAGCCGATCAACCCGTTTGTGATTGACCCGCAGACCCGCCTGACGCAGCTTCAGGTAGATCATCCCGGCGCCATAGCGCGTATGTCGATGTGCCAGGCCAAGAATGTGCTCACGCAACGCCACGTTGCGGTCCGGCGCCGGTTCATAGCGCAACGCACTGGCGCTCATGCGCATCACCCGCAAGGCCCTGCGCTCACTCAGCCCCTGATCCACTATCTGCCGCACCGCCAGCCGACGTGCCGGTGCGCTCACCACTTTTTTCTCAGGATTTCCCGCGTGATTTCGATCTCCAGCATCGACTCGGCCAGCAACTTCTTCAGCCGCGTATTCTCCGTCTCCAGCTCACGCAGGCGCTTGGCCTCCGGGACTCTCATGCCGCCAAATTTGCTGCGCCACAGGTAGTAGCTCGCCTCTGAGAAGCCGTGCCGCCGACACAGGTCCTTTACCGAAAGGCCCGCTTCCGCTTCACGCAAAAAGCCAATGATCTGTTCTTCCGAAAAACGCTTCTTCACGTCCAATCTCCTTGTCGTTGGGATTGGACTCTAATGCGCCTTGCTACTCAATCTTGGGGGGACGTCGCCTCATCTACACGGCATGTGGCATCTGTTGTTTGGCAATGTGTGCTCAGGCGCAATATCTTTGGAATTATTTTGCCGCCCCTTCAAATCCGGTGCGCTACGAAAATCTTGAAGGCGCATTTGTGGTTGGCTACTTCTCATCTTGTACCTAGGTTCCTTTACTAATCGTAATATTTCGGTACAAGGCAAATCTGTCGTCAACGCAGCGTCATCTTGGTTTTACGACTAGTTGCGCCGTGGTACTCCTGTCGATATCTTCAGTCGTCATAAGCTTTGCAACCTAAATATTCGCTCGAGCGGACCACTGCAAATGGCTACGCCGTCAGACCTCGTTGGAAACAACACGTGACCAAGCTCGCTGGACTTGCGATAGTCTTTGCAAGACCGAGAGGCAAACCGAGAGGCAAACGATGAACATCCTGCTATGGGTTCTGCAAGTGCTCGCCGCTTTCCTGTACGGATCGTCGGGCGTCATGAAGGTCTTCATGTTCGACAAGATAAGCCAAGATGTTCCATCGTTTGGCGCACTGCCGCGGCAAGCGTGGATGGCGCTGGGCATTCTGGAAGTCGTGTGCACGGTCGGACTCATCGTTCCCGCCGCATTCCATTGGCAGCCGTCGCTGACGATTGTCGCTGCCACGGTCTTGGCGATCGAGAGCATCGTGTTCATCGGGGTGCATATCAAATACCGTGAGGTCACACCGATGATTCTGAGCGGCGTGCTCGGACTCGTCATGGCGTTCGTCGCGTATGCACGGATGTTTCTGCAGCCTATCGTCTGACCGGCGGGCCTCCAAATTCGACGGGCAGCGGATTGAACATCTTTCTGCAGAATCGTAACTACAACTGAAAAATTCAACAGAGCCAGACTTGGGACTACGAGCGCATGTTCGACTCCGTCCGCCGGTGGCTCAGATCGATGGAGAAGTGACATGATCAAGTCAGCAAAGAACACCATTTGTCTTTGGTACGATCGCGACGCCGAAGACGCGGCGCGGTTTTATGCGAGCATTTTTCCCGACTCGTCGGTCCATGCGGTACATCACGCGCCCGGAGATTATCCGGCCGGAAAGAAAGGCGACGTATTGACCGTCGAATTTAGCGTGATGGGTGTTTCGTGCCTCGGGCTTAATGGCGGGTCCGCGATCAAGCACAACGAGGCATTCTCGTTTCAGGTCGCGACTATTGACCAGGCCGAAACGGATCGATACTGGAACGCGATTATTGGCCACGGCGGCCAGGAGAGTGCGTGCGGCTGGTGCAAGGATAAATGGGGATTGTCCTGGCAGATCACGCCGATCGCGCTGAGCAAGGCGATCATCGATCCCGATCCCGCGGCTGCCAAGCGCGCGTTCGACGCGATGATGCAAATGACGAAGATCGACATCGCTTTAATCGAGGCGGCGCGGCGCGGGTGAGGTGAGAATATTCGACGTCTCCGGCCGCTGCGCGTGATCGATTTACCCGCCACCTCAGAGCTGCAATCTTTCGTTCTCTCGTCACCAGCGGATGCGATGCTCGGCGATGCGATTGCATTGACGTTGCGCAGCGAACCTTCCGCACGAGCGGAGCTTTTCGCGCGTTTGATCATCGAGATAGAAACCTATATGGCCTGCCATCCCGAGGAGCGCCCTTGGACGTGTCGAGTTTTCACCGGCACAGACGGCTCGCAAATATTCCGCGGCGGCGTCGGTCATTCTCTGGTTATCGATCCGGCGGGTCGCCTTTGGCGCGGGCGCAGCTATGAAGACTTTCAGACCACGTATGCAGAAATCGCAGCTTGCTATGAAATAGCCACGCTCACTCCGCTGTATGCAAAAATGCGCGAGTGCCTGACGCGGCCCGACGCCCCGAACGCAAGCGCAACCTGATTATTCGATCGCATACCCATCTGCTTGAAGGAAACAACATGGCACGTCAAATTGTGTTCACGGCAAAAGCGGCGAAGCCGCCGCCGATGTACAGCCAGGCGGTCAAAGCCGCCGGGCTTGTATTTGTGTCCGGCACGGCACCAACCGATCCCGTCACCGGCGCTTTCAAAGGCAGCACGATCCAGGAGCAGACACGCCAGTGTCTGACCAATATTCAGGCCATCCTGGAGGAAGCTGGCAGCTCGCTGGACAAGCTTGTCAGCGTCACCGTCGTGCTGGCCGATGAAGACGATTTCGCCGGCATGAACGAAGAGTGGCTCAAGTGGTTTCCCGTCGACCCGCCCGCTCGCCAAGGCGCCAAATTGCCCGCACGCATTGCGGGGCTGAAGGTTTCGATTGCGGCCATCGCTGAGGCGTAAGGTCTTCGCCAACACGACTATGACGGATCGAGTGAAATCGTATGCCGTCGCCACGTGCCGTATGCGACTGTCAAACCACTCGCTGCACCAAGAAATGGGGGCACTGTGCCGCAGGGAGGGCAACGACTGGCCGAATATCCGGCTGCTCGGCACGTCATTGCTCGGCAATGTCTGGGAATGCACGGCGATCCCGGAAATCCGCAGCAGTGCGATCCAAATTGTACAGGCTGCGCACGCGGAGCAGATCCATCTGCTGCTATCCACGGCCACGTATGGTGGGTTTCAATTTTTCTGATTTCGGATATGGCGCGCGACACCACAGCCGGTGATTCCGCAAATCCGGCTTTGCATCAAAGCCCTGCCATCGCCTGCGCCACAGCGCGAAACAGCGCTCGGCCCTTGTTCATGGTTTCCTGCCACTCTTGCTCGGCAATTGAATCGGCAACCACACCACCGGCGGCTTGCACGTGCAACTGGCCGTCCTTGACGATGGCGGTGCGGATGGCGATGGCCAGATCAGCCTCGTCCTGCCAGTTCCAGTAGCCGATCGCCCCGCCATACACACCGCGTTTGACGGTTTCGAGTTCGGCGATCACCTGCATCGCGCGTACCTTGGGTGCGCCGGTTAGCGTGCCAGCCGGGAACGTGGCGCGGAACACATCCATGAAACTCAGTCCGGATTTCAATTTGCCGACCACCTCGGACACGATATGCATGACGTGCGAATAACGCTCGACAATCATGTTGGCGGTGAGTTTGACGCTGCCGATCTCGGCGATTCTGCCAACGTCATTGCGGCCGAGATCGATCAGCATCAGATGTTCGGCGCGCTCTTTCGGATCACTCAGCAGTTCCTGTTCCATCGCGATATCGTCTTGCTCGTTGCGTCCGCGGCGGCGCGTACCGGCGATCGGCCGCAATACCACCTGACCGGCTTGCGCGCGCACCAGGATTTCCGGTGACGAACCAATTATCTGCTCGCCACCGAGATCGAGAAAATACATGTACGGCGATGGATTCAACGCACGCAACGCGCGATACACATCGAGCGGACGTGAGCGAAACGGCACCGAAAGACGCTGGCTGATCTGCACCTGAAACACGTCGCCGGCGTAGACGTATTGTTTGGCCTTTTCCACCGCCGCGAGGTAGTCGTCCTTCGGAAAACTGGAAATGAAATGCGACTCGTCAATCGCCTCGGGCGCGACAAAATCCGGATACGCCGCGCTACCGGAGCGCAATCGATGAACCAGTCCATCGAGCCGACGCAAGGCGCGTGCATAAGCACGTGGATCAGCCGGATCAACGTTGACGATCAGATAAAGTTTGCCCTTGAGGTTGTCGAACACGGCCAGCTCTTCGGCCAGCATCAGGCAGATATCCGGCATGCCGAGCTGATCCGGATTGGCGTCGGCCTTGATCTTCGGTTCGATGTAGCTGGCACATTCGTAGCCGAAATAACCGACCAGGCCACCGCTGAATTTCGGCAAACCCTCGATCTGCGGGACGTTGTACATCGCCTTGATACGCACCAGTTCGGCAAGCGGATCGGCGACCTCGCGATCCTCGACGGTCTCGCCCTCTTCCGTGATCGTCAAACGATGCCCGTAGACCCGGATAACGCGCCGCGCTGGCAGGCCAATGATTGAGTAGCGCCCCCAACGCGCGCCGCCCTCGACCGACTCGAACAGATAAGAATACGGCCCATCGGCCAGTTTCAGGTAAACCGAAAGCGGCGTATCGAGATCCGACAAAATCTCCCGCACCACAGGAATACGATTGTGGCCGAGCGCGGCGAGTGTGTTGAATTCTTCCTGCGAGATCACGGCATTGCCATCTGTCAGCCATCGGGCCGCAGACGATAGCAATTTGTACGGCATCGCGACAGCGCGGATGGTTGTGCGTTGCTCGGTGCGACGCTCGCATTTGTCGGGATGCAGGCTCGCGCCCGCCTCCATTCGGGTCAGCGCGTTATTGCTTTGGCGGTGTTGCAGGTGGATTTTTAGTCGCGTCAGTTTTGTTTTCAGCTGGCGCAGTGATCGACTCTATTGCACCAACATCCACATGCGCATGGCCGAAGTTGTCTTCGATAAATGCCTAGAAATCCTTGCTCAATTGTGTCGTTATATAAAAGAATGTAAATCGCAGGAGTTCTCATCGACGCGCAACCCTAACTACGTTATGTTTCGTACATGTATTCAGCAACGATGATCGATGATCAAACGAGTCGCCACAATTTAGGCAAAGGATAGCGACGATTCACATTGATGTTTGATCTGCGACTCGGTGGTTACTGTTACTGGCTTCAACAGTTATATGAGGAGGACCCTATGCGCACTCGTTATTTGTGGATTGGCCTGGCGCTTGCCTGGAGTGTATCGGCGGCAGCAATGCCATATTTCATCAGCGATGATTTCCCATCGAGGTTTTTCCCCGGAAAATACTTCGAATCCAAGGGGCAGTTTTACCTCAGAAACAAGGACTATCGTGCCGCTGTGGAAATGTTTGAAGTCTCCGGTTATTGGGCCGACAAAATTTCGCAATACAACGTCGGTATCATGTATTTCAACGGCATCGGCATTCCCGTCGACAAGGTGCGCGGCGTGGCTTGGTTGCGTGTCGCAGCTCAAACGCACGACGATCTGGCCGAACATACTTTTCAACTCGCCTCAGCGGAATTGAATGCCGAGCAACGCACGCAAGCCGAAGTCTTGTGGCAGGAGCTCGATGCAAAATATGGCGACAAGGTCTCACTGCGACGTGCGCTCGTACGTTACCAACAAGACTTGGCAGAAGTTGGTGGCTCGCATCTCGGTTTTGTCGGTAATGTTACGGTTACGACGGCAGGCGACAATGGCGGATTGCCCGAAATCGGCAGTGTCTATTTTGATCGCATGAACAAGCAGCGCGACGAACTGATCGGCCAAATCACCGGACATGTCACGGTCGGCAAGGTAGGTTCGCTGCCGGTGGCCGCCGCGGCCAAGGCCAATGCATCGCAAACGCCAATCACGATGCAGCCGGCGCCGGCGAAATCCAGCAACGTGGAAAAACATTGATCGCGCAAACCGCGTTGTGCCGTTGGCATGAGCCAATGGCATTGGAACGGATCTGAGTGATTCTCCATCGCGACGACGCCATCGGCGGCGTCGCAAAAAACGCATGCTAGTTCGTCTAGCTCGGATCGCTCAAGCGTCGTCGCGCCAGGCTGTGCAGCGTGATGCGAAATTCCACGCCGCTGCCGTCGGTTAGGTTGCTGGCGCTGGCCGTGCCGCGATGCAGCTCGGCGACCAGTCGCACCACCGACAAACCCAATCCGAGGTGAGGCGCGTTGCCACTGCCGCGTGCGCTGCCCTGCTCACGCACGCTGACCAACGATTCAAACAGATGCTCCTGCATCGCCGGTGGCAACAGCGGGCCCTGGTTCGCCATCGTGATTACCGCGCCGTCATCGAGCGCGCAGAGCGTGACGCGAATCCAACCGTTTTCGGGCGTGAACGACAGCGCGTTGTCGAACAATTTATCCAGCGCCTGCGCAATCATTTCGGGCGCCCCGTGCAGCGTCAACGGCGCGTCCGGCAGATCACAGCTGAACTCGCGCGTGCCGGCGAGCGGACGGTACGCTTCGACACAACCGCGCAGCACGGCGGCAAGATCGAAATCCTCGCCATCGCTCATCGCGATCGCACGCTCCAGACGGCTGGCTTCGCGCATCGCGCGCACGATCGCACCGAGGCGCTCCGCACCGTCGCGCGCACGCCCGATATAGGTGCGCGCCGCGGGCGTGAGCGATTGATGGTCGAGATTGTCCAGCGACGATTTCACGATCGCCAGCGGCGTGTTGAGCTCGTGCGAAAGTTTGCTCGCGAGCGTGCGTAGATAGTCGGTATAGGCGGCCACTTCATCCAGCAATTTGCCGAAGCTGCGCGACAGATCACCGAGTTCATCGCGCGCATCAGACAACGGCAAACGGCCGTCCAGACGTCCAGACGTCCGCACCGCGCGTTCGGCCGCATCGCGCAGGCGACGAATGCGCAGGCTCAACACGCTCGCGAACAGAAACAGCACACCGCCCGCCACCAGCAATGCCAGCAGGCTCGCGCCCATCAGGCCGAGCAACGCGCGATTGGTCAGGATCGGCAACGCATCACCGGACTGTTCGAGCAGCAACGCGCCGCGAATTTCGCCCTGCACACGTAGCGGCACGGCGGCGGCAAGCACGACGCTACCCTCGCGCTCGGATGGATGCCATGCCGTCGCTGCAACCCCCGATAACGCCTGCCAGACTTCGGTGGCGTTCAAGCGCGGCAGGCCGAACGCAAAATCTTGTGCGGCGGTCAGACCGGGTGCGAGCAGGCCGCGATAAATCAGGCTTTCGAACCATCGCCTGCGCGAGCTTTCGGTATTTGCTGGGGCCAGCTCGCCGCTTTTCGCGAGCACCCAGCCATCGTTGCTGAGCAGGCGCACACGCACATCCTGCGGCGCATACAGCGCGAGATCATCCGCTCGCGCACGCGAATAGCGCAGCAGTGGATGCAGCTCCGCGTCTTGTGGATCAGCCGATGCGACGGCCACATCGCCTCGCCCCGCGGCATCGAATACGCTAAGTGCTATCCGGTCTGGCGCCTGCGACAGCGGCATGCGCATTTCGATGCGATAACCCGCGCCGTCTTCCTGCCATTCGCCGCTCAGCACTTTCGGCAGAACGGAACCCTCGACGCCATCCGTCACCGCTGCTTCGAAGGATCCAGGCGCCGCGCTGGCGAGCAGATAACTGCGCGTGCTTTCGCCGCGCGCCATGCTCAGATTGAGATGATCGCTCGACGCTGCGCTTGTGTCGTGCGAATCCACGCGAATGCGCGTTGCGTCATGCACCTCGGCAAGCAGGTACAACCAGTCGCGATCGGATGCGAACACCACGCGCAGTTTCTGCGCATCGTCAATTGGGCCAAGATTTTGTGCATACGGCAACAGCAGTTTCCAGTCGTCGGCGTAACCATCGAGCGTGATGCGCGTGGTCAGCGGGTGCACATACAAACCCTGACCTTGCGGCAAGGCGATCTTCGATGCGACCAGGCTGCGCGCGAGCGCTTGGGCCGAGGCGGTCAAGGCTTGTTCCTGACCGTGGCGCAGCAACTCTTCCATCTGCCGCACGAACAGCCAGCCGGCCAGCGGCAAGGCTAGGGTCGAGAGTGCGATCAGCAGGAGTTTGTAACGCAGCGACATAGACTAGTAGACGTATAAACGTATAGATGGGAAATCGGAATTCGATTTTTAGACTGTACGTCGATGTTATGGCAATGCCGCTAGCGCGTGACTAAACGCGCCAGCGATAACCGACGCCATGCACGGTTTCGATCGCGTCGAACTCGGGCGCGAGGGCGATGAATTTCTTGCGGATGCGCTTGATGTGCGAGGTGATCGTGGCATCGTCGACCACGACTTGTGCCTCGCGCATAAGCTGGTCGCGATTTTTCACATGGCCGGGAAAACGCACGAGGATGTGCACCATCCAGAACTCGGTCACGGTCAGCGGAATTTCTTGGCCGTTCCAGCTCACGCGCATGCGCTCGGCCTCAAGGCGCAGCGGGCCTTGTTCGACCACAGTTTCCTTGTTCATCGGTTTGCTCAGCGCATCAAGCCGGCGAAACAGCGCACTGATGCGCGCGGACAGATGATGCAGGCTGATGTCCTTGGTCAGGTAATCGTCGGCACCGAGACGCAGGCCGGAAATGATGTCGAGATCGGAGTCGCGCGCGGTCAGGAAAATGATCGGCAACAATGCCGCTTTCGCGCGTAATTCGCGGCACAGTTCGAAGCCGCCTTCAGGCTCGTCGCCAAGGCCGATGTCGATGATCACGAGCTCGGGCAGGCGCAGGTTGAACGCACGGCTTGCTTCCGAGCGCGTGGCATACCCTTGCACCTGATAACCGAAACGCGTGAGCGCCTCGACGTAGTTGGCGCGGATGCTGGGTTCGTCTTCGACGATGGCGATGGAACGGGCCATGACTTGCTCCGCGAGTTGATCGTGCCGGCAGCTTACGTAGCGTAGCTGCGTGAGCGCAATGGGTACGACGGATTTGCCCGCAAGCTGCCACAACTTGTCGGCAATCCGCCGCATTCGTGTCAGCGCTGCGGCCACGACCCGCGTTGTACTGGCAACACGCGACGAATGATCGCGATCGGGAAATCGAAATGTCGAACGAAACGAACAAACCGAACAGCGAGTTGCAACGCAGCTTCGAGCCGCTACGCACGTGTTTTGCGCTGCTCAGCCTGCTGCTCGGAATACTGGTCTGCCTGCGCTTTTAATCACCCACAAACCTCACGAGAAAACTACGATGGACGTTTGCCTGCCTCCCGATTTTCTGGCCCTGCGCGCAAGTGTGGATAGCAACTGGCGCGATGGTTGCGCGGGTTTTTCCAGCTCGCAGTCGAGTGCTGATGACACCGAATATTCGTCGCCCAGCTTGCCGCTCCGCACAACACTCCGATGCGAAAAAAATGCACCGGCCAAACCACGGACATCGACCCAGGCCGATCCGGCTTGGCAGGTGATTTGAGCGTCGACGATTTGTGACGCGCGGGGTGATTCAGCCGTGCGCGGCAGCGATCTGCGCTTGCATCGCGGCGATCACCGCAGCGTAGTCGGGCTTGCCGAAGATCGCGGAGCCAGCGACAAAGGTATCGGCACCGGCGCGCGCGATTTCGGCGATGTTGTCGACCTTGACGCCGCCGTCGACTTCTAGCCGGATATCGCGACCGCTGCGATCAATCATCTCGCGCACGCGGCGTAATTTTTCCAGTGCGGTCGGAATAAAACTCTGGCCACCGAAGCCTGGATTGACCGACATGATCAACACCAGGTCGAGTTTGTGCAGCACGAAATCCAGATAGTCGAGCGGCGTCGCTGGATTGAAAACCAGTCCGGGTTTGCAACCGCTGTCGCGAATCAACTGGATCGTGCGATCGACATGCTCGCTGGCCTCGGGATGAAAGCTGATCGAGGTGGCACCAGCCGCGGCGAAATCCGGAATGATCCGATCCACTGGCTTGACCATCAGATGCACGTCGATCGGTGCGGTGATGCCGTGCTTGCGCAGCGCTTCGCAGATCAACGGACCGATCGTCAGATTGGGCACGTAATGGTTATCCATCACATCGAAATGCACCCATTCGGCGCCAGCCGCGAGCACGTTGCGCACGTCTTCGCCGAGGCGCGCAAAATCCGCCGAAAGAATGGACGGGGCGATGACGTTGGGCTGCTTGCTCATACTGTCTCCGTGATGCACATCGTGAATGTGGCGTAGTTTATTTGATGCCGCGCTCGTGCTTGATCTTCTCGTACGCGGCGTTGATTTCGGTCGCGCGCATTTCTGATCGACGTTTCATTTCGGCCGGTACGTCGCCGAGCTTGTCGGGATGATACTGGCTCATGAGTTTGCGATAGGCGTGCTTGAGCGTGCGCCCGTCGGCGTCGCGCGTGATGCCGAGAACCGCGTACGGATCAGGTTCGTTCGTCACGCGATTCGGCGCGCTGCGGCCGTGATCGCCATAACTCTGCTGGGTATTGCTGTAGCTATTGTTGCGCGCGCCGCCGTAGGCGTAGCCTTTCATCGCCGAGATCGCGGCGAGCTCCTGTTCGCTGACATTCAATTGATGACACAAGCTACGCAGCAGGCTCAGTTTGGCTGCGGCCAGCGCGCCCTCGGCGTAGATGATATCGAGCAGCATGTCGAGCAGCAGGAACGCCAGATCGCGCCGCCCGCGACACCACGTGCGCAACTCGGCGATCGACTCACGCACCTCGAAACCATCCTGCTTGCCGAGCGTGAAACGGCCGATCGCGTGCTGGCGTTGCGCCGCATCTAGCTGCAACCGACCCATCAAGGCCTCGGTCGCGTTGATTTCACTCTGCGAGACAAAACCGTCGGATTTGCACAAAGCACCGGCCAGCGCGAATAGCGGTTCTATGAATGAACGTGGTGCCGCCTTGCGGAAGCCACCAAACTGCATGGCGTTGGCATCGAACATGTGACCGATCGCGATGCCGAGCACGATGCCAAACGGCTGGCCCTTGAACAGAAACAAACCGACCAGTCCGCCGATGATCTTGCCGATGAAATTCACGCGCGGCACCGCCGCGCCGAATGGGTTTCGGCGAGATCGTATGAAACGGGCAACAGCATTACCTTGCGCAAATTGATCGAGACAGAGCGCGGCATCGGATTCGAATCGGGGAGTAGAACCGCGATTTTAGCAAGACTGCGCGCTGCGCACATGAATTCGCGCCGCAGCCGCTACAATATCGCCCTTATCCAACCCGCGGATACCGACTGTGCCCACCACTTTGCTGAACTCCGAGCTGCCTGGCCTCAACCTGATTCATCGCGGCAAGGTGCGCGATGTGTTTGCGCTTTCGGCCGACGAATTGCTGATTGTGGCGACCGACCGGCTATCCGCATTCGACGTGGTTTTGCCCGATCCCATTCCGGGCAAGGGCGAAATGCTCACGCAGATTTCGAACTTCTGGTTCGACAAGACTGCGCAGGTGATGCCGAACCATCTAACGCACAAATCAGTCGCGAGCGTGTTGCCGCACGGTGTCGATGCCGCGCTGTATGCGCGCCGCAGCGTGATCAGCAAACGACTCAAGCCGGTGCCGGTCGAGGCGATCGCGCGCGGTTATTTGATCGGCTCGGGCTGGAAGGATTATCAGGCCAGCGGCAAGCTTTGCGGCATCACCTTGGCCGCCGGCTTGCGCCAGGCCGAACAATTGCCTGAACCGATTTTCACGCCATCGTCGAAAGCCGCAGTTGGTGATCACGATGAAAATATTTCCTTCGATAGTGTGGTCGCGACCATCGGCGCCGAGCTGGCCGAACAGGTGCGCACGGCGACCTTGGCGCTGTATCGATATGCCGCCGCGTTTGCGCTTGAGCGCGGCATCATTATTGCCGATACCAAATTCGAATTCGGCACCGATGTCGATGGCAAGTTGTACGTGATGGACGAAATGCTGACGCCGGATTCGTCGCGTTTCTGGCCTGCTGAGCAATACCAGATCGGCATCAGCCCGCCAAGTTACGACAAGCAATTCGTGCGCGATTATCTTGAAACACTGGGCTGGAACAAGCAGGCGCCTGGCCCGAAATTGCCGACGCCAGTGATCACCGGCACCGCCGCAAAATACGCCGAGGCGTTACAACGTCTCGCGCAAATCCAGCTCGATTGAGGCAGCGCGTATCGTGCGGCCGAGACGCCGCAGCGCTACACTCTTCAAGTCAATTCGGAGACCGTCCATGCAAGCCACCAACGATAGCCAGCTCGATCAACACGATGACATTCCTGTGCGCCGCCCGGTCGATGCGTGGCTCGGCAATTACAGCGAGGATCACCGCAATCCAACCAATATTCTGATCCACTGGATTTGCGTGCCGGCAATCCTGTGGACGGTGATCGCAGGCCTGTGGGCCGTGCCGGTGCCGGCGATGATCGGGCGACCCGGCTTGTGGGCGGCGGTCGCGATGTTTTTTTCGTTCGCGTTCTACATGCGACTGTCGCGCGCACTCGCGTTCGGCATGCTCGTGGTTTTCGCAGTATTCGGCTTGCTCAGCGAAGCTCTCTATCGCAGCGTCGGCCCGACCGCGTTGTGGCAGATTGCGCTGGGCGTATTCGTGATCGCATGGATCGCACAATTTGTCGGCCACAAGATCGAAGGCAAAAAACCATCGTTCCTGACCGACATGGCGTATCTGCTGATCGGGCCGTTGTGGCTCATTGCCAAAGTAATGCGCCGTCTTGGTGTGAGCTATTGATCGCAGCTCACCGAGGCAACCGCCGATAGCTGAAACAAGGCGACATTAGTCACCGATCGGCATGTCTGCGAATTGAATCCAGCTCTCGCTGGAACCTGAAAGTCGCGCGGCAACGTCGCTCGTTGCCACGCACATTTCGTACTAGCCTTTCTCGAACGGCCGCAGCAACCAGCGGCACAGCGCGGGTAGGAACACCATCGCGGCGATCATGTTGACGACGAACATGAAAGTCAGCATCACGCCCATATCAGCCTGGAATTTCAGATCCGAGAATACCCACGTGCCGACGCCAACGGCCAAGGTGAGTGCGGTGTAGAAGATCGCGATGCCGGTGGTTTTGAGCGCGCCGAAATACGATTCGGTGAGTGTGCGACCAGCCTTCATCGACTCGCGCATGCGCGCAAAAATGTAAATCGCATAGTCCACACCGATACCGACGCCAAGCGCGATCACGGTGAGAGTGTTGGTCTTCTTGCCGATATCAAGTTGCACCATCAGCGCGTGGCCGAGCTCGGTCACGAGCACCAGCGGCAGCACGATGCACAGCGCGGCGAGGGGATTGCGGAAACTCAGCAGGCACATCACGAACACCGCGGCATACAACAGGTACAACATCATGCTGTCGACATCGCGCACCTTGTCGTTGATCGCCGCGAGCACGCCGACGTTGCCGGTGGCCAGACGCAGATTGAGCTGATCGCTCGGCGCACCGCCAGCCTTGGCGGCTTCGGCCAGTTGCAAACGCAGATTCACATTGCCACCCGACCAGATGTGATTGTCCTCGCGGAATTTTTTCACCGCGCCAACCACACGATCGATCGTCGTCGCGCGATGATCAGTCAGGAACATCATGATCGGCATCGCGCTGCAGTCGGCGTTGAGCAGGCCCGAGTCGGTTTCGAAACCCTGCGTGACCTGGCGCAGCGTGTCGCCATCACGCGGTAACGCACGCCAGCGGATATTGCCTTCGTTCCAGCCCGCAGCGACGATCTTCGCCGCCATCGGCAAGGTCATGACCTGCGCGACGCCTTCGACATTACGCATATGCCAGGCAAAACGGTCGATGGTTTCCATCACCGGATAACTCGATGTGCACGCCGAGGGCGCGGCTTCGGCAATCACGCTGAGGATATCCACACCGAGCGCGAACTTGTCGCTGATCAGCACCGCATCGCGGTTGTAGCGCGCTTCGGGACGCAGCTCGGCCACACCTTTCTGCGCGTCGCCGATCATCACCTTGTGGCCGTATTGCGACGCGAAGAACCACATCGCGATGCCAACAAGAATGATGATCGCGGCTGGCACCGGGCGGCTGAAGCGCGCCATGAAAGTCCAGATCTTGTCGAACTTGGTGAGCTGACGCAGGCGGTATTCGCGCTTTCGTTCGAGGTTGCGCAGACGGCAAAACGACAACAGCACGGGCAGCAGGATCAGGTCGGTCAGGATCGTGATCGCCACGCCGACCGTGGCGGTAATCGCGAGCTCGAAAATGATGCGGATCGGAATGATCAGGATCGTCGCAAAACCGATGCAACCGGCAATCAGCGCTACCGAACCAGGCACCAGCAACGCCCGGAACGCCCGGGTTGCAGCAGTGCGCGCATCCACGCCGTGACGCGCACGCAATTCCTCGACACTGCCTTCTTCGAGGCCACCAAAAAAGATTTCGCCACGATAGCGATTGATCATCTGCTCGCCATGACTCACGGCAATCGCGAAGATCAGGAACGGCGTGAGCATGTTCATCGGATCGATGCCGAAGCCGAGCAGGCGCAGCATGCCGAGCATCCACAGCACCGCGATCAGCGCACAAAATACCGTCAGCGACGCGAGCTTGACCGACGAGGAGTACAGGAACAGCAACAGCCACGTGAACGCGATCGTGATCAGGAAAAACCAGATCACCGAACGGGCGCCGTCGGTGATGTCGCCGACCATCTTGGCGAAGCCGATGATCGCGACCGTGGTGTGTTCGTTTTCGTACTTGGCGCGAATGGCGTCGAGCTGATGGCTGATGTTGTTGTAGTCGAGCTTGACGCCGTGTTCGGCATCCTCGGGAACGAGATCGACCCAGACCATCGCGCCGGAAAAATCCTTGGCAACCAGTCGACCAACGATGTTGGCCTTTTCGATATTCGCGCGAATGATATCGAACTGTGCCTGCGTCGCCTCGAAGCCGGGTTCGTTCGGCGTGAAGTTGGCGGGGATGACGTTGCCACCGGCAAAACCGTCCTCGACCACTTCGACAAAACGCACATTCGGAGTAAAGATCGAACGCAGCCGCGCATCATCGACCGAGTCGATGGTTTTCGCGTCCTTGGTAATGTTCTCCATCGTCTGGAAGAACGGCTGGTTGAACATGTTGCCGCTCTTGTCCATCACCGCGATCAGCACACGATTGGCGCCGCCGAAATCGCGCTCGTAATCGAGGAAGGTCTGCATGTATTCATGCTGCAGCGGGATCTGCTTCTTGAAACCCGCATCGACCTTCAGCTGCGCCGCAAAATAGGTCATTGCCAGCGTGATCAGCAGGAACAGAACCAGCACGACCAGGCGATTGCCAAAGACCAGTTTTTCGGCCAGACGATGCACAAAACCCGGTGCGGAGTGGGATGTATTTGCAGACGGATTCATGCCGAGACCCTTGTCATTGCGTTACTTCTGAACGATTGCGCGTGTTTGCTATTTTTTGGCGGCTATTGCGGTACAAACCGGCTGACGCCGTTTTCCGCAGCGATTACGAGATCCTGCGCATCACCAACCGGCAGCGCAGCACTGATCGAACCGGCACTCGCATCGGTGAGAATCTGGAAGGCCTCACTGGCACTCTTGCGCAACAGCAGCAGTCCGTTCGCGCCGGACAGAATCGCACCGCCATTGGCCAGCCCGCGACCACCGAGCAGACTCAAGGATGTGCCGGTTTTGACCTCGCTCCATTCATCCCCGAGATTGCGCGATTCGTACACATGCCCGCGCAAACCGAATACCAGAACGTGTTTGCCTTCGAAGCCGATCGCACCGAACATTGATCCGTCGTACGGCAATTTCAGTTTCTGCCAATGCTCGCCGTGATCGGTCGAGCGATACACCGTGCCGCGTTCTGCCGCGATCAACAACGAACCGTCACTGGTGGCGACGATGCTGTTCAAGTGCGGGTCGGCCTCGTCCTCCAGCGCCAGCTGTTCCTTGCTGAAAACCAGTGGCTTGTCGGCATTCTTGCTTGCGGCGACTTTGCCAGATGCCGGATGTTCAACCAGCGCTTTCAGGTCGATCGGCGTCCAGGTTTTACCACCGTCGCGCGTACCGAGAAACTGGCAGTAGCCGCCCACCGCGAAACCGGTATTGACGTCCAGAAACAACACACTCAACAATGGCGCACCCTGCGAGGCAGCGCGTCCGGAGCGGCCTGCGGCCTCGGATTTTTTCAATGGATCACTGCGCTGCAATTGCCAGTGCTGACCGGCATCGGCGCTGTATACGATCACGCCATCGTGACCCACCGCCCACAGCTGCATGCCGATCGCCGTGACCGAAGTCAGCGTGGCGCGGGTCGGTACTGCTTCGGCCTGCTTCCAGTTTTTGCCATCACTGGAAAGCGCGATCTGACCACGCTCGCCAACCGCAACAAAACCACTTTCCATTTGCGCCAGTGCGGTGAACAGGCCTTGATTGACGCGTGGCAGAATTTCCGCAGGCAGACTGCTGGGATCCTGCCAGAACGGTGGCGCTGAATCCGCCGGCGCGGGCGCAGCGGTCTTGTCAGTCGTTGCGGCATGCAGCGCAAAACTTGATGCCAGCAGCAAACTCATGCACAGGATTTTTTTGCCTGGCGACGGACGCGGGGTTTGCAACGACATCTCGAAATTCTCCGTACAAAGCGACCTCATTTGCCGAGGTCCGATACGCGAACAGCCGCCACAAGGGCGGCTGTTCGAAGAACACAACTTCTATTGCGTCAAACCTTACTGGATGCCGCGTTGACGCAGCGATTCCGGGGTGAAGTTCTGCGGCGTTGACTGGTAGGAGAAATCATACATCTTCTCCTGATTGTCCAGGCCAAGCACGATGTAACGACCGGACTTGAGATCGTAGTGCACTTCCAGCGTGCTCATGACGGTCGGCACTTCGTAATACACCACGGTCGGTGCTTCGGAGTAGCGCCACAGCTTATCCTGGTTGTCGTAGTGCTCGATTTCCAGAATCTGCCAGCTGTCTTCATCCAGATAGAACGTGCGGCGATTGTTGATGTGGCGCTGGCCAGCCTTGAGTTTGGCTTCGACCACATACACACGATGCAATTCGTAGCGCAGCAAATCCTGATTCAGATGGCCCGGCTTGACGATATCCTTGTCGCTGACCTTGTCGCTGTGCACGGTGTAGGAGTTGTACGGCACGTACATTTCTTTCTTGCCGACCAGCTTCCAGTCGAACTTGTCCATCGCGCCGTTGAACATGTCGAACATGTCATCGGTGCGCTGATCGTCCGATGCGGTACCCGGATTGTCGTACGCGACGTTTGGAGCGCGACGCACGCGACGCTGACCGGGGTTGTAGATCCACGCCTGACGCGGATCTTTTTTCGCATCCATGGTTTCGTGAACCAACAAAACCTGACCTGCCAGACGCGGCGGCGACACCACTTCCTGATAGAAGTAGGTCAGGACGTTGTTGATGTCCTTCAAGGTGATGCCTGGTTTGGAATACAGGCCGAGCAGTTCTTCCTTGATGCGCACGAGCTGGTATTCACCGCTGGCCGTCGGCACGGCAGTGTCGTCCCAACGTGACAAGGCGCTGCCGCGATACTTGAGCTTGTGATTCCAGATGGCTTCGTAACCCGCTTTGCCCGCATCCGCGTCGAGAATCGGGAACGGGATTCCCTCCGCCACATTATCGACACCGTCGCCGTCGTCGATCAGCTCGCCGGTGGCGGCATTCTTCATGCTCATTTCGTACGTGCGCGCGGGGAATGCCGCACTGCGACGCGTCGGGTAGATCAGCATCTTGTAGTCTTTGTACTTTTCGAACATCGCCATCTGGCCGGCATTCAGCTTTTCAGCGTACTGCTTGTAATTTTCCAGCGTGATGGTGAGCAGCGGTTTGTCGCCGACAAACGGATCCTGATGATGATCGCCCACTTTGTAGCCCGTCGGCGGCTGCGTAATGCCGCCGTCCCATGCCGGGATCGTGCCGTCCTTGTTACCCGCGCGCTCGGCGCCGGTCGGCGTCAGTGGCGTACCTTTGACACCGAGCTTGGCGACATCCTGCGGGCTGCCCTTGGCGAGCGCCCCGGTGGAGATCATCGCCAATGCCAGCAACGTTGCAGTTGCGGTCTTTTTCAGGCTAAACATAATTACCCCTCCACTACGTTATTTGCTTGCAGATGCATTCGGCTCAGAACGCGTACTTGACGACGAACGCAAGGAAATCGCGATCATTGATCAGATTCAATTCGCCCGCGCCGAAGTAATTCGTATAGCTCAGATCGACCGACCACTGATTCAGATAATTCGCTTCCATGCCAAGCGTGATCGACTTGCGACCCTGGATGAAGTTGCCACCCGGCCCCGGCGAAATACCGTGCACGTCATGATTGAATGCGACGCGTGGCGACAGGGTGAACGAGCTGTTGAACGCGTTGTTGTAGTCGGCGCGTGCAGCTAGGCGATAGCCCCATGAGAAACGCGTCGGAAAGCCATCGACCTGGGTTTCCGGATTACGCAGCGCGCCGGTGAGTTCATCGGGACCACCGCTTGTGTCGGTGCCATCACCCTGCAACCGCAAGGTAGCGTGCGAAGGCATGTTGGTGACGTCGGTGGCGCCGATTTCGCCGACCAAGGCAATCTGATTAGCATTGAACCAGTTGCCCGGACCAAATACCTTGGTTGCAGTGCTCTGGATTTGTGCGACGTGCCGGCGCGTGTAGCCAGTCAACAATTGCCCCGGCGCAAAGTTGCCGAGCTGGCTATTGAAGCGGTCACCCGGTTGGGGAATGAACGCATTCAGCGGCGACAAGCCAGCAAAAATCAATTCCACCGCAGATATCTGCAGCGGCATGTTTGGGCGATAACTTACCTCACCCTGCAACGCGACACCCGAGGCTTCCAGCGTGGTATTGAAGCTCGCACCAAACAGATGGATATTCGCCGGGTATTCGTTGAACAATAATGCGCTGGTCGCAGCCTGGCTGGTCACGGCATAACCGCTCGCAAACGGCAGACGACTGTCGTAGTTCAGGTAGTAGAAACCGAACTCGGTATTGCTGAGCCACGGCGCAACGTAATGCAACGACAAACCAAACTGGCCGAACCGGTTCGGATATTGATCGAATGTGCGTGGCGCTGTTTGCGAACACGAGGCCGCGAGCAACGGATTATTCTTGACCGTGCCGCCGCCAAATGCACTGTTATCACTCGGCGCGCCACCATTGCAGACCTTGTAGTAGTTCTCGGGATTTTTCACAGGCTGCGGCAACAGACCGAATGGCAAGGACGCGTATGTACCGCCGAGAGATGCAAAATCGTTGGTCGAGAAATACGTGCCCGAAGGGTCCGGATTGGTCTGCGAAAACTGCAGCAGGTAGATCGCCTCGGCCGAGACATTGTCGGTGAAGTTGTACGACACCCGCAGCATGTTGATCGGCAGATACGCTTCTTTCAGATCCGCACCGGCACTGCGCAACTTGGATACGTCGATCGGATTGATGACGTTGATGCCGCCCTGGATAAACGTGCTTTCACCCCAGCTTGCGACCTGCGAACCCAGACGAATCGAGCCTTGGTGCGCATTGAGTTCGAAGTTGTGGAAGATGAACGCGTCGAGCAGGTAGATGTCTTTGCCGACACGATCCTTGGCCAGACTCGTGAGGTTGTCATTGTTGGCGTTGGTGAAATCGTAGAAACCACCTGCACGGATAAACGCGCCCCAATCCGGACCGTAATTCAGCTTCACCTCGGTCAGGAAACGCACCTGATTCGAGAACGGCTGCCATTTGCCATAGTTCAGATCGCCATCATCGCCGTTAGCCGAGAACGCGCCTTTCGCGGCCCGTTGCTGCAGCGGCGTTTTGAAGCCTACCGTCGGATCCCAATGTGCCTTGGCAATGAGCTCTTCATCGACGTCCGATACGCGATACGAGATGCCGTACGACACCGTGGTATTCACGGTGCCGCTGAGGCCGTTTGAATCGCCGAACTGGAATGCCTGCGCGACTTGCGGCGCAACACCCGCCGCCAATACCAACGCGATGGCGACAGTCAGACTGCGCGGGGCCGGACGCTCATTAAAACGCGCGCCGTTCTTGCTGAACTTGAGTATTTTCATAGGTGGCTCCCCAGAGTCCTGTGCATTACTGCGTGCGAGTGACGGAGGTGTCGGTGACCTGTACGGCATGACCGCCGCTCAACAGGAAACTCAACATCTCGGTCTGCATTTCGACGGTCGCTTTCGGCGACGAGGTCGGATCGAGAATCGAACCGTGCTCACCCTTGGTGAAACGCACCACGCCGCGCACGCCCGTGGCGGATTGCGCACCGGGTGCAACGATCGTCGACAGGCCCAACGCGGCGATCAGCGGTTCGGTACCCGACAACGGTGCCGTGATTTTCACGCTGGTGCCAGGAATCGTGACGTTGATGACCGAGTTCGGAATCACCTGATCCGGCAGCGAGCTGGCGCCGTCACCGACGACTTCCTGGATCAACAGATTCTTGTTCGCGGTGGCGAATGCGTAGTTGATCGGATCACCGGAATCGGTGACGGTCTGCGTTACCGCGAGGAAGGTATCGAAGTCCGACGTACCCGGATGCACACCGACCTGGCCCAAGCCAGCGACAATGCGTGGACCGAACGAAGGCGATGCCACCAAAAAGTTGGCGATGCCGCCGCCTGGCACGTTCAGCACGGCGTTCTGCACGTAGGTGTTTGGCGTCTGCGCGACGGCCATGAAATCGGTACCGACGATGCTGCCGAGCGACTGGCCGACATAAGCAACACGAGAGATGTCGAAATCGCTCGGGCCACCGGAGATGCTCATTTTTTCGATCGAGCGCCGCAGCGACAACAGATCGGCAACACCTTCACGCAGATTGTCGCGCGAGGTCAGCAGGCTGGTGAGGTTGATCGTATACGAACCCGACGAATCGATCTTGCCGTCCGGGCCGGGCGCACCGGTCGTATTGTTGCTGAGATCCAGATCGAAGGTGCGCTCGCCCGTGATCAGGCCTGCCGCCGGCGAGCCGGTCAGCAACTGATTATGGAAGAACGGATTGGTCGGATCGGTCAGACCATGTAACGGCAGATCGATGGCCACCGCCGCGTAACCCTGCGAGGCCAGTGCGCCGGCAATGGCAAACATGTCGGTACGATTGCGCGTGATGCCGTGCTGGAATATCACGATCGGCCAGCCGGCTGCAGGCTTGGTCTTGCCCGAGTTGGCATTCGGCACGGTCATCAGCACCGGAATGGTGAGCGACGTGGTCTTCACCGGAATCGGATTGGCAAACGTGACATTGGTCGAGGTCGGATCCAGCCCGGCCGCATTGAACGGCGGCACATAACCGCCAGCCTTGGCCTTCCACGAACCGCCCAAAGGTGCAGTCGGGTTGGTTGCCGATGGCACGTTCAGGTAATACGGAATCTGCAGGATGCCCACATACACGTTGGCGATCGGCGGCAAGCTGGGATTGATCTGGCTCAGATCTTTCCCGATCGGCGCGAGTGCAGTGACGGGCGCCGGCGAGCCATCGACGATGCTGTTGACCGCGCTGAGTTCGACCGTGGTCGACTGCGTCGTGGCAACCCATGACAAGACGATGCGACCGCGATCGACGCCAAACGCCTGGGCGGCAGCTTCTTGCGAGTTGATCAGCTGGCGCAACGGTTCGAGACCGCAGGCCTGCGCATCCGGCAATAGCGGATCGGTGGATTTTCCATTGACGCACACCGGGCTGGTGCGCTTGCCTAGGAAATACGCCGTATCCGAGGTGATGTCGTTACCAGCGGCATCCGCGATACTCGGTACGCGAGCGGCCGGCGCCAGGCCGGTGCCACCATCGCCGAGCATCACTGCCATGTACGAGGTGAGCTGCACCAGCGGCTTGGTCGGCACGATCACGAGGGTGCGACCGGTGGTATCGGATGGCGACAGCGTGACCACAAATTCCTGCGGTGACTGCAACTCGCGAATGACCTTGGTGACACCGCCACCAGGACCGGTGAGCGACACCTCGAACAAACGCACGGTTTTGCCGGCCAGCAAGGTCGCCGGGTTTGGTGCGACCGAAAATCCGGTGCTCCACGGCGATATCGTGCCGAAACCATCGAGCGCATTCAGCGCCACCTTCGGATTGCTGGCATCGTTCGGATTCGGCACCGGAATATTCAGCGTCAAATCGGTCGTGCCGGACAACAGCAGATTGGTCGGGAACGGTACGACCGAATTGGTCGGATCGAAACTCGCCGTGATTATCCCCGTCACCGGCGAACCATTGCTGTTGAGCACAGGGAGCTGCGCCACGGTGTGCGGGCTATTGCTGCTACCGCCGCCGCAACCAGCGAGCAGCAGGGAACACAATACGGAACTTACAAGCAGTCGGGCCTGCATGGGATGAATCCTTTGTCAGGTTTAAGGGTCGCAACGACAGCCGCATCATAGATAGTTCAAACGCCCGTTGGCAACGGGAATTTAACTGTGCCTGAACCCTCATTTTATGACGCAACGCAGCATCAATACTCTGGCGTACGGTAATGCCGCATTTATTTTTGTATACTTTTTACAAAATAAACTTGTACCCAAGTACACCGAACCGAACGATGGGAATTTACGCGGATTCAGACCGCCGGAAGGCCCCAGCTTGCTGCCAGCGGATAAAACGATCGCGGCCTGTAGCCGAAATCGTGCGCCGCCGCGGAGTTATCCGCGACCAGATCGTGCCGTAAACGCGTTATTGACGTCACCGAAACCGCACCGAATTTTGCGTTGCCACGCAACAACAGGGCCGCACGCAATAACCACGAAGGCAGTGGCAACGGCAACACGTTTTTTGGCAGTCCAGCCCCAATGCGCCAGCAAACTGCGCGAAAGCTGAGCTGTTCGCCGCCACCGAGCGGATAAATTTTGCCGAAACTGAGCGGACAATCCAGCACCGCGATACAGGCGTCGGCTAGATCCTCGGCATGCACGGGTTGGCGCAGCCCGGTCGCTGCCAACGGAATGGGCAGCACATGCCAGCGTGAGGCGAACCGCGCCAGCGGCGTGAGGCTGCGATCCAGCCCGGCGCCATAGATCAGGGTCGGGCGAAAAATCGTGATCGCGATGTCGTGCGCATGACCCAGCGCCAGCAATTGCTGTTCACTATCGTGAAGCCGTGCGGCGAGTTCTCGTTCGGCCGGATCAAGCGACTCACGTTTACTTTCTGCGCTCATCGAACTGAAGGCGATGATGCGATGCAGTGCCGCCGGTCGATCGCGCTGCAGCCAAGCCACTAGCGCATCCAGCGGCCCGAGACTGATCAGGGTTTCGATCTGATCGAGCGCGGGCATCTCAGCATGCAAATCCGCGCGCAACCACGCCGGATTTGCCGCATCGTCAGAAGACGGCGCATGGCGACTTAGTGCGAGCACGGACTTGCCCGCGCTGCATAATTTCGGCAGCAGGAAACGCCCAATCTGGCCGCTCGCGCCGAGTACCGCAATATCGTGTTTCATGGCGTAATGAGCCGCGTCATGCGGTTGCACGCCAATTTGTCTGGTTTCGCGCCAGACTGGGCGTTGGGCAGCGTCATTCCCGATAACTCCTTACGCATCAGCGCTGCGCAAACGAACATTGTAATCGCCAAACCGGGCGTGTGGCTGCTGCCGTTCGCCACTCGCATCGCATGGCGTGCGCTGCACTGCCAAAGTCGCGAAACGCATGCTAATGTGCGCGCGTCTCAGGCCAACAAGAGTGACCCATGATCGCACGCGTCTGGCGCGGCATGACCGGCAAGGATCAGGCGGACGATTACCTCGCCTACCTGCGCGAGACCGGCCTGAAAGACTACGGCAAAACTCCCGGCCATCTCGGCGCGTTTGTCGTGCGCCGCGATCAGGGCGAGCACTGCGATATCCAGATTATCTCGTTATGGCAATCGATGGACGCGGTGCGCGCGTTCGCCGGAGAAAACGCGGATCAATCGGTGTACTACCCGGACGACCGCCAGTACCTGCTCGACATGGAGCCGCTGGTGCGGCATTACGACGTTTCGGATTTCGATGTTTCGGGATTTATCGCCGGAGCGAAATAAGCGCGGCAAAAAATCACGCGCTTTCTCGCTAGCTGGATATCATAAATTACAAAACAAACCGCAGGTCGCGGCTAACCCACCGCAACCTGCGTTGGACGATTACGCCGCTTTGCTCACATCGGCTTCTGCGGCGATGGCGGCCTTGACCGCAGCGCGTGCGCCGACGCGCTCGTAAAACTTTGCGATCGACGGCCACTGGTTCAGATCGATCGCAAAATGCTTTGACCAGCCCAGCACGGTGAACAAATACGCATCGGCAACAGTGAACTGTGAGCCGAGCAGGTAATCGTGTTTCTCCAGCGTCGTGGCGATCTCGCCCAAGCGCACGAACAACTTGTTTTTGAAAATCGCACGAACGTCATCGGGCAACGCCGAATTGAACAGCGGACTGAAACCCTTGTGGATTTCGGTCGAGATGAAATTCAGCATTTCCTGCAAACGCGAACGCTCGAACGTGCCATTCGCCGGCGCGAGTTTCGCTTCCGGTTTCAGGTCAGCCAGATATTGCACGATAGCCACGCCTTCGGTCAGCACCTGCCCGTTATCCAGCTGCAGCGCCGGGATATAACCCTTCGGATTCAGCGCAAGAAAATCGGCGCCGTCGGGCGTCTTCTTGGTCTTCATGTTTATCGGGATCAGATCGAACGGCAAACCGAGTTCATGCAGCACGATATTCGGCGACAGCGAGCAGGCGCCGGGTGAGATAAATAATTTCATGTGATCTCCTTGATGGAATGCGCCAGTTTCGACGCGAAGTTGTCAAAGTGAGGCCGATGCAACCTGTGCACCGCCGACTTGTTTCAGGTTGGGATGCGCGTGCGAGAATCAAGAGTCGAAATGTAAGGATCGGCAAAGGTCGCGAGACCGTACACGCGCATGCCACGACAAAGACAGACAAAGTGGGCGCGCTACTCTTTGCCTACCCTGCTTGGCCTCGTCATATTCATCACATCGTTTCCGCCCTGAGCAATTTGGCAACGAAATACGCAAGATCATCCTGATAGCCGTGCGAGCCGATTTCGTGCAATTTCGTCTTGATCCATTGCTCGTCGAACAATCGCCAGCCATTCTTTTTGAAGTATTGCTGCATCGCTGGTCTATCGGTCTTTTTGGCGATATGGGCGGCAGCCATGCATAAAGTTGGCTTGGCGATGCTCTGAGTCAGGCCAGCCTCGTGGAATTGATTGGCTAGCGAATTCAGGACAACTTCACGCGTTTGTGCCTCAGAAAAGAGCTTGTAGGTTTTCGGTGAATCGAATGCGTCTTTGCGAAATACCACTCCAGTCGAATCAAGGAGAGATTTGCATTCGACGGCCAACAATTCCTTACTTTTTGGGCGGTATGCAACGAGATCGATATCCCAGCGTGGAGTCGTCGGGCGGCCGATCGCTCGCTTTTCATCAGGCGATAAATTCACTTTTACATTTGTGGATGTCCAGTAGCCACAATGGTTAAAGATAGTCGCCATCAGAGTTTCAAAAGCATGCATAAGTTTTTCGCTTATTTCCGCTTCGGAATATACAAATCCGTAATCGTACCTTCGTAGACTTCCGCAGCCATACCGACCGATTCCGACAAGGTCGGATGCGGATGAATCGTCAAGCCGATATCGGCGGCTTCGGCGCCCATTTCTATCGCGAGCGCCACCTCGGAAATCAGATCACCCGCGTTCGGCCCGGTGATTCCCGCGCCGATGATGCGGTGCGTGGCTTCGTCGAAAATCAGCTTGGTGAAACCTTCGGTGCGGTTGATGCCGATCGCGCGGCCCGAGGCTGCATACGGGAACACACCCTTGCCGTAAGCGATGCCGGATTTTTTTGCCTCGGATTCAGTGACGCCGACCCACGCCACTTCGGGATCGGTATACGCCACGCTCGGAATTACGCGCGCGACGAATTCGCTTTTTTGTCCGGCGCAAACCTCGGCGGCGACTTTGCCTTCGTGCGTGGCCTTGTGCGCGAGCATCGGATTGCCGACAAGATCGCCGATCGCAAAGATGTGCGCGACGTTGGTGCGCATCTGTTTGTCGACCGCGATAAAGCCGCGATCGCTGACCTGCACGCCGGCAGCTTCGGCGCCAATCTTCCCGCCGTTCGGCGAGCGCCCCACCGCGACCAGCACACGATCATACACCTGCGGCTCGGGCGCTTTTTCGCCTTCGAACGTGACCTTGAGACCTTTTTTCTCCGACTCGATCTTGGTCACCTTGGTCTTGAGGAAAATGCCTTCGTAGCGTTTGCCGAGTCGCGTCGCCAGTGGTTTTACCAGATCGACATCTGCGCCCGGCATAAGTTGATCGAGCAACTCGACCACGGTGACTTTCGCGCCGAGCGCCTCGAACACGCAGGCCATTTCCAGACCGATGATGCCGCCACCGACCACGAGCAAACGTTGCGGAATTTCTTCGAGCAACAACGCGTCGGTCGAATCCATCAAGCGTTTGTCTTCCCACGGCAAACCCGGCAATTTCACCGCCTGACTGCCCGCCGCGATGATGCATTTTTCGAAGCACACGATTTTTTTGCCATCGGCGGTTTCGACTTCGATCTCGTTCGCCGAAATGAATTTTCCGTTGCCGTGCACGCGTGTCACTTTGCGCTGTTTAGCCATGCCGGCAAGGCCACCGGTGAGTTTGGCGACCACACCATTCTTGTACGAACGCAATTTATCGAGCGTGATTTTCGGTGGTCCGAATTCGATGCCGAGCTCGCTCGAATGCGCGGCTTCGTCGATCACGCGCGCCGCATGCAGCAACGCCTTCGACGGAATGCAGCCAACGTTGAGACACACGCCACCAAGCGTGTCGTAGCGTTCGATCAGCACGACATTCTGATCCAGATCGGCCGCACGAAACGCTGCCGTGTAACCGCCCGGGCCGGAGCCGAGCACCGCAACCTGGCATTCAAAATCAGCCTTGCGCCCCGAATTTGCGGCCGCTTGCGGCGCGCTAGTCTGTGCATCCATTGGCGCACTTGCGCTCGCCGCGGGCGCGGCTTGCAGCGTCGGCGCAGGCGCGGGTTTTGCTGCTTCAGTTTTCGCGGGCGTAGCTGCCGGACTCGCGCCCGCGCTTGCAACTTCGAGCACCGCGACCACCACGCCTTCGGACACTTCATCGCCGATCTTGACGCGCAGTTCCTTGACCACGCCCGCCGCACTCGACGGCACTTCCATCGTCGCCTTGTCGGATTCCAGTGTTAGCAAACCCTGATCCTTGACCACGCTATCGCCGACCTTGACCAGCAATTCGATGACCGGAATATTTTTGTAGTTGCCTACGTCTGGGACTTTGATTTCTAAAAATTGTGCCATGTCGCTGCTCCGGAAATTGCTGTTGCTGCGCTATTGCGCTTGGGATACGCCCCGCTACATTTCACTGTCACAGCAGCACGCGCCGCATGTCCGCAAGAAGTTGTCCAAGATACGCCGTGAAACGCGCTGCCGATGCACCATCGATCACACGATGGTCGTAGCTCAACGACAGCGGCAGGATCAGGCGCGGCGAAAACTCTTTGCCGTTCCAGACGGGTTTGATGACCGATTTCGAGACGCCGAGAATTGCCACCTCCGGCGCGTTGACGATCGGCGTGAACGCGGTGCCGCCGATGCCGCCGAGACTCGAAATCGAGATGCAGCCGCCTTGCATGTCGGCCGGCCCAAGCTTGCCGTCGCGCGCTTTCGCCGCGAGCGCGGAAGATTCCTGCGCGATCTCGACCACGCCTTTTTTATCGGCATCTTTCAGCACCGGCACAACTAGGCCGTTGGGTGTGTCGGCGGCGAATCCGATGTTGAAATATTTCTTCAACACCAGGTTGTCACCGCTCGCATCGAGCGACGAATTGAAGTCCGGATATTTCTTCAGCGCGGCCACACACGCCTTGATCAGGAACGCGAGCATCGTGACCTTGACGCCGGATTTTTCGTTTTCCTTGTTCAGCGAAATACGCAGCGCTTCGAGATCGGTGATGTCGGCGTCGTCGAATTGCGTGACGTGCGGAATCATCACCCAGTTGCGCGCGAGATTGGCGCCGGAAATCTTGTTGATGCGCGAGCGCGGTTTGGTTTCGGTCTCGCCGAATTTGCTGAAATCGACTTGCGGCCACGGCAGCAGATTGAGTCCGACACCGCCGCCGGATGGCGCCGCCGCGCTGCTCGCTTTCGGCTGTGCCAGCGCGTGCTTGACGAAAGCCTGCACGTCTTCGCGCGTGATGCGCTCCTTGCGCCCACTGCCCGTGACCTTGTCGAGATCGACGCCGAGTTCGCGCGCGAACAAGCGCACCGCCGGACTGGCATACGCGACCTTGTCGGGCATCACCGAACTCGCATCAAAACTTACCGGCGGCGTACGTGGACCGGAGATTTCGCCGTCGATTTCGTGGTTGACGACTTCGGTGGTGGCAGGTGCAGCGGGTGCGGCAGCAACGGCTGCTGCGACAGGCGCAGCTGGTGCTGGCGTAGCAGATTTGGCGGCAGGTGCAGCGACCGCAGGCGCGGGTGTAGGCGCAGTCGGCGCTGCTGCCTTGGCGGCCGGCGGTGCGGCCGCGGCAGCGGCATCCGCGACTTCGATCATCGCAACGACCGTGCCTTCGGAAACTTCATCGCCAAGTTTGACCTTGAGTTCGGTCACGACGCCAGCAAACGGCGCAGGCACTTCCATCGTTGCCTTGTCCGATTCCAGCGTGACCAGGGCTTGATCCTTGGTCACGGTTTCGCCGACCTTCACCAGCAACTCGATCACTGGAATATTCTTGTAGTTGCCGACGTCCGGCACCTTGACTGCTTGCGTGGCCATGCTGACTCCTGCTGCGGCGCCGTCGCTGTGCGGCGCGATTCCCTATTGTCACCACTGCGGGCGATTCGCGCTAGCGGCAACGGCGAAATTTGTCGGCGCAATTTGTCGGCACGATTGCGGCCAAGCGCGCGCGGCGAGTCGGTGCGCGCATGCAATGAATCGTAAATGCGATCGTTGTGGCGATACCTGCGTGGGATAATCGCGATCTCCAGAAGTTGCCAACGCCGCCACCATGCCCAACGATTTGCTGAGTACTGCGCTGATTCTTGTTTCGGGATTTCTCGCCGGTGCGCTGAATGCCGTGGCCGGCGGCGGTAGTTTTCTGACGTTTCCGGCATTGGTGTTTGCAGGTGTGCCGCCGGTGATCGCCAACGCCACCAGCACCGTGGCGCTATTGCCGGCGACGTTCACCAGCGCGTGGGCGTATCGCCGCGATCTCGCCAGTGCATCGAACAAATTGCCGCTGCGGCCGTTCATCATTGTGAGTGTGCTCGGCGGCGCGCTCGGTGCGTGGCTGTTGTTGCGCACGCCGGACTCGACCTTCGAAGTGATCGTGCCGTGGTTGCTGTTGTTCGCCACGGTGATTTTCACGTTCGGCCGCACGTTGTCGGCACGCATCCGCCAGCGCGTGCAGATCGGCTTGGTCACGCTGGTGCTCACGCAAAGCCTGATCGGCATTTACGGCGGATATTTCGGCGGCGGCATCGGCATTCTGATGCTGGCGATGCTCGGCCTGTATGGGCTCGACGACATGCATGCGATGAACGGCATGAAGACGATTCTAAGCGGCTGCATGAACGTGATCGCCGGACTGATTTTTATCATCAAGGGCGCCGTCTGGTGGGATCACGCGTCGCTGATGCTGCTCGCCGCGATCGTCGGCGGCTGGGCCGGGCCCGTGCTGGCGCGACGTGTTCCACCAGAGCGGTTACGCCTATTTGTTTCGTTCGTCGGTATCACAATGACGGTGTATTTTTTCTGGCGTACTTATCACTGAGTATTGAGGTCAGCGCTCAACAAAAAAGCCAGCAGAAAATAATCAGACCGCTGGCGATTTTATAAATGGCACGAGTAGAGATATTGAAGGAAGAATGGTCGGCGCGGCCTCTCCGTCGATAGACCACACCTCCAGTCCCGCCAGCAAAGAATCGCACGCGAAAACAAACGCTCCAAAAAGATTGCCGCGATCGTCTTGCCACCGAAAATCAGAGAGTATTTTCATCCCGGCGTTTTCGGAGCGCTCACCGCAGATTGAAAAATTTATGCTTGCGCAGCCACACGCGCAGCACGAAGACACCTTCGCCAGCTCCAACTGAGGTAAATACGCGGCAGCATCTGCATCACCATTCATTAGCAGCCACTGCACCAAGACAAACTCGGCACCCGTCATAAGTTCGGCTTTCAATGACTCGGAGACTTGTATCATTCATGATTTCGTTCTCGGCACGAGCAGGACGAACAATCCGTCCTGCTCGTGCACTTCGATACGAATTTGCTTATTGCGCCAGCGGCGCCGCCGCCGGCAACGTCGCGTTGGCCGTGGCGTTATCCTGATTTTCCTTGAGCCACAACATCGACGCATGCACGCGCGTGTAGCCGCTCGGATGATCGTAGAACATGACTTCTTCGAGCGCGCCCGGACGCAGTTTGCGATACGTGCTCAAACGCATCGCGGCCATCGCAAATCCATTTGGTTCGCGTGCGGCATTCAGGCCATACGCATCGGCCTCGGCTTCCGCTTGGCGTGTGATCGAATTCATGAGCGGCGTGGCGAGAAAAAAGAACAGCGACAGGATCGCCGTCGCCAGCGGCAGTGCTGCCGGATCGCCGCGATTTTCCAGCCCGAGTCGACGTCCCCAGCGCGCTAGCGACCAATCGAATACGCGATGCGTGATCCAGAAACCCAAGGTCAGCACAAGTGTGAAATAGATCACCAGCCGCAACGAATGATTGAGCACGTAATGCCCCATCTCGTGGCCGAGCACAGCCTTGATTTCGGGTAGTGAGGTTTTGTTGAGCAGATTGTCATTCAACGATACGCGCGTGGTATTGAGGAAACCCGAGACGTTGGCGCTGACTCGCGTGGTCTGGCGCGAGGCATCGAACTCGACCACGTTTTCGGTCGGGATCTGATTGGCGCGTGCGAGCGACATCACCGCTTCGCGTGCGGGACCGGCGCGCAACGGTTTGTAGTCGTTGAACAACGGCGAGATCAGCACCGGCGCAATCATCGCCATCAGCAACGCAAATACAAAACCGATGCCGCTGGCCCACAACCACCAGCGCGCGCCGGCGCGGCGCACCGCCGCATAAACCAGCGCCAGCACTAACGGGCCGGCGATCAAACTTACGATCAAGTCTTTCAGTTCGTCTCCGAACCAGCCGCCGAAACCCTGCGTGGCCAGTCCGTATTGATGTTCGCGCACAAACCCTTGGTAGATATCCAGCGGCAGGCTCAACAGAAAACCGACTACCAGCCATTGCGCGATGTACAACATCGTGTTCAACCAGGTGCGCTGCGTGATGCGTCGCGCGATATCGCGCAAACGCTGCGAAATGCCGCCCCACAGCAACAGCGCACTAACCGCCAGGCCATACAGCAGACCCCACAGTTGCAGCCAATAGCCGCCTTCAAAATAGTCGTTGGACAGCGCACGTTGTTCCGGCGTGAGCAGATTGAGATACGCCTCGGTGGCGCGATCGACATCGAAATTCGGACTCGGCCGTGCTGCATCGGGAATTTGCAGTCCGGGCGGGAAATCGCGCGCGATCGGCGCCTCCGCGTGCACCGTATTACAACTCAGCAACACGACCAGCGCGAGCAGCATTACCTGGAACAACGTTTTCATGCGTGCACCTCAATGATTTGGATAGGGCCGACACTAGCGCCCCCACGGCAATGTCAGAGCGGCAATTGTGCACGATTGCGTGCCGTGCGGGAGTGCGATGTGTCATGCATCGATCGATGCGGCAGCGGCATACCCCGGACTAACAGCAGTTCGGCTAAGATTGGCGTTCCAACCTTCAGGAGCGTGCGTCATGGGCTTGTTGTCTTTGCTTTCTTTAATTTTGCTGATCGTGCTCGGCATTCTTGGTATTTTGCCGTGGCTCAAGAATCAGCAGCCGGCATTTGCCGAACATCTCAAACCGCTGGAAGGCGTCTCAGCCTGGGTTGGAATCGCCGGCTTGGTGTGGGCGGTGGTATTGCTGTTGCAGTGGATTTCCGCGCTCGGCATTTTCCGTTATGCGCCGGGTGTAATGCTGATCAGCCTGTTCACCACCTTGGTGATAGCGGCACTATCGCTGCTGCTCAGCGTGTCGATGCTGGCCTCGATGGTCAACAACAGCACGGTCAACAGCAAGCTCAGCGAAACCGCCGACAAGCTCGCACCGTACAAGGTCGGCCTGGGTTTAACCTGCCTGATTCTGGCACTGTATTCGCTGATCCGCTTCGGCTGATCGCGCCACCACTGCGACGGCGGCGTTGCGGCTAATCAGCGCGCGCCGTCGAGTAAATCTTTCAGTGCGCTCCAGCGGCGCAGCTTTTCAGCCCGGCCAATCGACGCATTGGCCGGGCTGGTCGATGGCAACGGCAGCAACTGCACTCGCGCGATTTGCTGCGCATCGAAGCGCGGCAATATGTGTCGATTGAACAACTCGAAAGCCTTGTTGCCGTTGAACGCGAGCGCATCGATTTGCGGATGCGTATTCAACAATTCCGGAATCGCATTCGGCACCTCGCTACCACGCACGATGCTGCTGTCGAGACTGCCCGGTCGCTCGCAATGTTTCAGCACATCCCAGATGCCGATGCCGGCGCGCTGCAAGCGGGCAATGCGTTCGAGATAATCCAGTTCCGGCCCAGCTGAAAACAGCTCGCCCATGAACGGCCAGAACAAGTTCTGCGCATGTGCATACGATTGTTGCAGCGCCAGTGATTTTTCGCTCGGCACAGTACCCAGAATCAGCACCCGGCAATCCGCCGCAACGCGCGGCTGAAAGCTGGATACCACGGCAGATTTTTCCGGTAAAGTGGATTTTTTCTTGATGCCGACCATCGCTGCTCAATCCAGCAAACGTTGCCAGCCGGCATGGCCGAGCGAGCGCAAGGTTTCGATATTGCATTCGAAAATTTTTGCGGTATCGGGATACGCCGCCACCGCGCGCTCGACACTTCGCTCGCGCAACAGATGCAGCATCGGATACGGCGAACGGTTGGTGCAATTCTCGATATCGTCGGGCGCGGTATCGGCGAATTGGTACAGCGGATGAAAACTCGCGATCTGGATTTCGCCCTGCAAATCGAGTTCGTCGAGCGCCGCGTCGGTCTGTTCGAGAAACTGGTTGTAATCGAAAAAATCCTGCAACACATGCGGGTGAATCAGCAGCACGGTATCGATCTGGTCGCTATCGCTGGCCTGCAGTTCACGCAACGCGCTGGATAAATCCGCGAGCAATAAATCCGGCGAATCTGCGCTGCTGACGATGTAACGAATCTGGTTTCTGGCATGCACGGCTCTTGCGAACGGGCACAGATTCAAGCCGATCACAATACGCTGCAACCAGCGTTGCGTCACGGCGACGACATGTTCATCCGTGTTCGGATCAGCAATAGTCGTCATAGTTTTTTCCTGTCAATCTGATCAAGCCGAACAGCAGAATAAACGATACCTGCCGTTCTTTTTTTCGCTCGACAGATTCGCCTGTCGATCCTGCGCTGTCCAGCCAAGGACAACGCAGGACGATGACTTGCCCATTGCAACGGCAATCGTCTCCCGAAATCTGACGGGAGAGTCGAAAGCTTATGCCTTCGGCACCGACGCTTCGGTCGTGATGTTGATCTTGATCTCGTCGCTCACGTTCGGCACGTACGCACCGACGCCAAAATCAGCCCGCTTGATCGTGGTGGTGGCGTTGAAACCGACCGTCTGTGCCTTGCTCATCGGATGTTCGCCGGCCTTGTTCAAGGTGGCATCCAGCACGACCGGCTTGGTCACGCCGTGCACGGTCAGATCACCGCTCACCTTGAAATGATTCTGGCCTGCAGCGCCTTCGACCTTGGTGCTCTTGAAGGTGATGTTCGGAAATTTTCCGGCATCGAGAAACTTGTCGCCTTTCAATTCGTCGTCGAGCTTGGCGACATAGGAAATCACGCTGCCCACGGCGATCGTCACATCCACCGACGAATTCGCCGGTGCGGCGCTATCGAAATTGATCGTGCCCTTGATGTTGTTGAAGTTGGCAGACGGATTCGAGAAACCGAAGTGATTCCAGCTGAACAAAGTGTCGGTGTGCGCGCTATCGATGGTGTACGCAACCGGCGCGGCTTGCACAACGGCGGCGAAAGAAAAACTGATGGCGAGTGCAGCAAGTGTTTTACGTAACATGAGAAATCTCCAGGTTGGAAAGACAAATACGACGCGAATGTCAAACGTTTGCAGTCAAACAATGTGGAACAAGACGATGCGGCTGTTAAACGATTTTGCAAGCCTCGTCGAAATCGAGACGCGGCCCGCGCGGGAACAGCGCAGTCGCATCGCCATAACCGAGGTTGATCAGAAAGTTCGATTTGTAAGCCGTGCCCTTGAAGAAAATTTCATCGAGCTTGGCATTGTTAAAACCCGACATCGGCCCGCAATCCAGACCGAGAGCGCGCGCCGCCATGATCACGTACGCACCCTGCAACGTTCCGTTACGGAATCCGGCGCTGTCGATCAGCGGCTGATTGCCGACGTACCAGCTACGCGCATCGGCATGCGGAAACAGCTTCGGCAATTGCTCGTAGAATTCGGTGTCGATGGCGACGATCGCGGTGACCGGCGCGCTCAAGGTTTTTTCGACGTTCATCTCGTCAAGCGCGGGTTTGAGCTTGGCTTTGCCCTCCGCGGTCTTGACGAACACGAGGCGCATCGGCGAACAATTTGCGCTGGTCGGCGCCATCCTCGCGAGATCGTAGATCTGATGCAGTTGCTCATCGGTCACCGGTTTCGGCAACCACTTGAAGTGCGTGCGGGCGCTGAGAAACAGTTGATCGAGCGTGTTGTGCGGTAGTACCGGATTCATGAGTTTTTCCTGAGCTGGCGATCAGCGAAAGGGTATGCAAAGCTGGTCGATGAGTGCTGACGAAGTACAGTGTATTGCTATTGAGCTGGCCGATAATCCGCATTTCGCAAGAAAGATTAGCTCTGTACAAGATACAATGCAGGCTTCAATCGCGGCATTCGTCAACTTCGTAGTGTGCGCCCACCTTCGTGGTGACCATGTGACAAACGTCCTCATCAGCGATACCTCAACCTGCTGGGTCATCAGCGACGGCGCCGCCGGCAACGAACGCCAGGCGCTCGCGCTCGCGGATGCCATGGCCATGACGGCACGCATCTGGCGGCTGCAGTTGCGCGCGCCGTGGTCATGGTTTGCACCGCGACTGACGTGGGGCGCAACGTTGGCTTTGCCCGCAGAATTGCGTGAAACGCTGCGCGCGCCGTGGCCGCAGATCGCGATCGGTTGCGGGCGTCACGCCGCGCTGGCGCTACGCGTGTTGCGCGAGCGCAGCGCCGGCAAAACATTTTGCGTGCAGATTCTCGATCCGCGCATCGCCCCACGCCATTTCGATCTCGTGATCACGCCGCAGCACGACCAACTCGTCGGCCGCAACGTGCTTACCAGCTTGGGCGCGCTCAATCCGATCGACGATGCTTGGCTGAACGACGCCGCGCGAAAATTCGACCATTTGCGCGCGCTGCCGACACCGCGCACCGCGATAGTGATCGGCGCCAGTAACCGTGCGCAAACACTTGATCGCGATTATTTCGACGCACTGCTGGTTCGACTGAGCGCCGTACATCAGCGCGACGGCGGCAGCTTTCTCGTCAGCACATCACGCCGCACACCGAGTGATATCGCGGTGTATCTGCGAAAAATGTTCGTGCAATTCCCGGGAGTTTTCTGGGCGAGCGCGGCGGACGGCGAAAATCCGTACGCCGGTTTTCTCGCGCACGCCACGCGCATCGTCGTCACGCCGGATTCGGTCAACATGCTCAGCGAAGCCTGCGCCAGTGGCAAACCCGTGCTGACTTTTGTGCGGCAACCTTTGCGCGGCAAACTCGCCAGCCTGCACGCCAATCTGCGCGCCGCGGGTTATCTGCAGGATCTGGAAGCGGGCACCACGATTCTGCCCGCGCCAGCAGAGCCTTTGCGTGAAACCGCAGGGATTGCGGCCAAGGTTTTGCGCGCGTGGCGCGGCGCTCAATCCAGTTCGGACGACGCAAAAAAATAGCGAACGCAAATCGGCTGAATCGCATATCAAAACCTGCGGCAATCAGATGGGTGGCGAGACAAAATCCAGCCCGACTGATCGCACCACATCGATCACTGCACGCGCGCTGGCCGCGAGTTCCGCGCTGCGTGGGGCAAGGCGCGGCCGCGCATCCAGCGTGCATGCGAGCGCGGTGCCGAGCAGCCGTGCATGGGCCTCGCTCAGCGCAGCCGCCGATGCTTTCGGCAATACATCACACGCCGCCATCGCGGCGATCAAATCTGCGCTGTTGCCGTGCGCCAGCAATGACGGCTGCTGCGCCGCGTGTTCGAGCACGAGCGCCTGCAGTAGGAATTCGATGTCGAGCAGCGCGCCCGCGCCTTGCTTGAGATCGAGCTGGGCTGGCGTCGAACGATCGCGTTCGGTCCGCCAGCGCACGCGCATGCTGTTGATTTCGGCATGCAGGCGAATCGGATCATGCAGCTGTTGCAGGATGTTCGCGCGCACCTCGGTAAAACGTTGACACAAGGCAACATCGCCCGCCACACAACGCGCGCGCACCAAGGCCTGGTGTTCCCAGGTCCATGCGCGTTCGCGCTGATATTCGGCGAACGCCTGAAGGCTCGTGACCAGCAAACCTTTGCCGCCATCCGGGCGCAGGCGCACATCGATTTCGTACAGGCGCCCGGCACGCGTGAGAGTTGTCAGCAGATGCACCACACGCTGCGCCAGCCGCGCGTAATAACGCATGCCGTCGAGCGGCTTGGCGCCATCGCTTTCGCTGTTCACGAGCGCGCCGTCGTACAGGAAAACCAGATCGAGATCCGACGCAAATCCCAATTCCGCGCCCCCCAAGCTGCCATAACCCAGCACGGCCATGCCGGTGCCGGATCCGCTATAGCCGTTTAAACGTCCATGCTGACGGATCGCACCGCGCTCGGCCAGATCGAGCACGACCTTGACCACGGTTTCGGCCAGATCACTCAAGCCGCGCGACGTGGTGCGCGCGTCCTGTTGCTGCTTCAGGCAGGCCAGGCCGAGGCGGAACGCGGCGCTGTGTTTTTCTTCCTGCACAACCTCGATTTCGACTTCAGTATCGTGCTCTTGCAATGTAGCGAGACGTCGCGACATTTCCACGCGCACGCTGTCGCCGTCGGCGATAACGATGTCATTGCGCGAATCGAATAATTCATCGAGCAGCAACGGATGCGCGATCACGCGCTCGGCCAGCAACGCGCTGCTCGCGAACACATCGACCAGGCGCTGCCGCGCGACCGGCTGCTCGTCGAGCAAGGCCAGATAGGCGGATCGCCGCGCGATCGCATGCAGCAGTTTCAGCAGTCGCGCCAGACACACATCCGGCGCCTGACTCGCCACCGCGGCTTCGAGCAAACTCGGCATGAGCCGATCCAGCCGCGCGCGCGCGCGCGGCGACATGCTTCGCACCGCTGGGCTCAGCAGCAAGCCTTCGAGCGCGGCATGCAGATCCGCCGCATCGCGATAACCCGCCGCCGCAAGGCTGCCGATTTCCGCCTGTTGGTTGATGAGCTGCTGCCAATACAACGCGAGCGGCGTCACATTGCCCATCGGCGCGGTGTCGCGCGGCGTGTCCATCAGTGCGGAAAATTCTTCGCTGACCGCGCTGCGGACAATATCCACGTGCAGCATCAATACCGACCAGTCGGGGTAGTCGAGCGCACGTGCCAGCCGTTCACGCAACATCGCATCATCGGGCAATTCGTGGGTCTGTTCATCGCGCATCATCTGCACGCGATTTTCCAGCCGGCGCAAAAAATTGTAACCATCACGCAGGCGTTTCGCGCGTGCGCTCGTGAGCATGCCGAGCTGCTCGCAAACGGTGAGCGCCGGCAACAATCCGCGCGCGCGCAGGCTCGGCTCGCGACCGCCGCGGATCAGTTGCTGCAGCTGCACGATGAATTCGATTTCGCGAATACCGCCGGGGCCGAGCTTGAGATGCTGAGCGAGATCCTTGCGCACCACTTCGGCATCGATCAGCGCTTTCATTTCGCGCAGGCCAGCGAATGCGGTGTAGTCGAAATAACGCCGGTACACGAATGGCCGCAGGCTTTCGATCAAGCGTTCGCCGGCGTGGATATCGCCTGCCACCGGGCGCGCCTTGATCCACGCATACCGTTCCCAATCGCGCCCATCGCGCTGGTAATACTGCTCCATCGCCGCGAACGATAACGCGATCCGCCCAGCGCTGCCGAACGGACGCAGGCGTAGGTCGATGCGGTAGGCGAATCCGTCTGCGGTGACTTCGGCGAGTAGGCGCACCAGCTGTTGCGCGACGCGCGCAAAAAAAGTCTCGTTGTCGAGCACACGTTCGCCATCGGTCTGACCGTTTTCGGCATACGCCAAAATGAGATCGATATCCGACGAAAAATTCAGTTCACTGCCGCCGAGTTTGCCGAGCCCCAGCACCACCATGCGCTGCGCATTTCCTGCGCTGTCTCGCGGCAGGCCGTAGCGCGTACTCAGCGCGGATTCGCTCCAGCGCAATGCGGTTTCAAGGCAGACTTCCGCGAGCGTGCTCGATCCGGCGAGCGTGGCCGCGACACTGTCGAGTCCGTTAACGTCGCGCCAGATCAGACGCAGCGATTCGCGTCGACGAAAACGCCGCAGCGCCTTGCTGCGCGCGGCATCGTCGGCGGCGATGTGAGCGAGTTCATGCGCACGCGCATCGGCCGTGCGTGGATTGCTGATCAAGCCGATCAGGGTGGGGCCAAGCAAGGTCGGCTCGCGCAAAAAGCTGTCGTAGGCAAAATCGCTGGCGAGCAGGACGCGCTTGAGCTGGTCGGCAACGCCGGCGTCATCGTAGAACGCGACGCCAGACTCGCGACAACGCTGCACGAGGCGCGAAAGCCGTTCGTCGACGAACTCGGTCAAAACAAGGGTGGAAGGATGAATTACGCTGGAGGAAATCGGCATCGTCGGATTATGCCCGGATGCGATGTATTTTCTGCAAGCGCAGAAACGAAAAAACCCGCCGCGACAGAATCGCGGCGGGGTCTCCCTCCCCTACCAGCCCGAAGGCGGGTATTGGCCGGCATTGTTGGTCAAAATGCGCGCCATGCCACGCCGCGCTGCAGCACGCTGCGGCGGCAAATCGGCCGCAAGCGCCAACTTCCACCAAAGAGCAATGGCGCTGTGCGCCGCGGTCTGGGTATATTGGCGACTCGTTCCGTCGACTGGGGAGTCATCACATGGTTACAAAATTATTCTGCGCCGCGCTACTGGTTTTGTTGCCGTTGAGCACCATCGCTGCCACGGCGGCGGCGCAACATCTCGAAACCACCACGGCGTCCATTCATACCGGCATGGCGATGGCCGCGGACACGTTGCCAATCGCGAAATCGCATTTCCATCACGTCATCAATTGTCTGGTCGATCGCGACAGCAAAGCGTTCGATGGGCATTTTGACAACCCGTGCGACGGCATGGGTCGCGATGGCGGCGCGTTGCGCGACGAGGCACAAACTGAAGCGCAGAAAAAGGATCTGCAGCACGCATTGACTGTTGCGCAACGCGGCGCGCGCAGCACCACGCTGGAAATGGCGCATGTATATGCCGAGTGGCTCGCTGAAATATTGCAGCGCGCGTTGACCTGAGACGCAGCGGACATACGGCGCAATCGCTGATTGTTTATTGTTTTCCGATCCGGCATGGATTTGTCGTGTCGAAAAAACCGAAGCCCGAGCAATCGCCGGGCATCGGAATCAATCCACACGGATTTCCCCGCGTGCCGCTGGTCGATCAATGCGGAATCAGCGCACGGATCGAAGGCCGCGGTTTATTGGTCGGCGCGGTGGCGCGCAAAGCGGTTGAACTGCCGCAGGGAAACGGCGCACCGTTGAGGCAAGTGGCGGTCAGGAATCCCCAGATGAAATCGGTCTGCAACACGGTCAACGCGGGCGGCTGATTGTCGGCGTTGAAAAGGTTCGGATCGGGTGCGCCACTGACACTCTGCAGATAGCCGCTTTCGTTGGCGACGTTGGTGAACACGCCGAGCGCGAGCGGAATCGTACCCTTCGCGGTAGCACCCGCACGCGCGTGACAAGTGACGCACGACGAGCTCAGCACGAAGCCGCCTTCGGTCACCGAATTGGCGAGATGGGTCGGGCGTCCCATCGTATCGGTGAACTCGGTTTGTGTGCCTTTCAGACGATAGCTGAGCCAGCCGCGATCGCTGATCGAGGGTTCGATGTTTTTCGGATTCGCCGCGCTCGATTCGTGCATACCGATGCCAAGGCCGGCAAATACTTCCGCCATACCCTTGCTACGCTGGCCGCCGTCGTAGTGGCCGTTCGGTTTGAACACCCAGCTCGCCAGATCCAGATCGTCGCATTCGTAATTCGGCGTGGTGTAATTGTCGGCCTGGTTCGCGGCGATCTTGTCCGGCGTCGAATAACCGTACGAATCGTTGCAGCCGATGTAGTCGCAACGCCCCGGATTGTTGACGTGCTCCCACGTCGCCCATAGCCAGTTCGGCGTGTCCTTCGACGAGATATGCATCGCCACCAGCCAATGCTCGCCGGGTTGCTGGATGTTGCCGTTGTTATCGGTCGCGCGCGTGTCGATCGTCATCTTGATGTAAGGGTTGGCGGGGTCGTCGTGCAGACCGAGTTTTTCGGCGCGCTTTTTCGAGAGCCAATCACTTTTGATCATCACCGAATCGACCGGCAGATCGATTTCGGTCAGACCGCCATCCTGCACTTTGAGCCGATACGGCAAGCCCGCACTCTGGCCCGAAATATTCGCGCTGTTGCGATTGAAAACCGCCTGCACGCCTTCCTGATGATAGAGGTCGTTTTCAAATACGTACTCGAACATCGGCTTGTTGCGGAACACGATCTCGGACATCGACTGGCGAATGTCGCGCCCGGTTTCGTCCGCCGCCAGCAGCTTGATGTTGACGCCGTGGGCGAAGCTGGTCAGGTGCGCCTTGGACATCGGCCCGGCAACACGAATCGGCAGCTCGGCATTCGCGCTGAGATGATCGCCCGGAAAATACGGACAGTTCTGCGCCGGATTGGCCTTGTCGCCATAGCCGGGATTGTTCGTCGTATTCGGATCGCAGCAATTCGCGGCACCCTTGCTCGTGCAGATCGGCAACGGTTGGCCGGGCCAGGTTTGCTGATCGGCGGCCCAGTTTTCCCAGAATTTTTGCGTCACTGCATCGGCAAACAATTTCCATGCGGCCATGTCCGGGCAGCTCATCGCCGGATTGCTGATCGGTGCCGATACCTGCAGATGTCCATCGACCACACGCATCGAACACTGCGCCGAATCCTTCGGTTTGCTGTTGAAATACATCACACCGGGCAGACGATTGCTGGCGGACGAACTCGATCCTTCGGTGGTGCGATCCTTGCACACGGGATCCGCGCAAGCGGCGATCGTGGTGAACAACGCCGCGACGAAAAAGATCGCGCGCGATTGGAATGTCGTCATGGTATTCCCCTGTTTTTTGCTGCAAAAAAATGATCGGGTCACACGCGAACGCGCGCCCGATCAACAAACCTCTATCGCGGTTTTGCGTGTTGCGATTATTTGCCGCTGTCGTACTTCGCCTTGGTCTGCAGCAACCACGAAAAATCACCACTGAGCTGATCGCCGAACGTCGCTTTTTTCGTGGTCGCATTCCAGCTCTTGGCAATGCCCGCGGAGGAATGGCAACCCATGCAACTTTCGCTGGCGAAGATCGGCGTGGCGTCACCACCGGTTGTGCCCGGCTTGGCCGGACAATCCACACCGGATGGCAGTTCTTCCTGATGGCACGCGGCCTGCACGCCTTTCTGGAAATACGTTTCCATCGTGATGTTGGTGAGGAACACCGGCGTCGGATTACCGCCGGGCTTGTTGTTCACAGCGTACGGCAAACCGGAATTCCACGGCGCCGGTTTGGCGCTCGGTTCGGTCGGCCACTGCGTATCGACCAGCTCGTAATAGCGCCACACCGAATTGAGTTTGGCGAGGGTCGCCTGTGCCTCGTGATTGAGCTGGATCTTCTCGCCCGGAATCTGCACCGCGCGCACTGCCTGCACCGGTTTGGTCGGAATTTCCTTGCTCGACGGCTGCACATTCGGCACGCAGATTTCGCAATTCGGATCGTAGAACGAAGCCTTGGTCGGCGGGTGCGCCATGCTGTCGCCGACGAGGTTGTCGACCTGCTCGAACGTCGCCCAGATCCATTGCGGCGAGCTCTTGGTCTTGTGCGCGATATGCATGCCGACCAGACCGACGGTGACGTCTTTCCAGATGATGGTTTTGCCGGTCGTATCCAGCGCAGGAATCTGCGCCTTCATGTTGAAAAAACGATTCGGATTATCGCCTTTGCTGGTGTCGAGAATTTTCCACGCGAGCTTCACCTCGAGCGCGCCGCTCCAATTCTTGCTGTCCACACCTTCGGGAAATGTCAGCGTCTGCGCCGGCACCTTGTTCGAGTAGGTGATCTGGCCGTTGAGGTTGTACAGATTGTTGCTGCAGAGAAAACCCACTTCGTTTGAATCCAGCAGGATTTCGTAGTGCACCAGATTGCCGTTCTGATCGACCAGCGGACCACTGAAAGCCTGATCAACTTCTGTGAGTTTGGCCAGATCGGCCAGATCGATTTCACCAACCGCGCTAACGTTGGCGAGCACGCGCGATGCGCGCGGACTGATGCTGGCATTTTGCAACAATGGTGGCAGCGGCGGCAGGCCATGCATCGGCGCTACCGTGGTGTCGCGCGCGAGACTCAACGCCTGTTTTTCGGCAGGCAGGCGACAGGCTGCCGGCGTTTTTCCGTCGACACGGAAGATGTCGCTGCTTTCGCGAAATAGCGTCCAGTGCGGCGCGCCGAAATTCGTATCGGCCAAATTCGGCGCGGGCTGGCCGGCGTCATTGGTCGGCCAGTTGAGCGCGAGAAACATCTGCCACGCATTGAGATCGAACAGGCGCTGCACGTCGGCGAAATGTTTTTCGGCTTCGAGTTTTTTCTGCAGCGCGACATCGACATCGCCCGGCAGCGCAGGCGCGAGCTTGGGCGCAAAGTTCGGGAAGCTTGCCAGATAAGGCGCAGTGGCCGCGGTCGCGGGCGACGCAACCGGCGCATCGGCAGCGACGGCAAAACCCGCGCTGCCGACACAAGTTAGCGCAAGCCACATGCCCGACAATTTTCGCAAGCAAAGGCTGCGATTCAGCGGCTGGTGGTGGATGGAAGCAACGTGATTATTCTTCATGACTAGCCCCGTGGATTGAAGAAAAGTGAATTTTGCGCCGAACTTTTTCGGTGCCGAATCGATTCGCGCCAGCATCGAGATCGCCGCGCTTCATGCCTCGGCAACTTGTCCCGCAATCGTCAGACAAGTTGGTGTTTTACTGTTGGCAATGCGATTGCGGATTTAGATTCCACACCGAATCTCGACGACATTGCAGATCAGATCCCCGTATTTCTCGCGATCGAGCCGAGCCAAATCGCGCCGCAAACAAACGACGTGTCGCGCTGGTCAATATGTTGCATGTGGCTCCCCTGAGTCATGCCCGCGCCGGACATTGCCGAACACTGGGATGTCGGCGCGTCTATTCTCTTTAACGAAAGAGTACGGGGTGTGCCGAAAGTCTCACCACGCGAATTTTTCGTTTCGCGATCAACGCGTACATGACATCGTGGAAGCTGCCGGGAAGGCGACGACCGTGCGCGCGCAATGCAATTGCGGCATCTCGAATTGCATTATTTTGCTGGCCTGACCATCGCGCAAATCGCCGCGCCGCTCGCGCTGGCGCCGATCAGGGTTGATCGCGACTGGTGACTCGCCGCGCTTTTCTCAAGACCGAAATGAGTGCATGACGTTGTTGCGCGCGTAGCGGCGTGACGCGGGCGAGCATTTTTACGCGCAGCTCCAGCAAGCCGATAGCGTAATTCCATCGATTTCCCGGGCAATGTCGCAAAAGAATGACAAACGGCGTTTTTCGATCATGCCCGCTACCGGGCCGTCGAAAAGGAGTCGCCGTCATGTACATCATCCGCTACCCGCGCGCATCGTTTTTATTGCTGCTGTGCTCGCTGGTCTTCGCCACAATCAACGCCCACGCCTGTTCGGCCACCGCGCAGGATGTTTTGTTCGTAGGCAACACGACCAGCGATTCAGCCTGCAACTACAATACGATCCAAGGTGCGATCAATGCCGCGACCTGCCCAGTTGGCACGAAAATCTTCGTCACCAGCGAACTCACCTATACCGCTCAGCACCTGAGCATTTCCAACAAGAATATTACCCTGATCGGAAGTGCACCCACCGCGCATTGCAATAGCCTGAGCCTTGTCTGCGGGATTCTTTTCCCGTGTCCTACGAACCCGCTGGAGACGATTAGCGGCAGCGGCCACAGCGGCGATAGCGTCATCACAATCCGTGGCGCCAGCAACGTTACCTTGCAATACCTGACGATCAGCGACGGCCATGACAGCGACAGCGGTTCCGGTGGCGGCATCGATTACGACGGCACAGGCAGCTTGACGGTCGACACCTCGACGGTGACGAACAATACCGCGGGCTACGGCGGGGGCATAAACGTCAAGGGTACCGGCGGCCCGGCGGAATTGCATATCAACCACCGCACGCTGATCACCGACAACACCGCAAAGACTTCCGGCGGCGGCATCCGCGTTGAGGGTAAAGCCTATTTATTCATGCTCGCCGACTACACCTGGGTGTACAACAACACGGCTTTGGCAGGATATGGCGGCGGCGTCGAGATCATCGGTCCGGCGGCCGGCTACATCGGCTCTCCGGGCTACGCCGGCATTCCCGTGATCTACGAAAATCAGGCGAAGCATGGTGGCGGCATTTCAGTCAACGCGGGCAGCACCGGATCCCTGCAAGACGCCACGCTGGATCTGTTCAGCACCGACCCGCAACTGCCAGTGCGCGTTTCCAACAACACCGCAAGCGCGACCGGCGGTGGTATTTATGTACAACCATACGTCTCTAGTGCCGTTGAAAACGACAGAGGCTTTGCGTTGGTCTGCGCGACCAATTTCCGCATTGACAACAATATCGCCAAAGAAGGCAGCGCGATCTATTCAGACGAAGAAAACGTTACTCTCGGGGGGCTGAGGGCGGCCAGGTTAATCTCAACGGCGCACAATGCGGTGATATTTCGCATGCTTCGCTAGGCGCCGTCGGTTGTACGCGCGGAGTCGAGTGCAATGTGATCGACGCCAATATTGCGGCTGATATCAGCGTAATTCCGCTCGCTCCGACTACCGGGGCAACGATCCTCATGCAAAGCGAATCCGATCTGGCGACCGATCGACTGGTGCTGCGCGACAACGTGGGTGGCTACGTGTTGCGAATCCTCGGCAATCGACAGGCGGAGGTGAACAGGACGCTGATCGTGAACAATCAAGTAACCCAGGATTTGATCTGGCATCAGCACGACTCGCTTGGTCTGAACGAAGTAATGAGCATCGATAACAGTACGATTGCCAACAACCAGATCGGCGGATGGGTGATCCGTGACGACCTCGCTCTTGATATGTTCCGCACCATCATCGACCAGCCCGACGCTGATACCCTTTTGTTTACGGGCAATGCTGCCAACTTGAATGTCAGTTATGTGCTGGCCGACGATACCATCGGATTTCCTGCTGACGTGACCAACCACGTTGGGCGACCCACATTCATTGACGCAGCGGATGGCGATTATCGCTTGCGTTACAGTCGCCAAGGTGGCGCCGTCACAGCATCGCTGGGCTTGGATTTTGCGCCGGCCATTGATGGTGATGATCGCGATATCAGGAGCTTGAAATACGACCAGGATCTCACCACGCGACCGGATGTATTTGGCATGCGCGATCTGGGGGTGTACGAAATGCAGCCGTATAGCGATCGTATCTACACAGATGGTTTCGGCGATGCGGTAATGCTGGCGTATTGAGCGGCACGCTCATCGCTGTCGTCGAGTTCCATCGCCAGATCGGGCTCGACGATAGCGACGATCTTTCCCTCCACACAAGGCCACGCACGATGCTTGCCACGTGCTCAAGACTTACTGCCGCGATTTCCGGAGCATAAAAAAACCCCGCCGTTAGCGGGGCTTTTCGTGTAATGAGTAACGTGGGACGGATCTTAGAAATCCATGCCGCCCATGCCGCCCATACCACCGCCACCGCCACCACCGTGGCCGGCGTGCGAATCTTCTTTCTTCGGCGCTTCAGCCACCATTGCTTCGGTGGTGATCATCAGGCCGGCGATCGAAGCTGCGTTCTGCAATGCATAACGGGTCACCTTGGTCGGATCCAAGATGCCGAGTTCGACCATGTCACCGAACGCGCCGGTTGCGGCGTTGTAACCGTAGTTACCTTTGCCTTCCGCGACCTTGTTCAGGATCACGCTCGGCTCTTCGCCGGCGTTCGACACGATCTCGCGCAGGGGCGCTTCCATCGAGCGCTTGGCGATCAGGATGCCGTGATCCTGGTCTTCGTTGTCGCCTTTGAGTTTGCCCATGCCGACCAGCGCACGGATCAAAGCCACACCGCCACCAGGAACCACGCCTTCTTCGACCGCTGCACGGGTTGCGTGCAGGGCGTCTTCGACGCGCGCCTTTTTCTCTTTCATTTCGACTTCGGTGGCCGCGCCAACCTTGATCACGGCAACGCCGCCAGCGAGTTTGGCAACACGCTCCTGGAGCTTCTCGCGATCATAGTCGGACGATGTTTCCTCGATCTGCGCCTTGACCTGCTTGATGCGGGCCTGGATGCCGTCGGCCGTACCGGCGCCGTCGATGATCGTGGTGTTTTCCTTGGTGATGACAACTTTCTTGGCGCGACCGAGATCCTTGATCGTGGCCTTTTCCAGCTGCAGGCCGACTTCTTCCGAAATCACCGTGCCGCCGGTCAGTATAGCCATGTCTTCGAGCATCGCCTTGCGACGATCGCCGAAGCCCGGCGCCTTCACCGCGCATACCTTGACGATACCGCGAATGGTGTTGACCACCAGCGTTGCGAGTGCTTCGCCTTCGACTTCTTCAGCCACGATCAGCAGCGGCTTGCCGGCCTTGGCAACGGCTTCGAGGACGGGCAGCAATTCGCGCACGTTCGAGATTTTCTTGTCGTGCAACAGGATGTACGGATCTTCCAGCTCAGCCTGCATCGACTGCTGGTTGTTGATGAAGTACGGGCTGAGGTAGCCGCGATCAAACTGCATGCCTTCGACCACGTCGAGCTGGTTGTCCAGACCCGAACCTTCTTCCACGGTGATCACGCCTTCCTTGCCGACCTTATCCATCGCCTCAGCGATGAGCTTGCCGATCAACTCGTCGCCGTTTGCCGAGATCGTACCGACCTGGGCGATCGACTTCGAATCGGACGACGGCTTGCTGAGCTTCTTCAGCTCTTCGACGGCGGCGATCACGGCCTTGTCGATGCCGCGCTTCAGATCCATCGGGTTCATGCCGGCCGCAACGGCCTTCATGCCTTCGCGAATCATGGCCTGAGCCAAAACGGTCGCGGTGGTGGTGCCGTCACCGGCGACGTCGGAAGTCTTGGAAGCGACTTCCTTGACCATCTGTGCGCCCATGTTCTCGAACTTGTCAGCCAGTTCGATTTCCTTGGCGACGGAGACGCCGTCCTTGGTGATGGTCGGTGCGCCGAAGCTCTTTTCGAGCACGACATTACGGCCTTTCGGGCCCAAGGTGACCTTGACCGCATTGGCCAACAGGTTCACACCCTTGAGCATGCGCGCACGCGCGTCTTCGGAAAAACGTACTTCTTTCGCTGCCATGTTGAAATTCCTCGTGTACTTGATTGATGTGGGAGTGATGCAGACTTGCGGCGACAGGCGGCGAACCGCGCGCCACTTAGCCTTCGATCACCGCCATGATGTCTTCTTCGCGCATGACCAGCAGGTCTTCGCCATCGACTTTTACTTCGGTGCCGGAATACTTGCCGAACAACACTTTGTCGCCTTTCTTCACGGCGATCGGACGCACTTTGCCGTCCTCGAGAATCTTGCCGGTGCCGGCGGCGATGACTTCGCCACGGCTGGGCTTTTCGGCGGCGCTATCAGGGATGACGATACCGCCAGCCGATAGACGTTCTTCTTCCATACGTTTGATGATGACGCGGTCGTGCAAGGGACGAAGGTTCATAGCTACTCCTTCAAGAGGTTGAGTGGAAAGGGGTTTTCTCGAACTACTAGCACTCGCGTTCGACGAGTGCCAATTTTAACTCGATACCAGAGGAAGGCAAGGCCTGATTCTGGAGCAGGCATGAACTGTGGGCGCGGTGTGAGCTTTCAAGTGGGAGCGATGCGAATTGCCTATTCGAAAAGTTGCTACTAGCGGGTTTGCCGGGTGTTCGTCCTTACCGTAGTCTCCGTTTTCCAGTCAAAGGAGTGCAACGCATGAATATCCAGTATGTAGGTGATTCCTACGACATCGTGAAACGGTTTTTCTGTGAGGCGTTGCGAGCGCTCAAATACACCGTCTACATAGATCCGATGTCTACTGACGAGTGGAAGAGCTCTGACACCAGATCGTTTTACAAATTTCTAGGCGTTCAGCACGCGGACGCATGCGACAAACCCGGACGTCGAACCGCTCTGCTTTTTGACCCAGATACGGGCCTCTCTGAAAAAAAGTCGAAGAAGCACCTTTCTTTTGTTCGTCTAGAGCAGGCTCTTGTAGAACAATCTCTTGCGCACGGGATTGTGTTTGTGTTCGACCAATCGTTTTCGCGTGGCAGCGACCTTGAGAAACAGAAAAAAATGAGGCACAAACTGGATCTGCTGAACAAAGGAAAATGCTTTGGCTTCTACTACAACTCTCATGCAAGCTTTCTGTTCGCTTCCTCAAAAGAGAGTCATTTGCTGGCTTTGCAACGGCACCTAAAAAAGCTGGGTCTGCCAGAATTTCGCATCAGGACTTTGGGCAATCTTTCCGACTCGTGATTTTGCTCATCCTGACCACCTGCCCCAATCAGGAAAGCGCCGAGCACATCAGCCACACACTGGTATCCGAGGGCCTAGCCGCATGCGTCAACCGCATCACCGGCGTGCAGTCCACGTATCGCTGGCATGGCAAGGTACAAACCGACAGCGAAATTCTGCTGCTGATCAAAACCACGCAAGGGCACTATGCCGAAGTGCAAGCGCGCATCGTCGCGCTGCATCCGTACGAACTGCCGGAAGTAATCGCGGTCGAAGCCGCCGCCGGGCTCGACCGTTATCTGGCCTGGATCGAAAACGAAACACGCCTTGATTGATCGAGGTATGCAAGCATATGTGTCGCAGCACGGTCTAAGCATCGTTCGCACGCAGCCGCCCCAAGGATACTCAACCGCAATGCTCACCTTGCTCAACCGCATTCTTCTTGTTCCGCTCGCGCTCTTGCTGGGCGCCGCCTGCGCTCACGCCGCCGAAGGCGAACTCTTGCCGGTCGATCAGGCGTTCAAGCTCGAAACCAAAGTGATCGATGCGCAGCATGTGACGCTGCACTGGCAGATCGCCGACAATTATTATTTGTACCGAGATCGCATCAAGCTCAAGAGCGGCGATGCCAATCTCACGCTCGGCGCACTCGAGCTTGGCCCGGCGACGAAAAAGCACGATGAATACCTTGGCGATGTCGAGGTGTATCACGGCACAATCGATGGCACCCAGGCGATCACCGTGGCGAACGGCGCGACCTCGGCACAGCTCAAGGTCACGGTGCAAGGTTGTCACGAAGTCGAACCGAAGATCTGCTATCCGCCGTTTTCGCAAACGATCAAGCTCGATATTCCTGCGGGCGCAGCGGCTGAAAATTCAGCTGCCACCAATGCTCCCGCTGAGGCGCCGAACAATCCGCTGGCCAAGGCGCTGGCAGCCAACACGCCTATCGGCGACAAGTCCGCACCACTGCCGCCGGAGCAGGCGTTTGTGTTCGAGGCAATTGCCACGAGCCCGACCGAAATCCTCGCGCGTTTTAGCATGCCTCCGGGCTATTACCTGTATCGCGACAAGAGCAAATTTTCGCTGACCGATGCCAGCGCCACGCTGGGCGATCCGCGCTGGCCCGCCGGCAAGAGTCACACCGATGAAAATTTCGGCACGTCCATCGTCTATTACACCCAGGTCGAAGTACCAATCGCGCTGAAGCGCTCGATTAACGCGGCGCAATCGCTGACCCTCAATGCCAGCTTCCAGGGCTGCCTGGAAAATGGCGTGTGTTATCCGGTGATGACACGCGCGGTCAATGTCGCCTTGGCGGCATCAAGCGCTGTCGCAAGCGAAATCCCGCCATCTGCCAGCGCGATACCGCAGCAATCTCGACCGGCGGTCGACGGTACATTTTTCGCCGCGTTGCTGACCGCGCTGCTCGGCGGGCTGATCCTGAATCTGATGCCGTGTGTATTGCCGATCCTCTCGTTGAAAGCGATTTCCCTGCTCGAAGGTGGTGAAAGTCCGCAGGCAGCGCGTCGCCATGTGCTGTTTTATTCCGCTGGCGTATTGAGCTCGTTTGCGGCTATTGGCTTTGTTGTCATCGGCCTGCGTGCCGCCGGACTCGCCTACGGCTGGGGATTCCAGCTACAGCAACCGTTGGTCGTGGCGGTGCTGGTTTATGTGATGCTGGCGATTGGCCTGAGCTTGTCGGGGGTGGTCCAGTTCGGCATGAGCCTGACGGGCGTGGGGCAAAACTTGACCACCAAATCCGGCCCCAAAGGCGATTTTTTCACCGGCGTTTTGGCGTGTGTTGTGGCCAGCCCATGCACCGCGCCGTTCATGGGTTCGGCGCTGGCGTATGCGTTCGCCAGCCCGCCGCTGATTTCGTTGTGCATTTTTCTCGCACTCGGATTGGGCCTGGCATTGCCATTCATCCTGATCGGTTTCATACCTGCGCTAGGACGCTGGCTGCCGCGCCCGGGTGCATGGATGGAAACGCTCAAGCAATTCTTTGCGTTTCCGATGTATCTCACCGCGGTGTGGCTGGTCTGGGTGCTCGGCAATCAACGCGGCATGGATGCTGTAGGTTTGGTGCTGGTCGGCGCCGTAATGCTCGCGCTCGGTTTGTGGTGGTTCGAACGCAGCCGCTTTCGCCCGGTCGGCTGGCGCGCGCTGGCGTGGCTGGCCTTGCTGCTGGCGCTGCCTCCGTTGTACGCCATCGGCAGCCTGACTCGCGCCGCCACGAACGCGACCCAGGTGCGCGAGGACGGCGCAGTTCCGTTCGATCCCGCGCGACTCGCGACTCTGCGTGCGCAAGGCACGCCGGTATTTATCGACATCGGTGCGGACTGGTGCACGACCTGCAAGGTCAATGAACATGTCGTGCTCGCAACCAGCAATTTCCATGATCTGCTCAAGCGCACCGGCACGGTGTTCATGGTCGGTGACTGGACCAATCCCGATACCGCTATCGAGGCGTTTCTTGCGCAATTCCATGCGGTCGGCGTACCGCTTTACGTCGTCTATCCCAAGGGCGATGGCGAGGGACGCGTGTTGCCGACGGTACTCACGAGCGGCATCGTGCAGGATGCGCTAGATCCGCAGATCAAGTGACGATGTTCAATCGCACCAACCTGTTGATCGTGGCGATCGCGCTGCTCGGCGCCGGCCTCGGATTGTTCGCCGGCCAGTGGTTCGAACATGTGCACGAGCACGCCCCGACCGTGCCCGACGGCGTGCATGTATTGAAACTCGGCGATCAGCGCGCCGAGCTCAGCTTGACCGATATCGATGGCCGCACGCGGCGGCTGAGCGAGTGGGATGGCAAGTTGGTCGTGATCAATTTCTGGGCAACGTGGTGCAGCCCATGTCGTGAGGAAATGCCGCTGCTGGATCAGACCCGCGCACGTTTTGCGGACAAGAATCTGGAAGTGCTCGGCATCGCCATCGACGATCGCGATGCGGTCAGGGATTTCCTTAAAATCCGTCCGGTGCAATATCCGATTCTGAACTCCAACTCGGACTCGGCTCGGGACGATCCGTCGCTGCTGTTCGGCGACACCCGCAGCGTGCTGCCATACAGCGTACTAATCGGACGCGACGGCAAACTGCTCGCACAACACGCCGGCAGTTTCAGCGAAGACGGATTGATGCAGTGGCTGCAGCCGCACCTGCGCGATTAAAACGCAGGCACGGCGATGTTGCTCAGCTGCCGAAAACTTCGACTTCGACGATTCGCGAATACTGCGCATCGGCGGACGCTCGCCCAACCACGCGGATCGCGCTGGTGGTTTTGAATGTCGGCAAAAATACCGTGCGTTTTACCAGATGATTGCCAGTGATCGATTGCACGGTGACCCATGTCGATGTGGCCGGATCGAGCACCTGGATGTCGAATGCGGTCAGGCCGAAACTCGCAAACGTCATCGTGTCGGATGGTTCGATCGGTGCCGCGAAATTGTCCTGCAAGGTGTAGACCACGATCTGGTTGATCGATCGCGATGCATTGAAGTTGATCTGCACGAAATCGGGGAACAAACCGGAACTGGCATCATTCCAGCCGCCGCCATTGGCCCAGTTGAAGCCGACATGGTCGCCGTCGATGATCGATGCCACCGGAAATAAGGCACTAAATGTCGATGACGCGCTGGCGGTCGCGCCGTTTGTCGCAGCAGCAACATTGGTTTGTCGTTCGTACGCACCAAGATCACGCGGGCCGAATCGGTTCGGCACGATCCCCAGATCCACGCTGCGCGGATTGCCGAGAATGTCGGTCGCTGATCCTCCCGCGATCGCAAAATCGAGCGCTGCCGAAATCGGCTGCAAACGATAATTGCCATTGGCCGGATCGATGAACCGCGGCACGGTTTGCAATTGCGTGGCGCCACCCGGCAACCCAAACAGATTTTCGCCGAGGACATTGTCGACATTGAAGGTGAGATTGCAGTTGACGCAAATATCGTTCGGGCCGTTCAGCGGCTGACTCAGAATGCTTTTTGTAAGATCCAGCCGGTTGCTGATGCTCAGTACCACCGAATTGTTGCCGATGCTGTTGTTCGCAATCGTGCAGCTATCGATGAGCAGCGTCGACGAGTCGAACGGTTCGATGAACTGCTCTTGTTGCGCGATCAGGGCGTGGCTGCTGTTGTTGTCGACAAGCAAGCAATTGTGCAATTCAACGCTGTTGGTATATAGACCGCTGCTGTCGCCATCGTCGTAATTATTATTGATCAAGTTGCCGCCGATGTTGTGGCGCATGGTGACGCGCTCGGCAAACAGTCGCGCGCTCGTACCACCCCGGCCGATGGCGATCGTGGCGCCGTCGGTGCGCACTGGCTTGCCGCTTTTGGGATCCACCGTCTGCGCGATGTTGTCCTCGATCACATTGCAATCAATGGCTGGTGAACATGGCCGCGCGCCGCGTTTGCTGAGGCCGGATGCATTCAACGAAACACCATTCAAATTCAGATGGGCGCCGCCTTCGGTGTTGACTGCCTGTGGCGGATACGGTGGATCGCCTGACACATAAAATGGCGGCTTGTAACCATCGAGATAGATCGCTGCACCATCCGCAGCAGAGTTTCCCTGCAGCCGGAAATCGTGCAGATCGACCTGATCCTTGGCCGGCACGCACGGCGTTTTTATATCGTCAAAATTGCGCTTGAACGCGAAGCTGGCGGTAGCGGATAAATACAACGCGCCACCTTGCTTCGACGCCGTATTGTCGTTGATTTGCGCCGGGATCTGCGGATCCAGCGTATACATCTGCAAGCTGGCAGTGCATCCGTTTTCCCCGAGCAGCGCGATGCCACCACCGAAAATCCCAGTATTGGATTGCACTGCGCCGGCGGCACCGCCGAAGCCGAGAATTCCGGGTGAATTGATTTCGATGCTCGCCGGACTGAACGCGGCAATGCCGCCGCCGTAGCCGGAGACATTGCCGACATTCGGCAAACCGCTATCGTCGCCAACCGTATTGGAATACACGCTGGTGTTGTCGCCGCTAATCGACAGATGCACATTGCCCTCGATCTCGATGCCGCCACCGGCCTGTTGCGCCGCGTTCAAGTCGATCAGAACATTGTCCGCAATATCGAGCTGGCCATCGGCGCTGTGCATGTAGATGCCGCCACCGTAGTAGGCGCGATTCGAGGTCACAAGGGCGTTTTCAAGGGTCAACGTGCCGCTTTTGCCGTCAAAACTTATGCCGCCACCCGCGGCGTAACTTGTTCCGCCGCGGATCGACAGATTTTGCAGCACTACATAACTTTGACCGGTGATCGTGATCACGCTGTCGCCGAGATGGCCGGTGCCGTCGATCGCCGTCCGCGGTGGGAGCGCAGCGCTATCGGCCTTGCCGCAATGACTCGCGCCGGCGATCAGCAACGATTTGTTTTTGATCAGCAGGTGCTGCGCGGTGTAGGTGTGTTGCCGCGTCACCAGAATCGTCGTGCCAGGACACGTCGCGTTGTCGATCGCCTTCTGGATCGTATCGAAGTTGCATGTCCTGTCTTTGGCCGTATCGCCAACCGAGAGAATCTGCGTTTGCGGCGTACCGCACGCGAGAGCGGTCGCTGGACCGATCACACACGCTGTCGCCGCAGCGAACAAGAATGCCAAAGCAGTTAAACCTTCCTTTTTTGGTGCAGCCATAAATAATTCCTCCATGCGCCTGAAATCAGGCAGATGCGAGGAACGCCGCGTCGCGACAAAGTGCGACATGCCTTGGGAAACTTTGCTCGCCAACATTCGAAGAAAAGTTGATCTGACCGCCGCTATCGAGATAGTCAACGCTCAAACGTCGGCCAACTCCGTCGAAATTGAGTACATCGTGCCAACCCCGCTGGACAAGTGTCGCGCGCTCTTGCACACTTGCTCGTCTGGATCGGGCCTGTCGCCCGGCAGGCAAATCCCACGTGGCGAAGATTCTTGTTCTGCACGGCCCGAATTTGAATCTGCTCGGCAGTCGCGAGCCCGACGTGTATGGGCGCAAGACGCTGGCCGATATCAATGCCGAGCTGGCCGAACTCGCCCAAGCCGCCGAACACGAGCTGGCTTGGTGCCAGGCCAATGCGGAACATCAGCTGATCGAGCGCGTGCATCAGGCGCGCGACGAGCAGGTCGCGTTCATCCTGATCAATCCGGCCGGTTACACCCATACCAGCATTGCGCTGCGTGATGCGCTGCTGGCGGTGGCGATTCCGTTTATCGAGGTGCACCTGTCAAATGTGCATGCGCGTGAAACGTTTCGCCACCATTCGTATTTTTCCGATGTCGCGGTCGGCGTGATCTGCGGTTTTGGCGCCGATAGCTACCGACTAGCGCTGAGCGCGGCGATCAACCAACTCAAACCCGCCACTTGAATCTGCGGATTCGACGCCACAAACCTTTCTCACTTTGTCATCAAGGATCCGCCTGTGGACCTGCGCAAGATAAAAAAACTCATCGATATTCTCGAAGAATCCAACCTCGCTGAACTCGAGATCAAGGAAGGCGAAGAAGTCGTGCGCCTGAGCCGCTACCCGAAAGGCATGATGCCGATGGCGACGCAGGCACCGATGGCGACGAACACACAGGTGCAGGTCGAGCCGGCGCGCACAAACCAGAGTGCCGCCGAACCTGCCAACGCCGCATCGGCAGCAGAGAAAGCGCTGCCCGAAGGCCATGTATTGCGCTCACCGATGGTCGGCATTTTTTACGCGTCGCCGAATCCGGGCGCGGAAACTTTCGTCAAGATCGGCCAGACGGTGAAAGTCGGCGATACGCTCGGCATCATCGAGGCGATGAAAATGTTCAACCAGATCGAGGCCGACAAGGCCGGCACGGTGCGTGCGGTTCTTGCCGACAGCGGTCAGCCGGTCGAATTCGACCAGCCGCTGTTCGTGATCGAATAAGGCGCCGTCATGCTGGATAAAGTCGTCATCGCCAATCGCGGCGAAATCGCGCTGCGAGTCTTGCGCGCGTGTCACGCGCTCGGCATCCGCACGGTCGCGGTACATTCCACGATCGACCGCAATCTCAAACACGTCGGCATGGCCGACGAATCGGTTTGCATCGGCCCGGCACCCGCTGGCGAAAGTTATTTGAACGTGCCGGCGATCATCGCCGCCGCCGAAGTGACCGACGCGCAGGCGATCCATCCGGGTTACGGATTTCTGTCAGAGAACGCCGACTTCGCCGAGCGCGTGGAAAAATCCGGCTTCATCTTCATCGGTCCAACGCCGCAGGTGATCCGCCTGATGGGCGACAAGGTTGAGGCGATCCGCGCGATGAAAGCCGCTGGCGTGCCGTGCGTGCCCGGCTCGGGTGGCCCGCTTGGCGACGATGCCACGGCCAATACCAAGGTCGCGCGAGAGATCGGTTATCCGGTCATCATCAAGGCGTCCGGCGGCGGCGGCGGACGCGGCATGCGCGTGGTGCACACCGAAGGTTCGCTGCACAACGCGATCGGCATGACCCGCTCCGAAGCCAAGGCCGCGTTCGGCAACGATCAGGTCTACATGGAAAAATATCTGGAGAATCCGCGCCACGTGGAAATTCAGGTGCTCGCCGACGGCCAGGGCAACGCGATCCATCTCGGCGAGCGCGATTGCTCGATGCAGCGACGCCACCAGAAAGTGATGGAAGAAGCGCCGGCGCCGGGCATCAGCGACCAGCAACGTGCCGACATCGGCGCGGTCTGCGTCGAGGCGTGCAAACGCATCGGCTATCGCGGCGCGGGCACGTTCGAGTTCCTGTTCGAGGACGGCCATTTCTATTTCATCGAAATGAACACGCGCATCCAGGTCGAGCATCCGGTGACCGAAATGATCACGGGCGTCGATCTGGTGCGCGAACAACTGATGATCGCCGCTGGCGAAAAACTTTCGCTACGGCAGGAAGACATCCTGCTCACCGGCCACGCGATCGAATGCCGCATCAATGCCGAGGATCCGGAAACCTTCATGCCGAGTCCGGGCCTGATCAAACGTTTTCTGAGTGCCGGCGGTCCCGGCGTGCGCGTCGATACGCATATTTACGACGGCTATCGCATCCCGCCGAATTACGACTCGATGATCGGCAAGCTGATCGTGCACGGTCGTGATCGCGAAACCGCAATTGCACGTATGCGCGTGGCGCTGGGCGAGATGGTGATCGAAGGCATCAAGACCAATATCCCGCTGCAGCAGCGCATCATCGCCGATGGCGGTTTCCAGGGCGGCGGACGCAATATCCACTACCTCGAAAAACACATCGTCGAGCAGCGCGAAAAAAATATCACGCTGGGCTAAGGTCAACATGGATGACCAGCTCCGCTGTTGTAAAGCGCTTCCAGCCTGCACTGGGATGACGATCAAAAAAACAGCGCGACGACGCGCACCTCCCCGCTCCCCGTTTCCGCTTTCTTTACCATAAACAACCCATGCCCTGGCTCGAACTCTCACTCAACTTGCGCGCCGAACAACAGCCCGAAATCGAAGCCGCGCTTGAAGACATCGGCGCACTTTCGATCACCTTGCTGGATGCTGAAGATCATCCGATTTTCGAACCTGGCGTCGGCGAAACACCGTTGTGGCCGACCTTGGCGTTGACCGCGCTGTTCGATGCGAGCTGCGATCGCAGCGGCTTGTTGCATGCCTTGACCGATCTGGTGCCGGAGATCGCACCGGAGCACATCAGTTTTCGCGATGTCGCCGACGAAGACTGGACGCGTATATGGATGGATCAATACCAGCCGATGCGCTTTGGCCAGCGGCTGTGGATTTATCCTTGGAATATCGAGCCGCCGACCGAGGCCGGTGCTGCAATCATCGTGCGTCTCGATCCGGGCCTCGCGTTCGGCACCGGCACACATCCGACCACGGCGTTGTGCCTGGAATGGCTGGACGGCGCAAACCTCGTCGGAAAAAGCGTGATCGATTACGGTTGCGGCTCGGGCATTCTCGCGATTGCCGCGCTCAAGCTCGGCGCCGCGCGTGTGACCGGCGTGGACAACGATCCGCAGGCCTTGCTGGCCAGTCACGACAATGCCGAACGCAACCGTGTCGCCGATCGACTCGATATTTTCCTGCCGCAGGATACGGCGCCGGCCTCGCACGATCTGCTGGTCGCAAACATCCTGGCGGGGCCGTTGTTCGAACTCGCGCCGCTGTTTGCGCAATCCATCCGCAGCGATGGTGCATTTGCGCTCTCCGGCATTCTCGGTGGACAGCAGCATGAATTGCTCGAACGGTATGCCGAATGGTTCGACGCGCTCGAAGTTCGTACGCGCGAGGATTGGGTTTTGATCCACGGCGTGCGCAAGTGACACGCCACTAGTGGAACGCGATTGTCGCCAGTCGCGTAAAATATCCAGCTATGTACAGCCAGTGCCCCGACTGTTTTGCCTACACCCGCGTTGACGCCGCCACGCTCTCGCAAGGTCGTGGCACCGTGCGTTGCTCGGGCTGCGGCAAGCACTATTTTGCGCTGTCTTCGCTCAGCGACGATCTGCCGCCGCCAGCCAATACCGAACGTACCCCACAAGGCAAGTTCCCGTCGCGCATCGCGCCCGTGGTTACGGCTGCGACGCCGCTGACCACACGCGAGATCGAACCAATTGTTCTGCCGCGCCCTGCTCCGGCACCGTTGCCGGGTTTTGCACGACAACGTGCGCCAGCCGGGCGACGCTGGCCTTGGCTGCTTGGCAGCACCTTGCTTGCATTGAGTTTTGCGGCGCAGATCGGCTACGCCGAACGCGACTGGCTGCTTGATGATGCGCGGGTGCGACCGTGGCTGGATCAGTTCTGCGGTTTCGCTCATTGCGTATTGCCGTTGCGCAGTGATGCCACGCAACTGTCCTTGCTCGCACGCGATATCCGACCGCATCCGTCGGTGCCGAATGCGCTGATCATCTCGGCGACATTGCGCAACGACGCCGAATTTGCGCAAGCGTTGCCGCACGTTGAAATCTCCTTGTCCGATCTCGATGAACACCGCATCGCGATGCGACGTTTTTCGGCGCGCGACTACGTCAACGACAGCAAGACCGTGCGTCGCGGGCTGGCTGCCGGCAGCAGCATCGCGCTCGTATTTGAGGTAGCCGATCCAGGCAAGGACGCGGTCGCGTTCGAGTTCAAGTTTTACTGACGACCTTATCCCTGCGCGATACTTTGGCTGCGCGCCACGCTCAGCAAAACTCCCCCTGCCGATCCCAATTCGCGCAATTCGATACGCCTGCGTACGTAATTGCGCGCGATCAATACGTGCTGCGCTGCAATCGAGACTTCATGTCCGGGGTCAGCAAGCCGCGACAACTGCATGCTGCGCCTATGCTTTCGGATTGATCCGCCGACGCACGCCAAATCACGATGAAAACAATCGTCATTGGGGTCTTACCAAGAGCCGCGCAGAAGACTAGTATCTCCACCCCCCGCGTCCATTTAATCGCTCAGCTTTGTGCCGAGTGCAGGCCGTGATACAAAAAAATTCACCCGATGAGCAAATTTCTGCAGTGACTCCTCCTACTCCTTCCCGCACCGATTCGGCCTCCGACCAACTGCAACCCGCCTTGCGCGAATGCGTTACGCGCGCGGTGCGGCGTTATCTTTCCGATCTCGGCACGCAGGTGCCCGACGGGCTGTACGAGCTGGTCATGCAGGAAGTCGAAGTGCCGCTGCTGAAAGAAGTTCTATCCTGCTACAACGGCAATCAGAGCAAGAGCGCGGCAGCGCTCGGCATCAACCGCGCAACTCTGCGCAAGAAGCTCGCGCAACACGATCTGGGCTGAACGCGTCACCTGGCGGCGATGCGTATAATGCGCGCTCTTTCGCCGGTAAGTGCCCCATGTCTGAAAATTCCGCAACCCCGATTCGCCGCGCACTGCTTAGCGTTTCCGATAAAACCGGCCTGATCGAACTCGCCAGCGCGTTGGCCCGCCTCGGTATCGAATTGCTTTCCACCGGCGGCACGGCGCGCAGTCTGCGTGATGCCGGACTTGTCGTGCGCGACGTCAGCGATGTCACCGGATTTCCCGAGATCATGGATGGCCGGGTCAAGACCCTGCACCCGAAAATTCATGGCGGCCTGCTTGGTCGGCGTGGCATCGACGATGCAATGATGGTCGAGCACGGCATCGCCGGAATCGATCTGCTGGTGGTGAACCTGTATCCGTTCGAGGCGACTATCGCGCGCGACGATTGCACGCTTGATGACGCGATCGAGAACATCGATATCGGCGGCCCGGCGTTGTTGCGCGCGGCGGCAAAAAACCATGCGCATGTGGCGGTGCTGACCGATCCCGCCGACTACGCCACGCTGCTTGGCGCACTTGCCGAAACACACGGAACCACACTCGCGCTGCGTCAGCGCCTCGCCGCAAAAGTCTTCGCCCACACCGCGCGTTACGACGGTCTGATCGCCAATTATCTTGGCGCGCGGTTCGATGAAACCAGCAGCGATTTTCCGCCGAGTTTGCATCTGGCCTATCAGCGCCACAGCAGCTTGCGCTACGGAGAAAATCCGCATCAGCGCGCGGCGTTGTATGTCGAGCGCGATGCGCCTGCGGGCAATATCGCCACGGCCAAAGTGCTATCCGGCAAGGAACTCTCGTTCAACAATATCGCTGATGCCGACGCCGCGCTCGAATGCATCAAGCTGTTCGCCGACAGCGCCGCGTGCGTGATCGTCAAACACGCTAATCCGTGCGGCGTCGCCACCGGCACGAATATTCTCGAAGCCTACGAACGTGCTTACGCGACCGATCCGACCTCGGCGTTCGGCGGCATCATCGCGTTCAATCGCCCGCTTGATGTAACGACCGCGCAGACGATTCTGGCGCGACAGTTTGTTGAAGTCGTGATCGCACCGGAGATCGATACCGCAGCGCTTGCCGCGTTTGCAAAGAAACCGAATGTGCGTGTATTGAGTTGTGGTACATGGGCGGCCAAGGCGCCCACAACACTCGATCTGCGCCGTATCAACAGCGGCCTGCTGGTGCAGGATAGCGATCGCGATACGTTGACCATCGCCGATCTGAAAATCGTCACACAACGAAAGCCCGATGCCACCGAATTGACGGATCTGTTATTCGCCTGGCGCGTGGCGATGTGCGTGAAATCGAACGCGATCGTGTACGCGCGCGCAGCACAAACCATCGGCATCGGCGCGGGCCAGATGAGCCGCGTGATCAGCGCAAGAATCGCTGCGATCAAGGCCGCCGATGCCGGCTTGATAGTGCCGAGCAGCGTGATGGCCTCGGATGCGTTTTTCCCGTTTCGCGATGGTATTGATGCGGCCGCCGAGGCCGGCATTCGCGCAGTAATCCAACCCGGTGGTTCGATGCGCGATGCGGAGGTAATCGCCGCGGCGGATGAACACGGCATGGCGATGGTGTTCACTGGCGTGCGCCATTTCCGGCACTGACTGACGGGCGAGTTTTCGTTCGCTCTTTTCGTCCTGTGTGGTGTGGTCGCGCGGATATTTGCGCGCGCCAGCGATGTGTCGAATCAATCAGGAGATAACGATGAAGGTTCTGGTAATCGGTGGCGGCGGTCGCGAACACGCGCTGGCGTGGAAGCTCAAACAATCGCCGCGCGTGAGCGAGGTGATCGTCGCCCCAGGCAATGCCGGCACCGCGCGCGAACCCGGCGTGCGCAATGCCGACGTCGCCGCGACCGATATCGATGGCCTGCTCGCGCTCGCGCAGCACGAAGGTATCGCCTTGACCGTAGTCGGCCCCGAAGCGCCACTGGTCGCCGGTGTCGTTGATAAATTCCAGGCCGCGGGATTGCGCTGTTTCGGTCCGAGCAGTCAGGCCGCGCAGCTCGAAGGTTCGAAGGCGTTTGCCAAGGAATTTCTGCAGCGCCACCACATTCCGACCGCGCGTTACGCGGTATTCACTGAGCTCGAACCAGCGTTGGCCTACGTCCGCGAGCACGGCGCGCCAATCGTGGTGAAAGCCGATGGACTCGCCGCTGGCAAAGGCGTGGTGGTAGCGATGAGCTTGGCCGAAGCGGAGGTAGCGCTGCACGACATGCTCGGCGATGGCAGCCTCGGCTTGGCCGGCGCACGTGTGGTGATCGAAGAATTTCTGATCGGTGAGGAAGCGAGCTACATCGTACTGTGCGATGGCACCAACGCGCTGCCGCTGGCGACGTCGCAGGATCACAAACGTCGCGACGATGGCGATGCCGGCCCGAACACCGGCGGCATGGGCGCGTATTCGCCGGCTCCGGTGGTGACGCCCGAAGTCGAACAACGTGTGCTGCGCGAAGTCATCCATCCGACCCTGGCCGGCATGGCCGCGGCCGGCATGCCGTTCAGCGGATTTTTGTACGCGGGCTTGATGATCTCCGCCGACGGCGCACCGAGCGTCGTCGAGTTCAACGTGCGTTTCGGTGATCCCGAAACCCAACCGATTCTGCTGCGCCTGCAATCCGATCTGCTCATGTTGATCGAAGCGGCGCTCGATGGTCATCTGGCAACGACTCAAGCGTTATGGGACGTACGACCGGCACTCGGCGTCGTGATCGCTGCGCAGGGTTATCCTGGCACGGTCAAGACCGGCGATACCATCCGTGGACTCGATGCCGAGCTAGGCAATGACGTCAAAATATTCCACTCCGGCACACGCCTGCACGACGGTGCCGCGCTGAGCTCTGGTGGTAGAGTGCTGACCGTATGCGCGCTGGGCGAGGATGTCGCACAAGCACGCGAACGTGCTTACGCGGCGATCGATTTGATCTATCTCGACGGTGGGTTCTGGCGTCGCGACATCGCCTATCGCGCACTCGCGCGAGCGCAGTAAGCCCGTTATTGCAGCACTAAAAAAAACGGCACGCGCGCCGGCGTGCCGTCTGCAAATTAATATTGCGTCAGCCTTGGCTGGCGGTCGCGGCAAGGCGTTGCGGCTTGAAATATGCATGATTGGCCGGCCACGGCGTTTCCGGCATTTTCTTGGCGCGATACGCTTCAAGAAACTCATTCAGTAGCGCGATCGTGGTTTTATTCTTGTCGCGTATCGCTGCGAATAAAGCACCGGATTGATAGTCCGCCGCTTCCTGAAACTTGCCCTGCGCGGCCATCACCAAACCCAAGGTCTCGCCATTCGCCACGCTGGCAGACTGGTTGTACAACTGCTGCGCAATTTCTTGTGCCTTGGCGATATTCGGTGACCGCACCGCCGCGCACGTACTGACAACCCGCACGTAAATCTGCGCGACAAATGCGTCCTTCGGAAAGGCTTTGCTGGCCTGATCGATGTCCTTGAATGCGTCGGCACAATGGCCGGCAGAAACTTCCGCCGCGACCAGATGAGCATAGGCATTTGGATCCAGTGCCTTGGAAGTGGTTAACGCACGATATTGCTCCGCGGCCGGCACAAACTGTCCGCGTCGCATGAGGCTGTTTCCCAACAGAGTGCGCGCTTCGCCGAGATTCGGATCTGCCGCCACGGCTTTGCCATAGGCATCCGCTGCGGCATTTTCGTCGCCGCCGATTTCCGCAATCACACCTTGGCTCAACAGCACCGCCGGGCTTTTTGCGTCAGCTGCCTGCGCCACTTGCAAACGCTGTTTCGCCTTCGGCAGATTGCCGCTCTCCGCTTCGATGCGCGCATACAAACCGAGCAATACCGGATTGTTCGGATAGGCTTTGAGCGCCTCATCCAGCTTGGGTCGTGCTTGGGCATATTGATGATTGCTGTAATACATCATCGCGAGATTGACCGGGTCGTTGGCAGACTTCGGATCGACCGGTCGCGCCAGTAAATATTCAGCCGTGGCATTGCCACCGGGGGTAATGCCTGCGACCAGCGGATCGGCCATGTGGATCGGCTGTTTGCCAGCCTTGGCGCGCGCCTGGTCGGCCGCCGCCTTGTCGCCGAGCCCGATGTACGCGTCGGCCAGCAAGCCATACAGTTTGTTGGCGCCCGGATCGAGGGCCAGCGATTTTTTCAGCGCATCGACCGCCTCACCATATTTTTTCTGGGTCAAGGCGATTTCGCCGAGCAACGAATACGGCGCAGCCTGATCGGTCTGCTTGCTGACGTAGTCGGCCATCAGCAATTTCGCGGCCTCGAGATTGCCTTCCTGAATTTTTGCGGTGGCGAGGCGAAAACGAATCGGGAAATACACCCGATCGATCACAAACGCGAGTTCATAATAGACGTGTGCATCGGCGGTTTTTTTCTGCTGCTCGGCGAGCACGCCCTGCAGATAAAACCAGCGCGCGTCATTCGGGGCGAGGTGTGACGCATCGTAGAACGCGATCACGGCATTATCGACAAATCCGTTGCGTGAATACGCCGCCCCCATCAGCGCATATGCTTCGGCCAGCGATTCGTCGACCAGCCCGACTTTCTTCTTGTCGAAATCCGCACGCAATGCGTTCAACTGCTTCGCATCCTCGGCAAGCAGCTTGCTCGTATCCACGCTCGGCAGCGGCTTGATCACGGCATCAGCGGCAAAAACAGACGTCGCTGCAAAACATAAAACCAGTAACAGGGTAATTCGATGAAGGCTCGACATGATCGCTCTACCAGTTTGGCGCACGGTGGGCACTGCGCGTGGGAATCGTATGGCACGTGTGATCGCACAGTTTAACGATCCAGCGCCGCATAGTCGCTGAATGCCGTCACTGCCATCGCGCACGCCCGTCGATCTTTTTGCCGTTGCAATGCTGCGACTTACGCGGCGGCGTCGCGGTTTGCTACTCTCGCGACCTAATCACATGGAGCCTGCGATGTCAGATCATAGTCAGTTCTCGCTGCTCAAGGCACGCCGTTTCCTGCCGTTCTTCCTCACCCAGGCGATGGGCGCGTTCAACGACAACGCGTTTCGCAATGCGATGGTCGTGCTGGTCGGTTTCCACATGGGGCTGGATGAAAGCGCGGTCGGGTTTTATTCGAACATTGCGCCGGCGTTGTTCATCCTGCCGTTTTTCCTGTTTTCGGCCAGCGCCGGGCAGATCGCCGAGAAGTTCGAGAAGGCGCGCACGATCCGCTACATCAAGATTTTCGAGATCGCCGCGATGCTGCTAGCGGCGGTCGGTTTTTATCTGCACAGCATACCGCTGCTGCTGAGCGTGCTGTTCCTGATGGGTTTGCACTCGACCATGTTCGGGCCGATCAAATACGCGATCCTGCCGCAGAGCCTGCGCAACGACGAACTGGTCGGCGGCAATGCGCTGGTCGAAACCGGCACGTCGCTGGCCATTTTGATCGGTTTGACTATCGGCGGCTCACTTATGGAGGTGAGTCCCTACGGTGAGACACTGGCCTCGCTCATGTTAATCGGCGTCTCGGTTTTCGGTTACCTGAGTAGCCGTGCGATTCCGATCGCACCGGCAACGGCTCCGCAACTACGCTTCAACTGGAACGTGTTTTCCGAAACCTGGCGAGCGCTGGGATTTGTACGGAAAAATCGCACTGTGTTTCTCTCAGTTCTGGGCATATCCTGGTTCTGGTTTTTCGGTGGAGTCTTCACGGCGCAACTACCGAACTACACCAAACTGTTTCTGGGTGGCACCGGTCAAGTGGAGACGCTTGTCCTGACGCTGTTTTCGATCGGTGTAGGCGCGGGCTCCCTTTTGTGCGAGCGACTGTCTGGGCACAAGGTTGAGATTGGTCTCGTCCCGTTCGGCTCGATCGGCTTGACCCTGTTCGGTCTCGATGTGTATTTCGCGCATCCAGAGCGCTCTTTGCTGCACGACTTGAATGCATGGAGTTTTCTCGCCGCTCCGGGTAGCTGGCGCCTGGCGCTGGATTTCACTCTGATCGGTGTATTCGCCGGTTTCTACATCGTGCCGCTGTTCGCGCTGGTGCAAAGTCGCGCCGAAAAAAGCGAACTGTCGCGCGTAATCGCTGGCAACAACATCATCAACGCGTTGTTTATCGTCGCATCAGCAGTCGCCGGCATCCTCGCGCAGAAATTCGGCCTGAGCATTCCGCAACTGTTCCTCGGCACCGCCATCCTCAATGCGCTCGTGGCGATCTACATCTACACGCTCGTGCCCGAATTCCTCATGCGCTTCCTGAGCTGGATTCTCGTCAGCACTTTGTATCGCATCCAGCCCGAAGGGTTGGAAAATATTCCCGAGGAAGGCCCGGCGCTGCTGGTATGCAACCACGTCAGTTTCATGGATGCGTTGATCGTCGGCGGCCTGGTGCGGCGCCCGGTGCGCTTCGTGATGTATTACAAAATTTTCAATATTCCGTTGTTGAGTTTCATTTTCCGCACGGCGCGCGCAATTCCAATCGCGAGTTCGAAGGAAGATCCGGCGATGCTGACTCGCGCAATGGACGAGATCGATGCAGCGCTGGCGGCGGGCGATCTGGTCTGCATTTTTCCGGAAGGTGCGTTGACCGGCGATGGTCAAATTCAACCGTTCCGCAGCGGTCTCGAACGCATTCTCGCGCGGCGCCCAGTGCCTGTCGTGCCACTGGCGTTGCGCGGCTTGTGGGGCAGCATTTTCAGCCGGCGTGACAGCGCGCTGGGCCGCTCGCGATTGCCGCGCCGGTTTCGTGCGCGGATCGGACTTGCAGCGGGATTACCGATTGCAGCCGAGCAAGCCAATGCGGCGATGCTGGAACAGCAAGTCCGTGATTTGCGCGGCACGAATGCGTGAAACGAACCCTGCGATGCAATTCTCGGCGCGCTGATCGATAACGCGATCTTTGATAATGCGTTAGCGCCAGGTCATCCAGCCGGTCAATGCCATGATCGCGATCACTGCAAGTGCGATGATCAGCACACGATGCAGCAGCAGATGCGCATCGTCGAGCTGGGTCAGCGGACTGTGCACGTCTTCGGCGTAACCGTCGCCGGCTTCGACATCGGCGTTCACGCTGGCACGTGCGATCGCATCAAGAAATCCGAGATCGAGCGTGAAATAACCCTGCTTGTGTGCGGCGTGATAATCACGCCAGGTGCGGAATACCGCGTCGAAATCCGAGGCCAGCGCGAGCGCCAATACGACCAGGTGCGACGGCCCCCAATCAAGAATTTGCGCAAGGCGTTCGGCGGCGCTGTGTTGCGCGGAAGATTGCTCGCGCGCGAATTCGCGACCGTAGGCCAGCAGCTGCGTGAGCCGGTACAACAACGCGCCGGCCGCACCAAAAATGACGAACCACAGCAACACGCCGAACCAGCGTTTCAGCGCGGACTGAAATGCCGCCTGCACAAGTGCCTGCGATTCAAAAACCAGCGCCTCGGTTTGTTGATCCGGGCTTAGATCCTGCGCAGCGGCAAGACGTCGTTCGCTGTCGGGCGCCTTCACCACGGCCTCGATATCGCGATCGAGATCGCGCGGACCCCAGCAATAAAACAGCGCGGCGATCGCAAATACCAGCGAGGCCAATCCGAACAATACATACTGCAGCGCCACCTGCAGCAACGCGCAAAAAAGTACCGGCAATCCCAGCGTCAACAGCAAGCCCAGCGCGCTGGTCGATTGTGGACCGATGCGTGCCTGCCACGCATGCAGCCACGAGAAATCGCGCCAGCGAATCAGCTCGGGCAAGCTGCGTGAAAGCAATAGCGTCAGCAGAACGGCGATCAGGGAGATGGCCATGGATTTACTCGATCGGCGAAGTCAGCTCGATTGTAGCAGCGTGGAGCGCGGCGCCAACCACGGCACGTCATGCATCAGCGTGGATAGCTCAATATCCGCAGTGTTCTTGAGCCAGTATTCGATCAGCCGATGTGATACCGACAACGGCGGCGGCAAGACCAGCTCGCGCGTGCGCAAACCGGTGACGATGTCGTCAACGCTGAACCAGCGCGCCTCGCTGAGCTCCGGCCCGACGTTGATGGTCGGATCATCCGCACGCGCGGTAAAACCGAGCATGATCGAGGCCGGAAACGGCCACGGCTGCGACGAGTGATAGTCGGAATCGACTACACACACGCCGGCTTCCTCGAACACTTCGCGGCGCACCGTATCTTCGAGCGTTTCGCCGGGCTCGACAAAACCGGCCAGAGTCGAAAAGCGATTTGGCGCCCAGCTCGCCTGGCGTCCGAGCAAGCAACGTTCGCCATTGCTGACGATCACGATGATAGCCGGATCGGTGCGCGGAAAATGTTCGATGCCGCATTGTGGATTTGTACACTTGGCCCGATGCCCCGCCGAGACCAGCTGCACCGGCGCGCCGCAGAAACTGCAGAATCGCGTGCGCGACTGCCAGTGCGCAAGGGCTCGTGCATACGCGAACAATCCCGCATCGAGCGCGGGCAGATGCAATCCCGCGTTGCGCAGATCGATGAATCCCGCACCGAGTTCCGCAGCGATGCGCTCGGCATCCAGGCTCTCGACAACCAGCAGGAAATGTTCGGCATCGGCATGTGCGCCGAGATAAGTCGGCGGCAGGTCAGGCAGGAGGCGTTGGCGCTGCTGGATATCGAGATGAAGCAGCCCGAGATTATCGCTGCGCACCAAGGCGTGGCCGTCGGCACGCAGCAACAGGAAGCGCGTAGCGACATGTGCGCTGCGTTGTGCAATCCAATCCGCGTTATCGCGATTGTCCGCCCAGCGCTCCAGCGGAACTGCGGCGAAAGTATTCGCGCGACTGCGGATGTGCGCGCTCATCGCAATGCGCTAGACCGAAAAGCTCGAGCCGCAGCCGCAGGTACTTTTGGCGTTGGGATTGCGAATCACGAACTGCGCACCGTGCAACGATTCGGAATAGTCGATTTCCGCGCCCATCAGGTATTGCAGGCTGAGCGGATCAACCACCAGGGTGACACCTTCCTTGACCACGGCGACATCGTCTTCGGCGCTGTCTTCATCGAACGTGAAACCGTACTGGAAACCCGAGCAGCCGCCGCCGGAGATATACACCCGCAGCTTGAGGTTCGGATTGTTCTCCTCGACGATCAGCTCGCGCACCTTGTGTGCCGCCGCATCGCTGAAAAGCGGCGGCGTTTCGAGCGCGGTCTGATAGTTCGGGGTATCACTCATGCTGGCTGGCCGGTTGAACGAGGTGCATCAGAAGATCGCAGCATTCTGACCGATTTCAAGTGGCATGTGCGGGTACGTGCGCCGGCTCGATCTCCGGACCGGTCAGCTGACGCTGCGGTTCGGCCTGGTGCATGATCTTGCCGGTGATCTGTGAACCCGCGGCCATTTCCAGCACTTTGTAACTGACGTTGCCTTCGATGCGCGCCTGGCCGGCCAGTTCGAGATGTTCGGTGGCGTGGATATCGCCCTTGATCGTGCCGTTGATCACGGCCTGGGTGACGTGAATTTCACCGACGATGCAGCCCTTGTCGCTGACCGTCAGCACCGCCTGCGAACCCGCTTCGGCGCGCACGATACCTTCGATGCGACCATCCAGATGCAGGCCACCGCTGAAGGTGACATCGCCGCGAATCGTCGTGCCGGCGCCGATCAGGGTGTTCATCACGGCGGATCGCGAAACCTTTTTTTCTTTGTTATTGAACATCGATGGAGTCTCCATTATTCAAGGTTTGCGCCCACGTGTACTGGTGATCGACATGACCGCCGTCACCGCTCGCATCGGCGGCGACGGTGATGCGATTCGGGACAAATCCCGCGGGCAACATCAGGGTACCGTTGATGCGTTGAAAATATTTGAATCCGAATTCCACGCCCGAACTTTCAGCGGCAGGACCGATGTCGCTCCAGCTCAGCGTTTGCAATTTGCCATCCTTGACGCCTTCGATACTCAAGCTCAGATGTCCGTTGATCATCTGGCCTTTCTTGATATTCTGGGTCAAGGTGACGATGAAATTATAGGCCGAAGAATTGTTGACCGGGCTGAGTTGCAGCCCCTGCACGGCCAAACCTTCGCGTTTGGCGTTACCGCCGGTCAGACGGCTGTAGAAAGCGAGGTCGGCGCGCAGTCCCGCAATTTCTTCCTCGCGTTCGCGAATGGTCTGCTGCAGTTCTGCGTTCGCGACCTTGGTGATCTGCTCCGATCGTTCGAGCACGGTGATGCGCTGCTGCGCGCCTTCCGGCTGGGCATCCTGATCCAGCGCCGTGACAATCGTTGTCGGCAAGCACCAGCTCCGCACCAGCGCCGCGCACAGTAGCAATGACGCCAGCCAGATCACGCCCAGCGATAAAGCAATGCGCCGCGTGCCGAACGCGGCCTGCGAACGAATGAACTGGGCGGATGGCGGATCGACATGAACCATGGTCAACAAGGACTGCCAGCGCAGCAGTCCGTCCTTTTTTAGGAGATAGGGCTTATAGCCGTGTAGCAAAGTCGCGTCAACCGGCGCGACTGCGGATCGGGATACAATTGTCGGTCACGCCTCATTACAGGCACATGCGCGAGCGCCACCATGCTCTGGATCAAGGCTTTCCACATCGTTTTTATCGTGACCTGGTTTGCCGGCCTGTTTTACCTGCCGCGGCTGTTTATCTATCACGCCGAATCGAGCGAAACCGCCGTGCGCGCGCAACTCAAGCTCATGCAGCGTCGACTGCTCATGATCACGCATGTCGGCGCAACGCTGGCGCTGATCTTCGGTGTATGGACGCTTGCCTACGCTCCCGGCTTTCTGCAACAACACTGGCTGCATCTAAAACTCGGCCTGGTGCTGCTGCTGATTTTTTATCACCTCTATCTGATGCGGCTGCAAAAGGAATTTGCGCGCGATCAGATCCGCCATTCGTCGCGCTGGTTGCGCCTGTTCAACGAGCTGCCGGCGTTGCTGTTGATCGGCATTGTATTGCTGGTGGTGCTGAAACCGTGGTGAGTGCGCCGCGAAGATCCGGCGGCGCTGGTATAGTGCCCAACGCTGCCTTGCTGTGGATTGGTTGCCCATGAGTCACGCTGCTACGCCTGCCGAATCCTCGACGCATTTCCAGCGCCTTTTGCCGGATTGGCTGAACGCGATGCATTTGCGTGCGCAACGACTCGAACGCGACGGCTGGGACATCAACATGTTGCAGCTACTGCACGACGATGCTCGCGCGCTGGCGCAGAATTGCGAGCGCTTTGGCGCGACCGATTTTTGCGCGAGCCTGACCGAGCTGCAGCAGCAATTGCAAAGCCACGTGCAGGAACAGACCTTGCCGCAAACCGCGCAATCATTGCTGTTGCTGCAGAAAATGCGCCTGATTGCAGCGAAGGCGATCAAACCCGGCCCGAGCAAACCGCGACCACCGGCAAAGGCACCGATCGCGGCAGGAAAATTTGGCGATCACGACGGCTCGCCGATTTTGCTTGATGCCGCAACGCATGCCGAACTCATCGCCGCGTTCCCATCGGCGCAAACGCTTGCACAGAATGCAGTGCAGAACGCATCGGTGCTGAGCCGCGGTCTATTCGATGACAGCGAATTCACCCCACAACACACCAGCACCGCGCGACCGCAGCGTTATCGGATTTTTCATTTCAGCGACGGCAATGCGTTGATGCGCAGTTTTGATCCACTGTTGGAAATGGAAGGACACGTGGTCAGCGTGATGCTGACTGTGGATAACGTGCTCGCAGCACTCGCGCAGGAAGCGCCGAACCTGCTGATCATCGATCCATCACTACTTTCGCATCTCGAAACTTTGCGTACCGCCGCCTTGGCGCGCGGCAATCACATTCATCCGTTGCGTCTGCTCAGCTTCTGTTCGATCGACAACCCGAAGCTGCAACAAGCGGTGATCCGCGCCGGAATCGATGTTCTGATCGCCCTGCCCGCGCGCATCGAATATACGCTGGAGCGCATTCGCAGCACGCTGGCCGACGACAACAAGGCGTTGCGTATCCTGATCGTGCAGGACGACGATGTGCAGCTTGCGCGCAGCGAAGAAACTCTCGATGAAGCCGGCCTGCAAACACTGGCCATGCCGAGCGCATTTCTGGCGCTGGCGCAGATGGAAAGTTTCAACCCGGATCTGATCCTGACCGAGCTGCATCTCGCCGAATGCACTGTAGTCGAGCTGATCCGTTTGATTCGCGCGCGGCAGCAATTTGCGGCAACGCCGATCATCGTTATTTCAGATTCTCCCGATCCCGAGCTTCGCGCACTCGCGCTCGCGGCGGGGGGCGACGATGTGATCTCGCGGCCAATCGATCCGCAGCAATTGATCGCGGTGATTCATGCGCGCTTGCAACGCAACCAGCAACTGGTACGGCACAAGGCGTTGTCGACCAGTTCGCACGAGACGCGCGGCGGTTATTAGCGGCAAGCTTGGCAGCGACTTTTCAGCTGCCTTCGTGTCGCAACGCGGCAGCACGAAGCTAACGCGTATTTTCACACACGGTAGCTTCGGCCAGATCAAATCAGCTTATTGTCGATTGCTACGCAGCAACGACTGGCTCAGTCGCCGATTCGTGTTTGCAGGTAATTGACCTCGCCTAGGCGCGCAATCAATCCGAGCTGGGTTTCCAGCCAGTCGATATGTTCTTCTTCGGATTCCAGAATCGACGAGAACAGCATGCGACTCACGTAATCGCCGCACGATTCGCAATACGCAATCGCCACGCGCAAATCGACATGCGCGGCGTGTTCGAGCTTGAGATCACACTCGATCGCTTCTTTCGGCGTCTCGCCGATCAGCAACTTGCCGAGGTTCTGCAGGTTCGGCAGGCCGTCGAGAAACAGGATGCGCTCGATCAGACGATCGGCGTGCTTCATCTCGTCGATCGACTCCTCATACTCATGTTGCGCGAGCTCTTTGTAGCCCCAGTTGCGATACATGCGCGAATGCAGGAAATACTGATTGATCGCGGTGAGTTCGTTGTACAACACCTTGTTCAGATGTTCGATGACCTTGCTATCGCCTTTCATGGTTGCTCCTGCGGAATCTGCGCTAAAACACGACTATATCGCGGTCACCGCGATGGGACTACGTCAAACGATCCGGCACAGAAAAATCAGGCAGCGGCAGCAATCAACGGCAGCGAAAAGTTTGATGTCGGCTGGGCGTCGGCAAGCACTTGCTCGGCGAAATCGGCGCAGCTTCCGCAAGTTCCGGCGCAGCCGGTGCGACGGGTCAGCTCGGTCATGCAACGCACGCCATCGCTGGCCGCCTGACGAATGGCCTTGTCGGTGATTCCGTTACAGATGCAGACGTACATAGTGCGCAGCCCGATGAACTGCGCCTAATTTAATTGCTAATGCGAATGATTGTCAATAGCGGCCTGATTTCGCCTCAACCCGCACTGGCCATCATGCTGCCATCCAGCGGCTCGTTTTCCTGCGTCGATACCACGACCTGGCTCAAACGCAATCCATACAGCAATGACATCTGACACAAGGTTTCAGCTAGCGGTGCGAGCTGGCGCAGGGCGCGCTCGTAGACCTCACGCTTGAACGTCACCACATGCGCCGCCGGATACCAAAAATCCACCCAACGCCAATGATCGAACTCGGGCTTCTCGTTCTGATCCAGGCGCACGTCCGCCTCGCTGCCGACCAGCCGCAACAGAAACCACACCTGTTTTTGACCGATGCACAGCGGACGTTGATGCTGTCGCACAAAACGTCGCGGCAGCCGATAACGCAGCCAGCCCGGCGTCGCGCCGAGCACTTGCACATGCTGCGGCATCAATCCGGTTTCTTCTTCCAGTTCGCGAAACATGGCTTCCAGCGGGGTTTCATCGCTGCGCATGCCGCCTTGCGGAAACTGCCAGCCATCGCGATTGATACGCCGCGCCCAGAATACACGCCCGTCATCGCGTAGCAGGATGATGCCGACATTGGGCCGGTAACCATCAGGGTCGATCACGACCACACTCCGAAAAAATCTTTATGGGGTCGATTCTTCCACAGCTTATGCAGGCGCGGCAAGCAGTTGCGTGATGTTTATGGCGTAGCGGTGCAAGATTGAGCACGTAGCGGGACGCGCGACCGAATCCCGACGGCGACTATGTGACGAATGATAATCGCCGCATTGCATCGCGCGGTTTACCTTGAGGCGACGAGGCACTACACTATGCGCCCCTTAGATGGCTATGTAGCTCAGCTGGTTAGAGCGCGGCACTCATAATGCTGAGGTCGGTGGTTCGAGTCCACCTATAGCCACCATCCTCTCGTCTCCAAGAATCTCGTTTCGTCTCCGTTCAGCCCGGAGACGTACTCCCAGCAACGAATTCTGCGTGAGTCTGTCCTCAGCCGTCCACTGATGTCCACCTGCAGCTCAGAGCTTTTGCGGGTACGTCTGCGGGTACGGCGCTTGAGTTACCTCAAATAGAGGGCATTTATACCCTCATAGTCGGTTTGTTGAGGTGTTAGCAATGCCCAAGCTCACGGAAAAACTCATTAAGTCTCTGAAACAAAAACAAAAACCCTACAAAGTGCCGGACGGCGATGGCCTTTCGCTCTTGGTGACTGCCAAGAATGCAAAGCTATGGGTTTGGCGCTTTCGTTTTGCGGGGTCCGAAAACATGTTGGGCCTTGGCCCGCACCCCGAAGTCTCACTCGCGGAGGCAAGGGAGAAATCACAGTTCCTACGTGCCGCAAAACGGCGCAATGAAAATCCAGCAGAGGTTTGGCGGCGAGAACGTGGAGTTGGGGCCACGAGTAGTTCGAAGCGTTTTCGGGATGTTGCCGATGAGTTTCTGCAGAAGCAGTCCAAAGGCTGGACCGTCCTTTACCTCAATAAGCTTGTCGAGCGGCTGACGAAGCATGTCTATCCACTTCTAGGCAATGCGCCCATCGACCAAATCGGCGTGGCTCAAGTCCTGAGCGTCGTGAATCCAGTGTCGGCGGCAGGCCATTTGGAACAAGCAAGGCGAGTGCTCATGCTGATGGCCAAGATTTTTCGCTACGCCATCATGATGGAGTATGCGACGCGGAACCCAGCTGCAGGGATGCGAGATGCGATCGCTGTGAGCGAACCGCGCCACTACGCGTCCATCATTGATCCCGTCGGCATCGGTCGGCTAATGCGCGCGATCGATGGACTTGAGTCAAGCCTCGTCACTCGGTGTGCTCTAAAGCTCATCGCCTTAACCTTCGCCCGGCCCGGAGAGGTTCGGGGGGCGCGGTGGAGCGAGTTCGACCTGAAGACTGGCCGGTGGGAAATTCCAGCGTCTCGGCGCAAGTTAAAAAAGAGCGCGAAGGAAAACCCGAAGACTCCCCCTCATATCGTTCCGCTGTCTGCTCAATCGCTGCTTGTACTTGAGGAACTGACCGCCGTCACCGGTTCATCGGAATATTTGTTTCCCAGCGTGCGGAGCCTGGGGCGCTCTATGAGTGACGGGACGCTTAACGGTGCACTCCGCATCCTCGGGTTCAATAAGAGTCAAATGACGGCGCATGGTTTTAGGCATATGGCATCCACTATTCTAAATGGAGATGGATTTCGTCCAGACGCGATCGAACGCCAGCTTTCTCATTCTGGCGAGGGGGTTCGGAAGATCTACAACCAAGCCGATTACATTGAAGAACGCACCGAGATGATGCAGTATTGGGCAAATAAACTCGACGAATTTCGGCGTATCGAACATTAGACAATCTGACGCGCAGAGTGTGAGAGGTGTCCCATCCTTGCAATCAATTGCAAGCGATCGTCTACACGCTGCCCGCCAATGCACACACGCCATCTACTTGTTTACCTATTCGGCATCACGACACTGGTAGTCGACCCAAGCAACAAGAAGACATGGCGTTGAGCCGGTTAACCAAGACACTTACAGCGCTCGGATTGACCGTGCCTCCGACACCTGACGCGGTGGTAGATTAAATAAGGAGATGGGAACCATGCCAGCTACTTTTTTCAGAGTTTCGACGCTCTCCCTTATTATATTGTCCGCAATCTTTTCTAATACTGTCACAAGCTCAGATAGATTTGCGGGGGATACTCAATCTGCATTGCCTCCCGTCGAACAGCGAAACATAATCGGCACGTGGCGCGCCTCACCACCTTCCAACACGTGCACGCGGAGTTTAGAGGGGGTGAACAGCAGAGTATATGAAGTATTGAGATGCGCTGATGGCAGCGGCGGCAAGAATGGAACACAAGTTTCTCAAGTTTCAGCCAATAAATTCATGTCGTTACACTCAGTTTCAAACGGGGATTACTACCTCATTCTTTCCGATGGAAATCTTTCGCGTCGCGACAAAGATGGCGAAATCGATGTTGAGCAACGTACTAAAGAGCTTTGGCCAGTGACGCAAAGCAAGTCTACGAAACCGAAAAATGTTGAGGATCCAAAGACCGTTGGGCTGAAATGCTATGACATAGGTTATCGCTACGCATTCGCTTCCACTAGTTCAATGAAGGGAAAAAAGGTAAATCCCGCTGAGAATTTTTCTGTGCCAGAGCGATGCCGCAATGACTCGAACACCGACAAGGGAATTGAAGACGGTGCAAAAGCGGCGTTCTAAGCCGAGGATATGTTCTTCGGTAAATCGCTTTTTCACGTCCGATCTCCTTCGGTTGAGGAATTGGACTCCAAACTGCCGCGCTACTCAAAATCGGGGGGACGCCGAGGCCAGTGGAATCGATCGGCGAGCTTGGCCACTATCGTGACGCCGAGGCCACCCACGGGCGACGGGCGCGGGCAAATTCTTGCCAGTTCGGCAGGTTATCATGCACGACAGTCCATACTGGCGAGTGAGCCCAGAACCATGCCCATCCTGTATCCCCTCAAACCTCTCGCACGATTGGCGCTTTGGGAGGCGTACAACCGGCTCTGCTACTACTGCAAAGAGTCGTTGGGGTTTCGGAGCATGGAGATCGATCACGTCATTCCTGTAGATCGCGCCGCCACCACGGAAGTCTGGAACGACACATGCAGGCAACTAGGCCTTCCGCGCGACTTTGAAATCGATGGCTTGGATAATTTGGTGCCGGCATGCCGCACGTGCAATCGAGATAAGCTAAATAACACATTCCTTCCGGGCCGCCTCACTATCGATCTCAGTGCAATTAAGCTACGACGGATCGAAGTGGAAAAACGATTCGATACCCTGAGCCGCAAAGATCATGGTCAGCGCGCCCTAGCGGCAATGGCAGTGGCGATCTCCGAGGGGACCATGTCCCTGACCGATCTGCGCGCGTTTGAACGTAGCTATCTGAACGACAGAGGTGTATTTCTGACTCGGCTCGGAGGTTTATTCGCTCATGAATCGCTGGTGGATGTCGATCGCGCTGACATCGAAGCACTGCTTGACCGCCCCATAGGGGACGATGTCATGGATCTCAACGGACTGACTCTAATTGGCCCCGACGGAGAAGAGAGGAAGGTGACGACGCTGCGTGCCTATCGCGATGCCAAGGCTCTCGGGTTCTTTGCGGCGACAAGCTATACCATGTCCATGCAAACCCTATATTTCGAACGGCCCTTGGTACTGCTGAGCGTCATTGCCGCCGCACAGTATCCAGAAAAGAGCCATATGGAGTCGCCCCGCTTGGGCATGTGTGATCTCGCTCGGTTGCCGGCTACGCTGCTTTTCGTTACCGAGGAAATCTCGGATTCGGTGTTCCAAGGGCAACGTGCGGCACTCGAAGGCAAGACCATACATGATCTAATTTCTAATGGCGAAGCCACGGTGCGGTCGGTCTCTTCGCAACACCTGCAAATCGAGCACGCGCGCAACTTTACGTTCTTGCTCGAACTTATGAGAGCGGACACCAACGCTGATGGCTATGAGGAATTGGTGCTCCATCGAGGTGGAGGGCCTGTGGATGGAACTTATCGCACCGCTCATATCATGGCATTGTCGATTCGCGAACCAGCCGGAACATTTGTGGAAGTTTCGCTTCTCTGACGGAGCCCCCATCCGGATACTGGCGAAGGAGTGGTCTCATTAATAGAACGTCCGCGTTGGTCGATGAGCGACCTTCAGCCTGAGAGTTAACTGGCTGGGGTGCCAGAGGAGCTGTACGGCGTGCCAAGTCAACTGTTTTGGCAATAATTGCTCAACAGTCCGGCGATCTGCACGGGGTCCGCCGCAGTGTTCGAGAGCTTGCAATTGATTGCATAAGATCTATGTCTATGCGCTTTCCCAAATCGGGGGGAGTAGGGAGCACGCAAACGAAACTTCAGCGGGAAGCGCCCTTTTAGGTGCATTGACGAAGGTCAGGTTCGGTTGCGTTGCAGCCGCTCTAACGATCTGATTTCAGCTGCTTCAAACGATCATACCAAGGAGGCGGTAGCAGGGAAGGATTTTGCTCTGTGACAGCAGCCACCAAAAGGTACGCATAGTGTTTGACAAGCTGCGGCTGAGGTTGCGCCCTAAGCGCGTCGGCATCACTGCTATTTTTCATCCATTCCAGAAGATTCTCTTTCGGGGTGTTGCTGTACGCTCGGGTTCTACCCCGTTATGGCGGACACTTCCAACAAGGCCGATGATCGGCAAAAAGGAGTGTCATGTCCAAGCGAAGAACATTTAGTGATGAGTTCAAACGGGAGGCAGTGGGTCTGACTCATCAGGCCGGTGCCAATGTTAGCCAGATAGCTCGCGATATCGGTGTGGGTGAAGGGGTGCTGAGCCGTTGGCGGCGGGAATTGGCCAGCGGTAAACGCCACGCTTTCCCGGGCTCTGGCGTACCGCGGGATGAAGAGATGGCCGCACTCAAGCGTGAGCTGGCGCGGGTCAAGAAGGAACGCGATTTTTTGCGCGATGCGGCAGCGTTCTTCGCGAAGGAATCGCGTTGAAGTTTCAGACGATCCAGCGCTGCCGCACGGTCTATCCCGTGCAACTGATGTGTCGATGCCTGAAGGTATCGAGCAGCGGTTTTCATGCGTGGTGCAAACGCCCCTTGAGTGCGCGAGCGAAGGACAACCAGCGATTACTGGTGCAGATAAAAGCGCTTCATAGCATCAGCGATGGGGTACTGGGCATGCCACGCATGCATGAGGAGCTGAGCTATGCCGGTGAAACGGCGAGTCCCAATCGGGTGGCACGCCTGATGGCCAGCAACGGATTATTCGGGATTCCACAGCGGCGAGCCTGGCGCAGCAAGCGTAGCGGCGTGCGACCGCTGCACGTGCGCAATCATCTGCAACGTGACTTCTCGGCGCTGGAACCCAATACAAAATGGGTCACCGACATCACCTACATCCACACCGGCGAAGGCTGGCTCTACCTCTGCACGGTGCTCGACCTGTTCAGCCACACGATCATTGGTTGGTCCATGTCGGGTATCCAGGATCGTCACCTGGTTCTCAAGGCGGTGCAGATGGCCTGCTGGCAGCGAACGGACACCACGCCCGTGGTGCTGCATTCAGATCGAGGAACCCAATTCACCAGCGGCGAATATCAACGCTTCCTCGCCGATCACCACCTCATCAGCAGCATGAGTGATGTGGGCCACTGTGGCGACAATGCTGCCGCCGAGGGATTCTTCGGTATGCTCAAGCGCGAGCGCATTTATCGCCGTCGTTACCTGTCACTGGCCGACGCACGCTCGGATGTTTTTGACTATATCGAGCGCTTCCACAACCCACGTATGCAACGACGACTTGATAAGCTAGACCAAAGATTTATAACCTTAACTCAACCGTCCGCCAAAACGGGGTAGAACCCTTGTCGGCATAGAGCGGACCGATCCGTTCGCGTTCCGACGCGGCCCAAGTGCCGACCTGCCGTCGCGCATCATCGAGCAGGCGGTGTGAAATGTCTGCGCTGCGTGAGCCTGCCTTGGTCTTGAGCTTTCGATTCCGGTTCGGTACTAACCGAAGGATCGCGAGATTTGATTCGATACGTATATCGCAACCTATAGCCACCATCTTCGCCGAACCCTTCGCAACCGCTCCGGCTTTTGTTTCTTCGCCAAGCGGCGCTAGCTCGAAGCGCGCAGATACTCGCGGCGTTAGTTGCGATCGATCTTTGGATTAAGCAGCGGCAGCGCGACGCTACTGCAAGCCATCGGCAAATATCGTGTCCTTGATGAAGATCTCGACGACACCCGCATTGGTCGTCGTACCTACCTCGCGCTGCGGCGCTCCCACAGCTACATACAAGCCGAACGTCGAAACTGAGCTAGCGAGATGATCGGAAGCAACCGCGTCACTGCCGAGCGATAGACGATCCTGCTGGGCCCAAGCTCCGGGCGTGGCTTGAGGCAGGAATACGTACGCCGCACCACTATCAGCGACACTTGCGCCCTGATTCGCGAACGGCGCTCCAACAAACAGGTGCGGCGCGTTGCCATCAACGTATAAAGACATGCTTTGCCCAAACTGCGCATTGCTGCTACCACTAATGGAAAACAATTCGTCCTCATAGGCGAAACTGCCCGGACTGCCATAGAACGAAGTCACTGAACCTGACATCGTGGCACCACCGGGATTGTCACGCGCGATGCTGCCGCCAAAGACACGGTCGGCCGTGATCGCCACCGAAGTGCCGAAACCGTCGCCCTGAATTTCGCTCTGTTCGTGCAAACGCTGGCTTTGAGCCCAGCCACCAGCGCCAAACGTGAACACGAACACTTCGCCAAGATCGTTGGCGCCAGACGGACCATAACCCGGCGCACCGGCGGCGAAGGTCGTCGCAGCGGTTCCAGTCGAAGGTTCAAACAGCGCAAGACTGCTGCCGAAACCCGCGCCGTTACCCGCCGGACTAGCAGTGAAAGCCGGCATCGAACTCCATGCGTTTTGCGAGTACTGCCACACGAACACGGCTCCAGCGTTCGCTGGACTACCGGCTAAAGCGACTCCTGGCGCGCCGATCAAGGCCTGCGTCGCACTGACCGCGACCGAATAGCCAAAGTGCCCGCCCGTTTGCGCATAGCCGGTGTCGAACGCCAGCGCAAATTTACCAGTCACGGCGTTGCGTCGGTAAAAGCACACCGATCCCGAACCTATTGCCGTATCGTCGTAGTCGGGCTCGCCAACGACCAGGTTGTCACCGGAAACGGCTAGCGTGGCGCCGAAATGCGCACCCGCCTGCAATTGCCATGACGGAGCATGCAGCGTGTCGGATAAAAGCCAGGCATTGCCGGTGCGTGTAAAAACATAGACCGTTCCCGCTCCCGAAGAAGTACCCGGCGCGCCCACTACCAGATAGTTGTCGGACATCGATACAGCCTCGCCAAACCGCGAACTGGCGGCCGGCGTCGGCTCAGTCAGCTGCGACAGTGTCACCCATTTTTCGGTCGTTGCGGCGTGGATGGCCTGAGTGGAAAACAGCAAACCGCACAGACACCATGCGATGGCGGAGCCTTGAACAACGGCATTCTTGCGACGGGACATGGTCGTCTCCTAACTGGTTTACAAGTGATAACGCAGAAAACGCCAAAAACCCGGCGCGACCGCCGAATATCTTGTGCGACAGATTTACCCTCCAATACACCCAATCGGATTAGGAAAGATACTCGTACTGCGGGCGATACCACCAAAAAACAGGTCCGATTATCATTCACCGACAAACCGACGATCGTATGCCGTCGGCGCAGGATGGTCGGGCATGCTCTGCGATGCTTGAGAAAATACTATTCGGATCCCGATGCCTCGGACTTCCATCAGCGGCTGGAAGAGCCGCCCGGGATACGTACTCAGTTCGCAGATAACAGGAGCGCGGTTTTGAAACCATTTTTGCACGAAGAGCCAACCGTGCCCGGGAGCCGGTTCATGAGTGGTGCACGACGACCGCTTGCAGCAGCGCTTGCGCTTGGTCTTGCTGGTCTGCCGCCGGCAGGATGCAATCAGGCAACTCCGGAAATTTTTCCGTTGCAAAAAAAGTCACGGCAATCGGGGTAAATCGCCGCAACAAATCGCAAGCACTGCGTCAGGGCAGGCTTAGCGAATCCAGCCTTCCAATGCTAGACCTTCCACAATCGGCACCACCAATTCGGTTCGACCGGCACCGGCAATTCGGGCAGGTCGCACCATTTTCGGTGCGGCAAGTAATAGATGCATTCCTGACAGCGTTGCATCACGCCGGCGATTTCCTTGGGCTCTCGCAGGAATCCGCCGACCTGCAAACGCGTGGTCAAATCGTTGTGATCAAGCAGCGCCAATTCATCGAGAATGCGCTGGAACTCGACCTGTGTTTCCGGGAACGGTTCTACCGTCGTCTTGAGGCCGCCTTCCAGCATCAGGCTGATGCGCAAACGCAGCAAGTTCAGGCCGGCGTGATCAATTGCGGCCCAGTCGAGCGCCGGATTGGCGCGCGGCTCCTTGTATAACAGGAGTGCCCAATCACGATCGAACGGCAAGCTCAACGTGGGGAAATACGGCACACGCAGCCAGTAGAAATCGAGATCGCCGATTTGCACCTGCACCTTGCCGACATCGGCATCGGCAAAACCGATGTATTTCAGAACCGCATTGACATCGAGATTGCCGTTAAACAGATCGACCAATGCGGCACTCGCCGCGCGGCTGTCGACCACCGTGGCTTTCGGAAAATTCTCGTGATGATATTGATCGAGATGCTGCCCGGTTTCCAGATCGAACAATTCGCTAGCCAGCACATGGTGATCGAAACTCAGCGCGCTACTTAATATTCCGGACGAGACCACATGCGTTGAACCGGCTTTGCTGAAACGTGCGGAAACCGCCTGGACCAGCGATTTCCAGATCGAATAACTGCGCGTAGTCTGCTGGTTTGCACCCGCGCTATCGCCTTTTTTCGGCGCACCCATGCGCGCGCGAATCGCACGCGCTCGCACGATCGTATCCGACGAAACGACGTTGTTGGTATGACTGATCACGAGGATCAGCACACGCGAAGTATTCGCCAGTCGGCCGATGAAAAGATCGCGATCCTTCATCGGAATCGCAATCATGCTGATGCGCCCCAAACCGGCGCATAACTCTTGCACTTGCTTGCGTTTGCTCTCGGAAACATGGTCGGGCGCAAACAGCACGCTGGCGAACGCGCCTAGCGTCTGATGATCGATCGCAGCGTGTTTTTCGCTGCCCTTGCCGAGGGTCCAGGCGACGCCGGTAAACGGATCCACCACGGCCACTCTTGATTTTTCCTGCCCATGCGCGATCAGTTGATACATCTCGCGAACATGCGCATTGCTAAGTCGCTTCGGCTGAACAACAGCATTCATGTCCTACCCCCGTTTAGGTTAGTCCGTTACTCCGCGTGTAGGTTGCCGAAAGGTGCCAATTTTTTCGCGCGGCATGGCGAAACTAAGCCTTCGCAAAAATACCTGCCGTGTGCTGTGTCACAGTTCGAGCGGGCATGAGCGGGCAAACTCGCAGCCATGTCGCAATAATCAGACAACGGATATTTGATAGCTCTCCGATTTGATAAGAACTGAAAACAAAGTATCCAATGCTGCGCAACGAGTTGACATCGTGTGGAACCGGCGCAGCATGGATCGCACATTGCTAAAGACATCCAGGACGGGGGGATTGAATGCTGATCGACTCATCGACGGAGCAGAATGAAGGTCTGCCCGAGGCCCAAGTGCGTGCGGCGCTGATCGCGGCCGACGATCCTTCCGCCAGCCCCGCCGAGCGTGCAGAAATGCTCATGGAAATCGCGCGCGGTCTGCAATTGAAACCGCGCTCGGCACAGCAGCTGCATGATGCGGTGGCGTTATATCGACGCGCACTTGAACTCGTTCCCGAATCCGATCCGTTGCTCGCCGCGCGCATCCGCGCCCGCGAAGGCACGGCGCATCAGGCGTTGCCGGATGGCGGCGCGGAAGCACTCGATGCCGCACTGGAATGCTACGAAGCCGCGCGCCCGCATCTGCAAACCTATGGCTTGCCGGAAGAGCTTGCCGAACTTGATATCAACCTCGGCCTGGTGACGCAATCTCAAGCCGGTATCGGTCGCGCACGTATCACCGACGCCATCGCTCATTATCATCACGCGTTGCGCGTATTCACGCGCGAGCGTCACCCGCGCGAATTCGCGATTCTGCACAACAATCTGGCGATCGCATATTTGTCGATTCCGGTCATCGACGAAGCCGGCAAATTGCGCGAGGCGCTGGCCGTGCAATCGTTCGAGCAAATGTTGCAGGTGATCAATTTGGTCGATCATCCGAGCGAATACGCGATGGCGCAGAACAATCTCGGCAACGCTTTGCAATACGCACCGAGCAAACATCCGATCGCCAATATTCTGCGTGCGATCGAAGCGTACGACGAAGCGCTCAAGGTGCGCACGCCGCGCGATACGCCAGTCGAATACGCCAACACCATCGCCAACAAGGCCAACGCCTTGTGCAACCTGCCGGACAATCCGGAGCATCCCGAACTCGGCAACGCGCGCCATCTCGCCGCAGCGCGCGCTTTATATGCCGAGGCGCATGCCTTGTTTTCGCAATACGGCCTGAGCGGCAACGCCGCCGCGGTGGCCGAGGCCTTGATCGAACTCGATAGTCCAACGCCGTTCGGCGAAGCCATCCTTCCTATTGCCAAGGAGCTGCAGTGATGTTGATGACGTTGTTATTTGTAGTCGTGGTGATTGCCGCGGGCGCCGCCGGCGGTGCGCTGAGCGGGTTGATGATCGGCGGCAAGGATCTCGGCAAGCAACTCGCCGGCATGATGGGCGCGTTTTACGGCCTGACCTCGACCGTGCCGGCAGCCGTTGCCGTCGCGCTGTATTTCATCTTCCGCACGCACTGAGGAGCCACGTCGATGTTCAACATGGTGCTGGATTCGATGAAGCTGTTTTTACGCGGCCAGTTGTTTCGCGACAACACCACCGTGCTGACTTTGTGGCTGCTCGGATTTGTGATCACGGTCGCGCTGATTATCGGCCTCGTTTTGTATGTCAGTCTCTGGCTCGGCGCGTTGCTCGGCGGTCTGCTCGGCGGTGCGCTGATGCCGTATCTGTTCCGCAATCTGAAATACAACTAGCGCCGGGAAACCCATGCCAGCCGCCGCCAGCAACAGCATCCACGACAACGCCGCACAGCAACTGGCGGTGCTCGCGGGCGATGTTGCGGCGCTGGAAGCGATCGGCCTGGCGTGGCCGCCCGAGCAACAGGCAATACTGGAACGATTCAAGCTCGCTATCGAAGCACTGCATCGCGAAGCGCTACTGCGTCTCGTCCGCGGACTGCGCGAAGATCCCGCCGCCGCATTGCGTCTGCGCGATGTCGCGCAAGATCCGATCGTCTTCGGTGTTTTGCGCTTGCATGGTCTGGTGCGCGATCCGCTCGAAACCCGTGTGCGCGCCGCATTGATTTCGGTCGAGCCGATGCTCGCGCAACATGGCGGCGGTGTCGAACTGGTCGCGGTGAAACCACCCGATACCGTTGAAGTACGCTTAACCGGCGCGTGCCAGGGTTGCCCGGCATCGGGCCAAACCCTCAGCGAAGGTGTGGAGCGCGCCATCAAGGAACACGCCCCCGAGATCGTGCGTGTGTTGCAAGTGCGCGGACCAACCAGCGCCAAGACAATCCCACTGCATTTTGTCAGCCCGTTCGCGCGCGAAAGCGATGCCGGATTCATCGATATTTGCGCACTCGATGAACTGAGCCTAGGCCAAGTGCATACGCGCAAGCTGGGTGATCGCGAAATGCTGCTGTATCGCGACCACGATCAAGTGAGTTGCTTCGACAATTCCTGCGCGCACATGGGCATGCCGCTGGATAGCGGCGCTGTTGCCGACGGCGTGATCGAGTGTCCGTATCACGCCTTCAAATATCGCCTCGATACCGGCGAATGCCTGACCGTGCCGGAAGTCCAGTTAGTCGTGCACGCGGTGCGCGTGCGCGATGGCCGCGTCGCGGTGAAATCGGCGGGATGAGCGCATGACCATCGAAGTCACACGCGTCTCCTTGGCCCCGCCGCGGCAACGCATGGCATCAGCGCCCGCGCTCGATCCGCGCGGTGCCCGTGTGGTGCTCGGCGGCGAACCAAAAATCACTGGCATTGATGCCGCACCCGCAACCTCGATCGTGCCCGCTGCCGATACCTTGTTCGGCCCGCGCGGTGCCACGATCACGGCTGACGGCGCATTGTGGATTGCCGACAGCGGTCATCATCGCCTGCTCGGCTGGAAACAAATTCCACAACACGATGGCACACCCGCCGACTGGTTGATCGGCCAGCCGGATTTTGCCGCGGAAGGCCGTAACGCGCATGCCGATGTCAACGCGCACAGCATGAACGTGCCGACCGGCGCCTGTGCGTGCGGCGACGGACTGGCGATCGCCGATGCGTGGAATCATCGTGTGCTGATCTGGTTCCGCGCGCCACGTTCCAGTCATCAACCTGCGGATTGCGTGCTCGGCCAGAAAGATTTTTCGAGTGCGCAAATTAATCGCGGCATGGATACGCCGAATGCCGACACCTTGTACTGGCCGTACGGCGTGTATTGGGATGGCGCGCGTTTGTGGGTGGCCGATACCGGAAACCGCCGTGTGCTGCGCTGGAACGGTTTGCCGGCAAACAACGGTCAGCCGGCCGAACTCGTGCTCGGCCAGCCCGACTTCACGCACCGCGACGAAAATGCCGGCACAGTGAATGTCGCCGGCTTCCGCTGGCCGCATGCGCTGACCCACTGGCAAGGCCGTTTGTGCATCGCCGACGCGGGCAATAATCGCGTGTTGTTATGGTCACACGATCCCAGCAAAAATCACACGCCCGCCGATGCTTTGCTGGGTCAGGCCGATGCGCAGATCGTCGATCACAACCGCGGCCATTACTGGCCGACCGCACGCAGTTTCAACATGCCGTATGGGCTGGCTGTGCATCGAGATCGGCTGTTTATCGCCGACACCGCGAACTCGCGCGTAGTGCGCTTCGATGCGCCCGATCAGGAAGCTGCAACCGCGCTGGGAGGACAGATCGGATTTACCGACAAGGGCGATAATCGCTGGCTGCCGGAACAGCGTGATTCGTTGTGCTGGCCGTACGCGCTGACGATATTCGGCGATACGTGTCTGGTCGTGGATTCCGGTAATAACCGCGTGCTGTTATGGGATGTCACAGCATGAGCGCGGTCGTGTTGCATAACGATGCGACGCACGCCATCGCGCGTAGTTCAGCATTGCTCGCGAACGAACACGCGTGGCCCGAACCGCGCGATGCAACCGCCACTCAAATCGGCTGCCGGCTACACGTGCGCGGCATCGTGCAGGGTGTCGGTTTTCGTCCGGGCACGCTCAAGCTCGCACGCGAATTCGCTGTGGTGGGCAGCGTTCGCAACGAAGGCACCGCCGTCATCATCGATGCTTTCGGCACGCCGGAAAATTTGCGTGCGTTCGAATCCGCCATCGCCAACATGCAGCGTGGTGGCGCACGAGTGGACGCACTGGATCGCGAAAACCTGCCGCCGCCGTCATCGCTACCGAGCGAATTCAGCATCGCCGCCAGTGCCACGGCGCAACCCGGCATGGGCATCGCACCGGACTGGGCGACCTGCCCCGCCTGCGCTGCCGAGAGTCTCGATCCGTTCACGCGCCGCTATCGTTATCCGTTCACCGCGTGCACCGATTGCGGCCCACGCCTGAGCGTGTTCGAGCGCACGCCGTACGATCGTGCGAACACCACACTCGCTGGATTTCCGCTGTGCGCCGAGTGTGCCACCGAATATGCAGATGTGGCCGATCGTCGCTTCCACGCCCAGGCCATCGCCTGTCATGCCTGCGGCCCGCGCGTGCAATTGCGCCGTCTCGATGGCCGTGCATTTGCGCTGGACGCACTGAGTTGTCTGGACGATACCGATGCCACCACCAGCCTGATCGACAAGGGCCAGATCGTGCTGATCAAGGGCCTCGGCGGCTATCAACTCGCCTGCGATGCGCGCAATAACGATGCCGTCGCACGCCTGCGCCAAACCAAACGACGCGATGCCAAACCGTTCGCCCTGCTGGCGCGCGATCTGGCGATGGTGCGTTTGTATTGCGATGTCGATGCAACCGCCGAAGCCGCACTTGGCAGCGCCGCTGCGCCGATCGTATTGTTGCCGCGTCGCACCGATGCACCGCCGCTGGCCGCCGCTATTGCGCCGGGTTTGAACACACTCGGGGTGATGTTGCCGAACACGCCGCTGCATCATCTACTCATGCGTCGACGCCGTGCGCCAATCGTTTTGACCAGCGGCAATCTCAGCGCGGAACCGCAGGCGATCGACATCGAGCAGGTGCATGCGCGACTCGCGCATTGTGCCGATTACGTGCTCGATCACAACCGGCCGATTGCGCGTCGTATCGATGATTCGCTGGGGCGCGTGATCGGCGGAAAATTCCGCATCATGCGCCGTGCGCGCGGCTACGCACCGGCACCGATGCAGCTGCCGCCGGGTTTCGATCCGCGCCCGCAAGTGCTCGCGCTTGGCGGCGATCTGAAAAACTGCTTTGCGTTGTTGCGCGATGGTCAGGGCGTGCTGTCGCAACACATCGGCGACCTGCACGATGCCGCCTGTCGCGCCGACTACGAACGCGCGCTGGCCGACTATCTCGACTATTACCATTTCACGCCGGAGCTGGTCGCCTGCGATCTGCATCCCGGTTATGCGGCGACGCAATTCGCCGAGCAACATTATGCCGATCGCATCCGGCGTGTCGGCCATCACCACGCGCACATCGCCGCGTGTCTCGGCGAACACGCGTGGCCGCGCGATGGCGCGAAGGTGCTCGGCATTGCCCTCGATGGCATCGGCCTCGGTGACGACGGCAGTTTGTGCGGCGGCGAATTTTTGCATTGCGATTATGTCGACTGCACGCGTATCGGCACGTTCAAGCCGGTCGCGCTGCTCGGCGCCGACCTCGCCGCACACGAACCGTGGCGCAATACTTATGCGCAGATCATGGCCGAGATGGGCTGGTCGCGTTTTGCGGAAAATTACGACGAACTCGATCTGTTTAGCTTCCTCGAGTCGAAGCCGCGCGAGCTGCTTGATGCCATGCTCAAGAATGGCGTGCAGGCGCCGCTGGCGAGCAGCACCGGACGTTTGTTCGATGCGGTCGCCGCCGCGATCGGCATCTGTCGCGAGCACGTCGCGTACGAAGGCGAAGCGGCGATGCGCATGGAAAGCCTGATCAGCGCCGAAGATCTCGCCGAAGAAAAAGTGCTGGATTATCCGTTCGCGATTCCACGCCTGGATCGTGGTCGCGGCCTGCCCTACATCGAACCGCTCGGCATGTGGCAGGCGCTGCTCGGCGATCTGGTTCTGGCGACGCCGCCAGCACGCATGGCCGCGCGTTTTCATCGCGGGCTAGCCGTGGTGATCGTGCGCATGGCCATGCAGCTCGCCGAGAAATATGCGATCGATACGGTGGCCTTGTCCGGCGGTGTATTTCAGAACCGTGTATTGACCGAACTTGTTTTGGCCGGCCTGGAAAAGTCCGGATTGCGCGCACTGTTGCCGGCGCAGTTGCCGGTCAACGATGGCGGACTTGCATGGGGTCAGGCGCTGGTGGCATTGGCACGGAATCATTGAGGAGAAAACTATGTGCCTGGGCATTCCCGGACGAATCATCGCCATCACCAATAGCAACGCGAAGCTCGCGACCGTCGATGTGCTCGGCGTGCAGCGCGAAATCAATATCGCTTGCGTGCTCGGCGAAAATGAAACAGCGTCGGACTGCATCGGCGCATGGGTGCTCGTGCACGTCGGATTTGCGATGAGCCGCATCGACGAACGCGAAGCCGAGCTCACCCTGCAATTGCTGCACGAACTCGGCGAAGCGCAAGCCGAGGCGAGGACAATGCGCGAGAGCGCGATGCCATGAGCGCGAGCCACGACGCCCTCGCCGGACTTTATCCGCATCTCGCGCGTGGCACCTCGCGCGCGGATACAAATCGGCTCGATACAACCCTGCTCGATTCGATCCGGCACAAGGCGCACGAGAGCATCGAGGTCAAACAAAAGTTCTTCGACGCCCATGCCGCCGACGTTTTGCAAGCGGCGCATCTGCTGGCCGATTCATACCGGAGCGGCGGACGTTTATACACGCTCGGCAACGGCGGATCGAGCTGTGACGCCGCGCATATCGCGGTCGAATTTTCGCATCCCGTCACCGCCGGTCGACCAGCCTTGTCGGCGCAGAATCTGGCGCAGGACATGGCGATGATCACCGCTGTCGGCAACGATGTCGGCATCGATCATGTGTTCGAGCGGCAAGTGCTCGGGCTCGTGCGCAAGGGCGACTGCGTGATCGGCGTATCGACCAGCGGCAATTCGAAAAACGTGTTGCGCGGCCTCGAAGCCGCACAGCGACTCGGCGCGCGCACGCTGGCGCTCGCAGGTGGCGATGGTGGTGCGATGGCGCACGCGGTCTATATCGATCTGTGCCTGACCGTAGGCAGCGACAGCATCCATCGCGTGCAAGAAACACACGTCGCGATTTATCACATCCTGTGGGATCTGACGCATAGCCTGCTCGCCGACGATCGTGCGCCGCGCGGAGAGCAGCCATGAGTCAATCCGGCATGAAATACGTCGACGAATTCCGCGATCCGCAAGCCGCGCGCGTGCTGTTGCGCGAGCTGGACCTCTCGATCGAACGGCTCGGCGCAACACCGAGCAAACCGCTGCAGATCATGGAAGTGTGCGGCGGTCATACCCATGCAATTTTTCGTTACGCGCTGAAAGATCTGGTGCCGCCCGCGCTTGAATTCGTGCACGGCCCGGGTTGTCCGGTGTGTGTGTTGCCGATGGGGCGCGTAGACGATTGCGTCGCGATCGCGCGTCGCCCGGAAGTCATCTTCACCACGTTCGGCGATGCGATGCGCGTGCCGGGCTCGCAGATGAGTTTGCTGCAGGCGCGTGCCGAGGGCGCCGACGTGCGCATGGTGTATTCGCCGCTCGACGCGCTCGCGCTGGCGGAAGCGAATCCGACGCGCGAGGTGGTGTTTTTCGGCCTCGGATTCGAGACCACGATGCCGTCGACCGCGCTCACTGTGCTCGACGCCGAACGCCGCGGCATCAAGAATTTTTCGCTGTTCTGCAATCACATCACGATCGTGCCGACGATCAAGGCGATCCTCGATTCGCCGGGTATGGGCATTCACGGATTTCTCGGCCCCGGCCATGTCGCGATGGTGATCGGCACCGCACCGTTCGAGTTCATCGCGACCGAATACAAACGCCCGCTCGTGGTCGCCGGATTCGAGCCTATCGATATTCTGCATTCGCTGCTGATGGTGTTGCGCCAGCTCGAAGCCGGCGAAGCGAAAATCGAGAATCAATACGCACGGCTGGTCGATCCAAATGGCAATAGAGTCGCGCTCGAAGCGATCACACGTGTGTTCGAGCTGCGCGAGTTTTTCGAGTGGCGCGGGCTCGGCTCGATCGATCATTCCGGCGTGCGCATGCGTGCGCCATATGCGCGATTCGATGCCGAAAAGAAATTCGCGATTCCGAACGTGCGCATCGCCGATCCGAAATCCTGCCAGTGCGGCGAAGTGCTGAAAGGCGCGATCAAGCCGTTCCAGTGCAAGGTGTTCGGCCGTGCCTGCACACCGCAAACGCCGCTCGGCGCGCTCATGGTTTCCAGCGAAGGCGCGTGCGCTGCGTATTATCAATATGCGCGGCGCGCCCACATCGAGACTGCCGCATGAATGCACGTTTGAAAGATCCGATCCTGACGCAGATGCACTCGCGCTGGCTTGGCAAACGCATCACGCTCGCGCATGGCGCCGGCGGACGCGCGATGCGCGAACTCATCACTGAAATCATCGCCCCGGCATTTGATAATCCGTTGCTCGCGCCGCTCGAAGATCAGGCGCGTATTCCCGCGGAATTTTTGCAGGCTGGCGAAAGTCTCGCTTTCACCACGGACAGTTATGTCGTCTCGCCGATCATTTTTCCAGGCGGCGATATCGGCAAACTCGCGGTGTGCGGCACGGTCAACGATCTCGCCGTCGGCGGCGCGCAGCCGCGCTGGCTAAGCTGCGGATTGATTCTCGAAGAAGGTTTGCCGATAGACACCTTGATCGCGGTGCTAGCGAGCATGGGCGCCGCCGCGCGCGAAGCCGGCGTGTGCATCGTCACCGGCGATACCAAGGTGGTCGGGCGCGGCGCGGCGGATGCGATTTTCATCAACACCGCCGGTATCGGCACGATCCCGCGCGGACGCCACACCGGCCCGCGCAATGTGCGCGCCGGCGACAAATTGGTCATCAACGGCACGCTCGGCGATCACGGCATCGCGGTGATGGCAGCACGCAACGATCTCGCGCTGCAGATTCCCGTGCGCAGCGATTGCGCACCGTTGAACGGCCTGATCGATGTGATGTTTACTGCCGCACCGGGCTTGCGCTGGTTGCGCGATTGCACACGCGGCGGACTCGCCACGGTCGCCAACGAATTCGCCGAAGAAGGTGGCTTCAGCCTGCACCTCGACGAAGCCGCGTTGCCGGTCGCCGATGCGGTGCGCGGCGCGTGCGAAATTCTCGGGCTCGACCCGTTGTATCTGGCGAACGAAGGCAAACTCGCCGCGCTGGTCGCCGCCGAAGATTGTGAAGCGCTGATCGCCGCGATGCGCACGCATCCCCTCGGCTGCGATGCCGCCGTGATCGGCGAAGTGCATGCCGAGCGCAAAGGCCTGGTGGTGTTGCGTTCGCGTTTCGGCGGCGAGCGTGTGGTGGATTTGATCGACGGCGAACAACTGCCGCGAATTTGTTGAGCGGAACCAGCAAGGATTAAAAACGTCATGCACGAACTCGGCATCACCCGCAATCTCGTCGCCATCGTCAGCGAGCAGGCGCACGGCAAACGTGTGCTGCGCGTGTGGCTGGAGATGGGCACGCGCACCGCGCTGATGCCGGATGCGGTGCGCTTCTGCTTCGACGTGGTGGCGCAAGGCACCGTGCTCGAAGGTGCGGTGCTCGACATCCTCGAAATCGCCGCGGGATTGCAGTGCGAGGAGTGCGGAACCTACGCCGATCCCGATCGAATAACGGACGAAAAAATCGTCGTGGTTTGCGCGCAATGTCGGTCGTCGAAACTGCGTCGGCGCAGCGGCGAGGAACTCAATATCAAGGCGATGGAGGTCGAACCATGTGCGTGACTTGCGGATGCGGACAAACCGGCGCGGCGCGCATCAATGGCGAAGCGCTTGATACACATGAACACGAACATGTGCTGGCCGATGGCACGCGCGTCGTGCATCGCCACGAGCACGGCAACGATGCGGCGCACGATGAGCATATGCATATTCGCGCTCTGCAGCATGGACACGATATTGCGTCGATGGCGAATGCGGTGTTTCTGCCGATCACCGCCAAGTCGCAACAACACACGCACGCCGCTGAACACGGACATTCGCATACACACACGTCTGTGCCAGCGGCACAACGCCGCGAGATTCCGACCGAACTGGTGCGTCTGGAAACTGCGTTGCTCGACAAGAATCAACGCATCGCCGAGCGCAACCGCGCTGCACTGGCTGGACGCGGCGTGCTCGCATTAAATCTGATGTCGAGCCCTGGCGCGGGCAAGACCAGCCTGCTGGTGCGCACGCTGACCGATCTCGCCGCAGAAATTCCGATGAGCGTGGTCGAAGGCGATCAGGAAACCAGCGCCGACGCCGAGCGCATACGCGCCACTGGCGCAAAAGCCGTCCAGATCAATACCGGCGCCGGCTGCCATCTCGAAGCCGACATGCTCGAACGCGCATTGCTCACGTTGTCGCCGGCCGCAGGCAGCGTGCTGTTCATCGAAAACGTCGGCAACCTGGTGTGTCCGGCCTTGTTCGATCTCGGCGAGCGCGCGCGGATTGTCGTGCTGTCGGTCACCGAAGGCGACGACAAGCCACTCAAATATCCGCACATGTTTCGCTCCGCGCAACTGATGTTGCTGACCAAGATCGATCTGCTGCCGTACGTGAGTTTTGATCCAGCGCGAGCCGAAGCGAATGCACGCGAAATCAATCCGCAGATCGAGTGCCTGCGCCTGTCGGTGACCAGCGGCGAAGGTCTGGCAGATTGGTATCAGCATCTGCGATCGCTGTTGCAGGAAGTCGCTACGGAGCGGGTAGCGTGAACCTGACCGTGGTGCTCGGCCTCGGCTTACTGCTCGGCATGCAACACGCCACCGAGCCCGATCATCTGGCCGCGGTCGCCGCGCTGGCCGGGCGCGAACGTTCGCTCAAGCAAGGCATTTTCCACGGTGTTGCGTGGGGCCTCGGACATACCTTGATGTTGTTGCTGGTAGCGGGCGCGGTGGGATTTCTCGGCTGGGTGATTTCACCCGCGATCGCCGGCCACCTCGAACAATTGGTCGGCGCGATGTTGATCCTGCTCGGCGCCAACGTGGTGCGCCGGTTGTGGCGCGAACGGCTGCACTTTCATGCGCACAAACATCCGGCGGAGACATTCCATTTCCAGCCGCATACGCAAGATGCCAGCGTGTTGCAGGATCACTCGCACGCGCACACGCATCCGACCGAGGTCATGCATTTCCATGCGCACAGCCATCTCGGCGAATCGCAACCGCATGCGCAAAGTCCCCATAGCCATAGCCATCGTCTGCCGTTGCGCAGTCTACTGGTCGGCATGGTGCACGGGCTCGCCGGTTCCGCCGCGCTCGCCTTGCTGGCGAGTCAGTCGATGCCGAGTCCGGCGTGGATGCTGGTTTACATCGCGGTATTCGGCACCGGTTCGATGCTCGGCATGGCGTTGCTGTCCGGCGTGCTGGCGGTGCCGCTCGGCATGACTGCGAAACATCTCACGCGCGTCTATCGCGTACTGAATGTTGGCGTGGCGATATTCTCGATCGGGCTCGGTACAAAACTGCTCTTGGTACTCGGAGGATAAATCGGTCATGGCCGCCAGCTCTCAGCCGAGTGTTCCGCTATTGCATGCGCCAGCGGCGCAAACGCAGCCGGCGCGCGAATGGCACGTTGCGCTGATCGGCCCGCGTTTGGTGCATGATGCGCGCCTGCGCCGACATCTCGGCGGCGAGTACCAACTTGGCATCCACGATCGCGCGCGCGAGGCGCTCGCCGCGATGGAAGATGTCAGCGCCGATGTCGTGATCGTCGAACAGGTTTTGCTCGATGGTCGCGGTGTGGATTTCCTGCGCGAATTGCGCACACGTCACCCGGATACGATCCGCCTGCTGGTGCTGGACAACGCCGATACGCAGGTGGTGCAGCATGCGATCAACGATGCCGCGGTGTATCAGGTGGTGATCACGCCGTGGCAGCCGGAGCAATTGCATCTGCTGGTGCGGCGCGCGCTCGAATCGCGCGAACTCGCGCGCATTCATCGCTATCTTTCACGCGAGCTGAAATTTGCCGACGGCGTGGTGAATCGGCAGAACGAGACCATGCGCAACGTGTTGCAGGAGGTCTACGCGTTCGACCGTCTGGTGTTCGCCAGCACCGCGATGGCCGAGGTCTGCAATCTCGCGCGCAAGGCCGCGCATACCGATCTGCCGGTGTTGATCGAAGGCGAGACCGGCACCGGCAAGGAACTTATGGCGCGCGCGATCCACCTTTTCAGCCAGCGCCACAAACTTTTGTTCATGGCGGAAAATTGCGGCGCGATCAGCGACGATCTGCTGCAGTCCGAATTGTTCGGCCACAAGCGCGGCGCGTTTACTGGCGCGACGACGGATCGGCTCGGTTTGTTTCTGGCGGCAGATGGCGGCACGGTTTTTCTCGATGAAATTTCGGAGATTTCGCCGAGCATGCAGGTCAGCCTGTTGCGTTTCCTGCAGGAGGGCGAGATCCGCGCACTCGGTTCGGATCAAACCAAACGCAGCAACGTACGCATCATCGCCGCGAGCAATCGGCCGCTGAAAGCGCTGGTCGCCGAAGGCAAGTTTCGTCAGGATTTGTATTACCGTTTGCGCGGTTTCGAGCTGCGCATGCCACCGCTGCGCGAACGGCCCGAGGATATCCCGGCGCTGGTGATCCACATGCTCGACAAATACGCCGGCCTAGTGTCGCGGCGCATCGCGGGCATCACTCCCGATGCGATGGCGCGGCTCAGTGCGTATGCGTTTCCCGGCAATGTGCGCGAGCTCGAAAACGAAGTGCGGCGCGTGATCGCACTGGCGGAAGACGGCGAATTCATCACTGTGCGGCATTTGTCGCCGGAGGTCGCGTGTACCGCGGTGCCGTCAACGCGCGGCCCAGATTTGCTGAGCATCGTACCGGGCGGCAGCCTCAAGAAAAAAGTCGAGGCGCTCGAAGCGCGCCTGGTCTGCGATACGCTTGATCGCTGTCACTGGAATCACAGCAAGGCCGCACGCGAACTCGGCCTGTCACGCGTCGGTCTCGCCAACAAGATTCGTCGTTACAAAATCCTGCGCGCTGGCAATGAGGCGGGGCTGTGATGACTGATGATCCGGCAAAGCCCGTGCGTTTCCCGTGTTCGCGGATTTCCCCGCCGCACACGCCCGGCGGCACCAAAGAACTCGGCATCGGCGCACTCGCACGCCAGCTCGGCGTGCATGAAGATCGCGCGCTGAACGGCCACTGGTGCAGCCGCTGCCAAGGCATCTGGTACGGCGTGATGCTCGAAGTCGAATGCCCGGTCTGCGGCAATCGCGGCGGCTGACAGAAGTTCGATCTATCCGATAAATCGACACGAGATTTCAGATTTCTCCCGCATTTTTCTGCTGCAGGTTTTTGTCATCCAGACAGATTATGCGGCGCTAATCAGCCACTGAAATGCAAACTACGTTTACGCGCCGGTGCGGCTGGATACTTGGCTTACAGATTGCCGTTGAGTGTGGCATCGCAGCATAGTGAAATATCGAAACACTCGACATCGGTTTGGCCGCAAATGCGGATCCTCATTGCCATGCAGGTTGGCGACCAGCGCTCGTTCAAGCTGCTGAAAAATCGGGGTTTCAGCCTGCGCTGAAATGATCAGAGCAGATCCGCGGCGATCACGGTGACGAACCGATTCCGAGCATTCACCGTCCATTCGTTTATTTCACTGCATCGCGCAGGTTTGGCACAACTCCTGCTGTACAAAACTTGTCGCGCCATCAGCGTTTGCGCGGTTCGCAAAAGCGGAACAGATCATCCCGATTTTCCGCATGAATGGATGGAGAAAAACGTATGGCAAATCTCCTGTGGTTGCAGGGCGGTGCTTGCTCCGGCAATACGATGTCGTTCTTGAATGCCGAAGAGCCGAGCGCGTGCGATCTGGTCAACGACTTCGGCATCAACGTGCTGTGGCATCCGTCGCTCGGTGTCGAGCTCGGCGAGAACCTGCGCAAGCTGTTGCGCGATCTCGTATCGGGTGCGATTCCGCTCGACATCTTTGTCTTCGAGGGCACCGTGGTGAACGCGCCCGGCGGCACCGGCGAGTGGAACCGTTTTGCCGGCCGACCAATGAAGGACTGGGTCGCGGACTTGTGCAAGGCAGCGGGATTTGTTGTCGCGGTTGGTGACTGCGCAACTTGGGGCGGCATTCCCGCTACCGCGCCGAATCCGTCTGATTCGCAGGGCCTGCAATTTCTCAAGCGCGAGCACGGCGGTTTCCTCGGCAAGGATTTCACCTCGAAGGCCGGTCTGCCGGTGATTAATGTTCCCGGCTGTCCGGCGCATCCCGACTGGATCACCCAGATCGTCGTCGCGGTGGCGACCGGGCGCACCGCAGATATCACGCTCGATGAATTCCAGCGGCCGAAAACCTTCTTCCAGTCGTTCACGCAGACCGGCTGCACACGCAATATGCATTTCGCCTACAAGGTGTCGGCGACCGAGTTCGGCCAGCGCAAGGGTTGCCTGTTTTATGACCTCGGTTGTCGCGGGCCGATGACGCATTCGCCGTGCAATCGCATCCTGTGGAATCGACAATCGTCAAAGACTCGCGCTGGCATGCCGTGCCTCGGTTGCACCGAGCCGGAATTCCCGTTCTTCGATCTCGCACCGGGCACGGTGTTCAAGACGCAAACCGTCATGGGCATTCCGAAAGACATGCCCAACGGCGTCGACAAGAAGGGTTACATCGCACTCACCGCTGCCGCGAAAAACGCCGCGCCGCGCTGGGCCGAAGAAGATATTTTTGTGGTTTGACGACGGAGCGCATCAGCATGTCAGCACAGATCCAGACTCTCGATATTTCTCCCGTCGGTCGCGTCGAAGGTGATCTCGATGTTCGCGTCGAAATCACCAACGGCATAGTCACCAACGCCTGGACTCAGGCCGAATTGTTTCGCGGATTTGAAATCATCCTGCGCGACAAAGACCCGCAAGCCGGCCTCGTGGTCACGCCGCGTGCGTGCGGCATCTGCGGCGCCTCGCATCTCACGTGTGCGGCATGGGCACTCGATACGGCATGGCAAACCGAAGTGCCACGCAACGCCATTCTCGCGCGCAATCTCGGCCAGATCGTGGAAAGCCTGCAGAGCCAGCCGCGTTATTTCTACGGCTTGTATGCGATCGACCTGACCAACAAGAATTATCGCAAGAGCAAATATTACGAGGAGGCGGTGAAGCGCTTCGCCCCGTTTACCGGAACCTCCTACGAACTCGGCGTGACGATCTCGGGCAAGCCCGTGGAAATCTACGCGCTGCTCGGCGGGCAGTGGCCACATTCGAGTTACATGGTACCCGGCGGCGTGATGTGTGCGCCCACACTTACCGATGTCACACGCGCGTGGTCGATCCTCGAATATTTCAAGAAAAACTGGCTGGAATCGTGTTGGCTCGGCTGCACGCTGGAGCGTTACGAACAGATCAAGTCCTACGAGGATTTCATGGCGTGGCTCGATGAAAGTCCGGCGCACGCCAATTCGGATCTTGGTTTCTACTGGCGCATGGGGCTGGATATCGGCCTGCATAAATTCGGCGGCGGTGTCGGACGTTATATTTCGTGGGGTTATCTGCCGCACGAAGACAAATACCAGAAACCGACCATCGAAGGCCGTAATGCCGCGCTGATCATGAAGAGCGGTGTATACGACGGCAAGATCGATACCCATACCTTGATGTCGCAGGAGCACGCGCTCGAAAACACCACCCACGCGTGGTACGACGAAGGCGGTGCCGATGTGCATCCGTTCGATCGCACGACGCGTGCAACGCAGAAAAACACCACCGATTTCGCGGGCGCGTATTCGTGGGCGACCGCAGTGAATCACGATCAATACGGGCGTCTCGAAGCCGGCCCGTTCGCACGCCAACTCGTTGCCGGTGGCAAGCATGGCGAGGCATGGCAGCACTACGATCCGTTCGTGCTGGACATGTACAAGAAGATGGGCGGGCCAAGCCTGCATCTGCGCCAGATTGCGCGCATGCACGAAACCATCAAGTTGTATCGTCAGGCCGAACATTGCCTCAAGGAATTCCGCCTCAACGAGCCGTGGTATATCAAGCCGCGCGAAAAAGACGGTCGCGGCTGGGGTGCCACCGAAGCCATTCGCGGCGCGCTGTGCCACTGGATCGAGGTCAAGGACGGCAAGATCAAGAACTACCAGATTGTTGCGCCAACCACCTGGAACGTCGGGCCACGCGACAGCAAAGGTATCCGCGGGCCGATCGAGGAAGCACTGGTCGGCACACCGATCGCCGATCCGAGCGATCCGGTTGAGGTTGGCCATGTCGCACGCTCGTTCGATTCGTGCCTCGTATGCACGGTGCACGCGCACGATGGTAAAACCGGCAAGGAGCTGGCACGCTTTCGCATCGGGTAAGCGCCATGGGCGTGACCCAGGCGCAATGAGGATGCGATGTCGAGACTGGACGATGATCAAATGCGCGAACGAATCGGCAAGCTGCTTGCCGATGGTCTCAAGACCCAGACCGAGCCGTTTCCCGAAACGGCTCGGGAGTTTTCGCGGCTGCTCGACGAGTTGTACCGGCTTCCACCGGACGATCTGCGCGGCAAACTCGTGCTGTCGGGTTTCACCGATACGCCGTACGGGCCGGAACGCATGCGTTGCCAGGAGTGCATGTATTACCTCGTGCATCGCAAGTGGTGCGACCTGCCGGAACTCGCGGTACCGGTCGAGGCGGATTGGTGGTGTCGGCTCTGGCGCATCTGACTGACAAAGGACATGGCGGTGAACGAATCCAACGATCAACAGCTTGATCAACAGCGCAAAAAGATCCACGATCTGCTGGCCGCCGGACTCGAAACCGACTGGCAACATCGCGCCTACAGCGATGCCGAAATCCAGCGCGTGGTGCAAGGGCTGCAAGGGCTGCCGCCGGACGATCTGCAAGGCCAGTTGCGCATTGCCGGCTTCACCCTCACGCCGTATGTGAGTGAGGAAGATCCCGAAATCGAACAAGCCTGCGCCACGTGCATGTACTACATCACGCACAGTCGCTACTGCGCATTGCCCGAACTCAAACTCGGCGTGGAGGCCGAATGGTCATGCAACGTATGGCGCATTTGAAATCATACGCAATCGATCGGTCTGACACATGCTCGTTGTAATCGGCTGCGGCAACCTCGCGCGCAGCGACGATGGCATCGGCGTTGAAGTGGTGCGCCGCCTGATCGGACGTTTTGGTGCGCAAAATTCCGAGCTACGTCTGATCGATGCCGGCACCGCAGGCATGGATGTGATGTATCAGGTGCGCGGCGCGGCGCAGGTAATCATCGTCGACGCATGCCGCAGTGGTAGTGACGCCGGCGCGGTGTTTCGCCTGCCGGGCAGCGAGGCGCAAACGCCGGCCGAACCGGGATTCACCCAGCATGGTCTGCGTTGGGATCACGCGCTGTATGCCGGCGGCAAAATGTTCGGTGCGGATTTTCTGCGCAATATCGAGGTATTTCTGGTCGAGGCGCAAAGTCTCGATTTCGGCATCGGCCTGAGTCCCGCCGTTGAACACGGCGCACAGCAGGTCACCGAGGAAATCTCTACGCTGATTCGCACGCGCGAAGCCGTCGTCAGCCCCGACGTCTGGCTGCAAAACGGCAGGCTGCATCTGACCAGCGCGGCTTATGATCGCTACATGGATGGCTGCTCGATTGCCGCGCTGCTTGCGCGCGATGAGGCGTGGTTGCTGCTACCGTTGCGCGCCGGCGCGGGTGGATTGCAAATCAAGTTGCGCAATGCGCGCGGTGATCGGGTGATCGAAGCGCAGGAATTTTTCCGCGCACAGGGGCTGGAAGATTCCGCGCAATTGCGCAGCGTGTGCCTGCATCACGCACCCGATCAGGGCGCGTGGCGAATCGAGCTGGCAGATGCCGCCATCTCACCCGCGCATGCCATCGCCTGAGTCATCGACGCTGACCGCTTGTTGACGATCACACCTGCTGCAAATCTCACCTGTCACGCGCGCTAGATAATCGCAAAATCCCCATCGCGGCAGACCATGCGATACACCGCCGGCATTGCCACAGGTTATGCTTGGCCGCATGCGTGTACTGATAGTTGAAGACGATGCTCTGGTCGCGGCTGCGATTCGCAGCGGCCCTACCGCGAGCGGGTTTGCGGTCGATCACGTCGGCAGCGCCGAAGCCACACGCACCGCGTTGCGACACGAAAATTTCGATTTGATCGAATTCGATCTGGTCCTGCCCGCGGCGGATGGTTTTTCCCTCGCGCAACGTTTGCGCGCTGGCGGCTTGACCTTGCCGGCGGTGATTCTTACCGCACGCGATGCATCGGCCGACCGCGTGCGCGGCCTCGGTTATCGCCTTGAGGAAACCGAAAAATGAAACCGTCGGATTCCGCCCATATCGGCACCGTTCGGCGACGCCTGCTGTGGCTGTTGTTGCCACCGCTGAGTCTGTTGCTGGTAGCCGGCGTGCTGCTCGATTACCGCATGGGTGCAGCGCCCGTACGCGAAGCCTACGATCAGGCGTTGGCCGACGCGGCGCTGGCGGTGAGTTCGTACGTACGCATCGAACCCGGCACCAGCGTGATTCATGCCGAGCTGCCGGACGAGGCTATCGATATGCTGCGCAATGGCCGCCACGATGACATGTTTTATGCCGTATTCGGTGTCGATGGCAGTTATATCAGCGGTGATCGTGACCTGCCGCTGGCCGCTGTCGGCACACGCAACCCGAGCTTCATGGATGCGACTTTCCATGCGCGCGCCGTGCGTTTGGCGACCTATCGCAGTACCACCGCGGCAGGCTCGGTCACGGTGGTTGTTGCCGAGACAAAACTCAAGCGTGACCATGCCACCACTCGTCTGCTCACCGGCGTGGTACTCACCGATCTGCTGCAACTGGGCGCGATCATGTTGCTGGTATTCATCGGCGTAGCCGCGGGATTACGCCCGCTGCTGCGCTTGCGCGACGAGATCGAAACGCGCTCGCCGCGCGAATTGCGCGCGCTTGATGAAACCTTGGTGCCCGGCGAAGTTCGTCCGCTGGTGCGTGCACTGAATCAACTGTTTGCCACGGTGCGCGAAGCCGCGTTGGCGCAACAGCAGTTTCTGGCCAACGCCGCGCACCAGCTGCGCACGCCGCTGGCCGGCCTGCGGGCGCAGCTTGATCTGCTCGCACGCGAAGCACCCTCGCCGGCCGACAAGGAAAAACTACTGCGCCTACTCGACAGTTGCCGCCGTCTCGCGCATACCGCCAACCAATTGCTGGCACTCGCGCGCGCCGATCCGGCGGCGAATCTGCCCGAGCAATTCCAACACGTCGACTTGCGTCGATTGATCGAAACCTGCGTCACCGATCAACTCGATCGCGCACTCGCAAAAAATATCGATCTCGGTGTCGAAACCATGCCGACCACGATCATGGGCAGCGCGTGGTTGTTGCGCGAACTGCTGGCCAATCTCACCGACAACGCGCTCAAATACACGCCTGCGGATGGGCGCATCACCCTGCGTTGCGACACGGATGTGCAGCGCCGCGCGTTTCTCGAAATCGAGGATGACGGCCCCGGCATTCCGGAATCGGAACGGGCGAATGTGCTGCAGCGCTTTTATCGCATGCAGGCAAGCAGCGGTGACGGCTGTGGCCTAGGCTTGGCGATTGTCGATGAAATCGCGCGGTTGCATCAGGCCGAATTAATCCTGTCTAGCGGCGAAAACGGCATCGGCACACGTATCCGGGTAGTCTTTAGCGCAACGAAAAGCCCCTGACCCGACCGAGGCCGGCATGAACCGAATCATTTTCACACTGGCTTGCCGCATAGATTGTGCAAACTTCATCCTGAAATGACTATCTCATCGCCATCACGCCAATCGGCGCTTTCCTCGGCAGATACGATCGCGAGAATCAAGGCGCTGATCGGTCAACTGGAAATAGACGATGTGCTGCGTGCCGCGATCGAATTCGCGCTCGGCGAAGCGAGCCTCGATCCTGCCAGCGGCGACAGCAACCTGCTGAGTGTCTTGCACCAGACGCTGGATGCATTGCGCGAGAGCAATCGGCGTTTCCACGACATGCTCGACAATGTCGAATTGATTTCGGTGATTTTGAGCCCGGCCGGCACGATTACTTTTTGCAACGATTATCTGCTGCAGCTAACTGGCTGGGCACGCAACGACCTGCTCGGCAAAAACTGGTTTGAAATGTTCGTTCCGCCCGAACTCGCCTTGCACAAAGTGCATTCCGTACTGCTGACCGGCGCAACCGAACCGCGTCACCACATCAACGAAATTGTCACGCGCTGGGGCGAGCGCCGCATCATCCAGTGGAACAATTCATTGCTGCGATCCGCCGCTGGCGAAGTGACAGGCACTGTCAGCATCGGTGCAGATGTCACCGAGCGCGTTCAACGCGAACAAGATCTACAGCGCTTTCGCCTAGTGATGGATGCTACCGCCGATGCGATCTACCTGGTCGATCGCATCAGCATGCGCGTGATCGACGTCAACGGTGCGGCGTGCCGCATGCTGGGCTACGACCGTGAGGAAATTCTGGCGCTGTCGCCCGAACAAATTTACTCGTTCGACCGCGAACAACTCATGCGCAATTGGGATCGCCTGATCGAACTTGGCAATGCTGCTGACATTATCGAAACCTCGCATCTACGCAAGGATGGCAGTTGGGTGCAGGTAGAGGTGGAGCGTCGCGCGGTACGCACGGACGATAATAGCTGGATCATCGTTGGTGTGGCTCGCGATATTTCGCTGCGCAAGCAAGCCGAAGATGAGTTGCGCTTCCAGGCACTTTTGCTCAACACGGTCGGCGAAGCCCTGGTTGCGAGCGATCGCCTCGGCAACATCCGCTATTGGAATGCACAGGCCGAGCAACTTTACGGCTGGTCAGCGAGCGAGGTGATCGGGCAAAACATGGCGTGCATTCTTTTTACCGATCCACTGCACGAGTTCGCCGTAACGATCCTGCCCGAGGTCAGCCAAGGACAAACCTGGCGTGGTGAAAACGCAGCGCAACGCAAAGACGGTACGCGCTTGTACGTGCAGCTATCGGTGGCGCCGGTGCAGGATGCTGCAAAACAACTCACCGGTTTGATTTGCGTCTCGCGCGACATCAGCAAACGACGCGCCACCGAGCGTGCGTTGCGCCGGAGTAACGAACGTTTCGAGCTCGTCACTCGCGCGACCAACGACATCGTCTGGGATTGGGACGTGAGTACCGACACCTTGTGGTGGAGCGAAAACATGGGCTCCACCTTGGGTTACGACCGCCTCGATCTCGATCGCGGCATGGAGTCCTGGTACGAGCCGCTTCATCCCGATGACTACGAACGTGTCGAAGGCGGAGTCCAGGCCGCGATCGATTCCGACGCAGTGAGTTGGCAGGACGAATATCGTTTTCGCCATAACGATGGCCATTACCTCGCGATCTTCGATCGCGGTTTTGTGATTCGCGATAAATCCGGCAAGGCGATCCGCATGATCGGCGCGATGATGGACATTACCGCGCGCAAAAAGGCAGAGATCGAAAATCGTCAGCACGCGATGCAGCAAAGCCTGCTTGCCGAGTTCGGCCAGAAAGCGCTGGCCAGCACCAATCTCGATACGATCATGGACGAAGCTGCTGTGGTCGTCGCCAAAGGCCTGGAGGTCGAATTCTGCCGCGCGATGCAACTTTCTGCCGATGGAACCTCGCTGATTTTCAAGGCCGGCTGCGGCTGGAATGATCGCTGGCTGCGACGCTCGGTGCCGCTCAACGATCCCGAAGCGCGCAAGCGTTATGAGCTTCATCTGCACGCCAATGGCCCGATTGTGATCGACGATTTTTCGACCGAAACACGGTTTGTGCCTTCGTCCACACTGACGGATCATCAAATCGCCAGCGCGGTGGAAGTGCTCATCCGTGGGCCGAGTGGAATCTACGGCCTGGTCGGTGCGTATTCGCGTGAGCGCAGCGCGTTCAGTCCCGAAAAAGTCAATTTTCTGCGCAGTATTTCAATCACTCTCGGCACCGCCGTCGAGCGTGTAAGGTCGGACGAAAGAGTGGCGTATCTGGCACAGTTCGATACCTTGACCGGACTGCCAAATCGTCACCTGTTTCACGATCGCATGGCGCAAACCCTTAGCCAGGCCGAGCGCAACAACTGGTACGCCGGCGTGGTTTATATCGATGTGGATCGTTTCAAGATCGTCAACGACACCTATGGCCACGCCATCGGTGACGCGCTGCTGACCGAGGTGGCACAGCGCCTGCGCAACTGCATCCGCAGCGGCGATACGGTTGGGCGTCTCGGCGGCGATGAATTTGCGATCGTGCTGTCAGATCTGGCCAACGTCTACGACGCCAATACGGTCGCGCAAAAAATTCTCGATGCGCTCGCACAACCGTTCAAGCTCGATGCATATGAAACCTACGTCACCGCCAGCCTGGGCATATCGCTGTATCCGAGCGACGGTATCGATGCCGATACCCTGCTGAAAAACGCAGATACCGCGATGTACCGCGCCAAGGAGCAAGGTCGCAACAACTTCGAGTTCTATACCCCGGTGCTGAACCAGCGCGCCACGCGCCGCATTGGCATCGAGCGTGAATTGCGTCACGCCATCGAACTTAATCAACTCGAACTTTTTTACCAGCCGCAGATATCGCTCGAAAACGGCCAGATCGTCGCGGCCGAAGCGCTGATCCGCTGGCGACATCCGCAACGCGGATTGCTCGGTCCGTCCGAGTTCATCGGCATCGCCGAGGAGAGCGGACTGATCGTGCCGATCGGTCAATGGGTGGTTGAAACCGCCTGTACGCAGACGATGCTCTGGCACCAGGCCGGGCACTCCGCACTCACGATTGCGGTAAACGTTTCACCGGCGGAAATCCGTCGCGGCAATGTGCCCGAGCAGATTCGCGCAGCGCTGGATCGATCCGGACTGAAACCGCAGAATTTCGAAGTCGAGATCACTGAAAGCATGGCGATGGACAGCGCCGAATCGTTCATCGATACCTTGCGCACGCTGAAAAATGTCGGCGTGATGATCGCGATCGACGATTTCGGCACGGGTTATTCAAACCTGAGTTATCTCAAGCGTTTCCCGATCGATACGATCAAGATCGATCAGACTTTCATCCGCGATATCGTCACCGATACCGACGATGCGGTAATCGTGCGCGCGATCATCGCGATGGCGCATCAACTCAAATTGGATGTGGTCGCAGAAGGTGTGGAAACTGAAGCGCAGGCGACATTCCTGCGGCGCAATCAGATCGATCTGGTGCAGGGATTCTTGTTCTCTGCGGCGATCGATGCGAACGCGTTCGGGCAGCTGCTGGATCGTCGCAAGTCGGGGCAACCTCAGTTTCGAATTTTTCCGACTGCGCCGTAACAAGCCTATTTGCAAATCGATTTATTGATAGCCACCGACCGCGAGTTGCAGCAGGATTTTCATCTCCTCACGCAATGGCAGCGGCGCGATGATTTCGGCATCCGGGCCGTATTTCAGAATATCCATCAGCAGCTCTTTCGAATTGCTGTACGGCAGTTTCAATTCATAGCTGCCATCCTTGAGCATCTGTCCCTGCTGCTGCGTATGCCAATGCTCATCAGCCACCCAGCGCGCCGCGTGCGGCGAAAAACGGATCGTCGCCCACGCCTTGGCCTTGCCCGAAAAAATGCCGTAGCTGTCGGCCAGATGAGCATCGAGTTCGGCCGGATTACGATCTTCCGCGGCGACGTCGAGAATCCGCGAATGATTGATCCGGTCGAGCGCAAAACTGCGCAACGCATCGCGGCTGTGATCCCACGCATCCAGATACCAGTTGTCGCGATAGTGCGTGAGGCGCTGTGGTGATACCTCACGCTGCGTTGCCTGTGCGGTCGAACGCGCGCGATAACCGAAACGCAAACGCTGACGTCGCAACACCGCTCCGGCGACATCGCGAAATACCGCTTCGTCGATCTTGCGCGCCTTGCTTGTGATCACGCGGATGCGTTCCAGCGGCAGCGCGGTGCCATCGCTGTGATCCGACATCAATCGCTCGATGCGCGTGCGCAACGGCGCGAGCGCGCTGGCAAGAATGCCCGGACCGGTGCGGCCGATCAGCTCCTGCAGTGCGACCAGCGCCGACAACTCCTCGCTGCTGAGCCACAAACCCGGCAGCTCAAAGCGATCGGCATCGTCGCCTGAATAATGAATCGCATGCGTTTCGGCGTCGGATTCAATCGGCGCGCCGAGCGCATCGCGCAGGAACGCGACGTCGCGATAAATCGTCGCGCGCGAGCAACCAAGTTCTTCACGCAGCCGCGTCATCGCCACCGGATAACGTGCCGACTTGAGGAGGCGATGCAGCGTGAGAATACGTTCGTAACGGTCCATGCGGCTATTGTGCCTGCAGCGCGCGGAACGGGGAACAGGCGCGACATGTTTGGAACCTCGCCGTGACTGCGTCGGCCATCGAGGTTGCAGAAATTTATTGGTCGCGATGAAAAATCGTTACCGGCATGCCGGTTAACCGCGGATTTACAGACCGTCGTTTACCCTGCGCCACACATCAATCCAGCATCGATCCACGTGCGCAGAAACGGTCGTTACGAAATTTCCCAAACGCACGTGGCGCTGGTGTTGTGCGTACTCATCCACATCGCGCTGTTCTTGCTGCTGCGTGATGCGTTGCGCGGCCCGATGCTGCGTGCTCCTAGCGATCCGATTGTGGTGACGTTGATCGAATCGATTCCGCTCGAACCGTCACCCGAGCTGCAGGTGCCGCCGTTTGCGGCGCAGGCCGCGACGACGACGCAGAAAACACCGCTCGTCCCGCGCACAAATATTTCGACGGCCTTGATCAGCGCGGCCGCCCAAAAATCGGCAACGCCGCCAACGCCGGCGTTGCCGAACGCGCAACAACTCATCGAGTCGATGGCGCAGGCCGCTGCAGAAATTGCGCAGCGCGATCTTCCGGGAGATCGCGGTTTTCTGACACATCGCAAAGCCAAATTGCCGAGCAGCGATCAGGCCATCGTTGCTGGCATTCAGTTGCGCAAACAGACTTCGCTTAAAACTCTCGTGCAAGGCGTGACGAAAGGTCTGCACGGCGCCTTTGCCTGCAGCGGCGGCAAACACGCATCGCTAAACTCGGAAAAACTCATTGCGTCGCCTATCGTGACCCTGATGGATAATCATTTCGATATCGGCCCCGACAACGAAGATTGCATGCCGGAAAAATAATGCGTCGCGGCCGATTCCGGGCAAGCCGATCGTTGCATGCGTTACCATGCGCTTTCTGTCGCCACCACGCGCAAGCCATTCGCCATCGATGCCGCACGCTGATCTCAAACTCGATACGCCGGTCGGCGACACGATCAAGACTACGACGTGCTACATGTGCGCGTGCCGCTGCGGCATCAAGGTGCATATCAAGGATGGCCGCATTCGCTATATCGAAGGCAATCGCGCGCACCCGGTCAACAAGGGCGTGCTGTGCGCGAAAGGTTCGGCCGGCATCATGCAGCATTATTCGCCGGCGCGATTGCGCGCTCCGCTCAAGCGCATCGGTAAACGTGGCGATGGTGAGTTCGAGGAAATCTCGTGGGACGAAGCGCTCGCCATCGCCACCGGCTGGCTCGGCGACATCCGCAAAACCGATCCCGACAAACTCGCCTTTTTTACCGGACGCGATCAATCGCAAGCCTTGACCGGCTGGTGGGCGCAGGCCTTCGGCACAGTCAATTACGCCGCGCACGGCGGCTTCTGTTCGGTCAACATGGCGGCCGGCGGGCTGTACAGCATCGGCGGGAGTTTCTGGGAATTCGGCGAACCAGATTGGGAGCACAGCAAATATTTGCTGATGTTCGGCGTCGCCGAAGATCACGATTCCAACCCGATCAAGACCGGCCTCGGCAAACTCAAGACACGCGGCGCAAAGTTCGTCGCGATCAATCCAGTCAAGACCGGTTACGCCGCAATCGCCGATGAGTGGATTGGCATTCGACCCGCCACCGATGGTTTGTTTGTCGGCGCATTGATCCACGAATTGCTGCGCAACGACTGGGTCGATTTCGATTATCTCGTGCGCTACGCCAATGCGCACTGGCTCGTGATCATGGCGCCCGGTGCGACCGACGATGGCATGTTCGTGCGTGATGGCGAAGGCCGACCATTGTGTTTCGATCGCGCCGCGAAACAGACAACGCACGCCTCGGCCAGCGGCATCCAGCCCGCGATTGTTGGCGAATTCATTCTGGCCGATGGCCGTCGCGCCATGCCTGCGTTCCAATTGCTCGCCACGCGTTTTCTCGATGCGGAATACGCGCCCGACGCGGTGACCGAACGCTGCGGCATCAGCGTGGAAACGATCAAGCGCATCGCCGCCGAAATCGCCGATGTCGCGTTCAATCAGGCGATTCGTTTGCCGGTGCGCTGGACCGATAGCAGCGGTGTCGAACATGAAGAAATGCTCGGCCGCCCCGTGTCGTTTCATGCGATGCGCGGCATCGCGGCGCACAGCAACGGCTTCCATACGTGTCGCATGCTGCATACCTTGCAACTGTTGCTCGGCGCAGTCGATACGCCGGGCAGTTTTCGTTATCAGCCGCCGTTTCCGAAACCGATTCCGCCAGCAAATCGCCCGGGCCGCACGCGGCGCGACAACGGCGCGCTCGATGCTGCACCGCTCGGATTTGTGCATGGCCCGGAAGATCTGGTGGTCGATACCAACGGCAATCCGCGGCGGCTCGACAAGGCGTTTTCATGGGAATTTCCACTCGCCGCGCACGGCATGTTGCAGTCGGTGATTCGCAATGCGTGGGCTGGTGATCCGTATCCGATCGACACGCTGTTTTTGTTCATGGCCAACATGAGCTGGAACTCGGCGATGAACACGACCCAGACGATGCACATGCTCACCGACCAGCATGCGAACGGTGAATACAAGATTCCGCACATTATTTATTCGGACGCTTATACGTCCGAAATGGTCGCCTACGCCGATCTGATTTTGCCCGACACAACCTATCTCGAACGACACGATTGCATCTCGCTGCTGGATCGTCCGATCTCGGATGCGGATGGCGCGGCGGATTCAATTCGCCAGCCGGTGTTCGCGCCGGATCGCGACGTGCGCCCGTTCCAGGATGTGCTGCTCGATCTCGGCGCACGCCTGCAATTGCCGGGCATAGTCGATGATTTTGGTGTCGCGAAATATCCGGGCGGTTTCCCCGAATACATGGTCAAGCACGAGCGTGCGCCGGGCATCGGCCTGCTCGCGGGCTGGCGCGGCATCGCCGCCGACAAGCGCGGCATCGGCGAACCGAATCCCGAGCAACTCAAACGCTACATCGACAACGGCTGTTTCTGGCATCACGAAATTCCGGAGTCGGCGCGCTATTACAAGATGGCCAATCGCGATTATCTGGCGTGGTCGAAAAGCCTCGGATTTATCGGTTCGACCGATCCGATTGTGTTGCAGTTGTATTCCGAAACCTTGCAAAAATTTCGTCTCGCCGCGCTCGGCCACGGCGCGCAGCAACCGCCGGAAAAAGATCGTGCGCGCGTCGCACGCTATTTCGATCCGCTGCCGTTCTGGTACGAACCGTTCGAGTGGAGCGGCATCGACCAGAACAAATTTCCGCTGTCCGCGCTGACCCAGCGACCGATGTTCATGTACCACAGCTGGGGTTCGCAAAATGCGTGGCTGCGGCAGATCGCGACACGCAACTGGCTGCATCTGCATCCGAGCACGGCCGCATTGCACGGCATCGTCGATGAGGATTGGCTGATCGTCGAATCGCATCACGGCCGCATCGAAGTTCAAGCAAAATTGCATGCCGGCGTCGAGCCGAATACCGTGTGGACATGGAACGCGATCGGCAAGCGCCGCGGGGCGTGGAAACTCAGCGATGACGCGCCGGAACATGCGCCGGGTTTCTTGCTCAATCACGTGATTTCGGATGTTCTGCCCGATCTCACGTATGCGAATGCTGATCCGATTACCGGGCAGGCGGCGTGGTTCGATCTGCGTGTGCGCATCGAGAAGGCGCCGCCGCGTGACGAAGAATCACGAACGATAGACACGTCGATCGGCAGCTCGATGGCGCATACAAAAAATCGACCGAGCGCAACAACATGACCTGTTTGCCGCAAGCACCATCGGGCGCGAAAAAACTCGGCCTCGTGATCGACCTCGACATCTGCGTCGGTTGTCACGCCTGCGCGGTCGCATGCAAGGAATGGAACGACGGCGGCGAGTTCGGTCCACTGCCCGATGAGAACAAACAGCAACGCGAACCGTTCGGCGTCTGGTTCAATCGCGTACATACCTACGATGTGGAAAACGTCGCGACGAAGCAGCAGATGACGGTGCATTTTCCGCGCTCGTGCCTGCATTGCGAAACGCCGGATTGCGTCACCGTATGCCCGACCGGCGCAAGTTACAAACGCGCCGAAGATGGCATCGTGCTCATCGATGAAGACAAATGCATCGGCTGCAAACTGTGCTCGTGGGCGTGCCCGTACGGCGCGCGCGAATACAGCGAGGTGCGCGGCACGATGCAGAAATGTACGCTGTGCGTGGATCGCATCTACAACGAAACGCTCGCTGTCGAAGAACGCCAACCGGCCTGTGTGCTCGCGTGTCCGACGCACGCACGACACTTCGGCGATCTCGGCGATGCGGATTCTGCGGTGTCGCAACTCGTCGCCGCACGCGAGGGTTACGCACTGATGCCCGAGCTCGGTTATCAGCCGGTGAATCGTTATCTGCCGCCGCGGCCGCGACGTGATCAGCGCAACGCCGTTGCGTGCAAGCAGGAAGAAAAAATCGATCTCGAACAGTTGCCGCCGTTGCTGCGCTGGGTCGACAAATTGTTGTCGCGTTGATCCGGCATGCATCCCGCACTCTCGGTCATTTTTTTCACCACCGCATCCGGCGCAGGTTACGGCTTGCTGTTTCTGCTGGCGTTGGCATGCGCGATCAATCCGGCGGCGCTTTCGTTGCACGAATCGCTGACGATGCTCGCGCTCGGCTTGCTATTCGGCAGCGCCGGATTGCTATCCTCGATGCTGCATCTGGGACACCCCGAACGGGCGTGGCGCGCGTTCTCGCAATGGCGCAGTTCGTGGCTTTCACGCGAGGGCGTAGTCGCCAGTTTCACCTACCTGCCAGCGCTATTATTGGGCGTATTGCTATCTCGCAATGACACGTCGATAACGCTGCGAATTTGCGCGATCCTGCTCGCTACATGCGCCGTCGCGACAGTGTTTTGCACCGCTCGAATCTACTCGTCGCTGAAGACGATTCACGCCTGGCACAACGGCTACGTGCTGCCCGCGTATCTGCTGTTTGCGCTGCTCAGCGGGGCGAGCTGGAATATTGCCGTTTGTGCCTGGTTCAGTTCGGCCTTATCCGTTCCGGCGCTGCTAACGACTATGCTGTTATTGCTGGTAAGCGCGCTATTGAAGCTCGGCTATTGGCATTTTATTGATACGACCCGCAGCGCCAGCAGCGCAGAAACGGCGACCGGCCTGGGCCAGTTTGGCCAAGTCAGCAGCTTCGAGCGTCCGCACACCGAGCAAAATTACTTGCTCAAGGAAATGGGTTTTTTGCTCGCGCGCAAACACGCGCAGCGCCTGCGCCGTCTGGTTTTGCTGTTGTTTGCCGCGACCTTCATCTTGCTTGGTGTGTTGCTGGCGATATCCGCAAGCCTGCTCGCGTCCGTGCTGTCGACTCTGGCGGCGATCACGGTTTCGGTCGGCCTGCTGGTCGAACGCTGGCTTTTTTTTGCCGAGGCCAAACACCTCGTGACGTTGTATTACGACACTCGTCGCCGCTGAATTTCCGCCGGCTTTGCTGCGTTTTTCCAGACGCTCCGCGCGACCCCATGTTCAGCCCAGGTTTGCCATCGGCAGCTAGCATGCCGCCGCGTTGACTCGATCCAACGCGATTTCAAATCCTGGAGAAAAAAATGAAAAATACACTTTTGGCATCTGCCTTTTTGCTGGCACTTCCGTTGAGCGCATTTGCCGACGATACCACCCCGAAAGGCGACTGGTCCGGCACCGGCGAAGCCGGCTTGGCGATTGCGAGCGGCAACACCAAATCACAGAATATCAATGCCAAGATCGCCTTCAAGAAAGAGGACGATCAGTGGAAAGACAACTTCTACCTGACCGGCGTACGCAACAAGGCCAGTGTGGTGAATGCCACGACCGGACAGAGCCAGTACGACACCACCGCAAACCGTTTCGAGCTCGGCGCGTCCGCCGGTTACAAGCTCGACGAGCGCAGCTACATCGTCGGTGCGGGCCGTTACGAGCATGACGATTTTTCGCCGTACCGCTGGCAGGGAATCGTCTCGCTCGGTTACGGCTACACGCTGCTGAAAACCTCGACGGATGAACTCTCGTTCGAAGTCGGCCCGGGTTACAAGCGCTTCAATCGCGCCGACTACACGATTCTCGACAACAGCACGCCGCCGGCGCCGCTGCTTGTGCGTGGTGGCGTCGATGACGAAATCGTCGGTCGCGGCCTCGTGCATTACAAACATCAGCTCACTGAAACCACGGCATTTGAAGACACCCTGCTCGCCGAAGTTGGCGCCGACAACAAGTTCTACCAGAACGATGCCGGTGTCGCGGTCAAGGTCAGCTCGAAGCTCGCGCTGAAGGTGGGTTATCAGGTGCGACACAATACCGACGTAGTCGGCATCGGCGTGAAGAAAACCGATCAGCTGTTGACCACTAATCTGGTCTACAACTTCTAAGTTTCAACGCCAAGCGTTTTGTTTCGGACAACGGGCCCTAAATGGGTCCGTTGTTTTTTGGGCGCCAGCCGGATCAGGAAATCGCGAGCTCAACGCCCCGCGAGCATTTCGTCCGCGCCTTTTTCCTGCAGCAGTTTCGCGACTTGATGCCCAAGCGCTTCGGGGTCGTTGGCCGCGCCTTGCGCTTCGGCGCGCAGCAGGCGGCCGTTACTCACATCGCCGACCAAGCCAGCGAGAAACAGGCCTGACTCGGCGTGGATGCAAAAGCCGGCGATCGGCACGTTGCAGCTGCCGTGCAACCGCCGATTCATGGCGCGCTCGGCCGCAACACAGGTATGCGTTTCGGCGTCATCGAGCACCTTCAGCAATTCGGCGGTTACGCTATCGCCGCTGCGATATTCGACCGCGATGGCACCTTGCGCGACCGCGGGCAGCCAGTCCGGCGCTTCGAGCCGACTGCGGATGCGTGCGGCAAGTCCAAGGCGTTCGAGTCCGGCACAGGCAAGGATGATCGCGTCGTAATCGCCGGCATCGAGTTTGGCCAGGCGCGTATTGACGTTGCCGCGCAGATCGACCAGTTCGATATCGGGACGCACCGCGCGCATCTGCGCTTGGCGCCGCAACGACGACGAACCCACGCGCGCACCCTGCGGCAACTCGTTCAAGCGCGCGTAATGATTGCTCACAAATGCATCGAACGGATCGGCGCGTTCGAGCACCGCGCCGAGTGCGAATCCGGGCTCGAGATCCATCGGCACATCCTTGAGCGAATGCACCGCGATATCGGCGCGACCTTCGAGCATCGCGACTTCAAGCTCCTTGAGAAAAAGTCCCTTGCCGCCGATCAGTGACAACGGCTGATCGAGAATCTGATCACCACGCGTAGTCATCGGCACGAGTTCCACGTCCATTCCGACATGGGCGATACGCAAGCGCGCCGCGACATGCTCGGCCTGCCACAACGCGAGTGCGCTCTGGCGCGTGGCGATACGCAAGCGCGTGGTCATAACGTGCGCACCAGTTTGCGCAAACCGGGCAAGTTGCGGCGGCTGACTTCGAGCGACGTTTCCTGCCCGATTACCTGGACAAAAATCCGGCCGTCGCTGGCGCGCGTCATGCCGGCCATGCGGTCGCGCGCGACCAGGCAATTGCGATGGATGCGCACAAACCGTTCAATGAATTCGTCTTCCATATTTTTCAGCGCCTCTTCGATCAGGACTTCGCCGTGGCGATGACGCACCAGCACATATTTATCTTCGGCCAGCAGATAGTCGATGTCGACCACCGGCACCAGCACGAGGTTGCCGCGCACGCGCGCGCAGATGTGCGTACGCGTGATGCCGGCCACCACGGCTGGCGCGGCTGCCGATGTTTGCGTTGCGGAGAAACGCCGCGCGCGTTCGAGCGCGGCCTGCAGTCGTTCGAGGCGAATCGGCTTGAGCAAATAATCGATCGCATGGGCTTCGAACGCGGCCAACGCGTGTTCGTCGTAGGCCGTGCAAAAAATAATGGCCGGCGGTTTTTCGAGCGCACTCAGATGGCGCGCCACTTCGAGCCCGTCCATATCCGGCATGCGGATATCGAGCAACACCAGATCTGGCGCCAGCGCCGCGGCGGCCTGCAGGGTTTCGAGGCCGTTGCCGGCTTCGCCGACGACCTCGACCGCCACACAATCGTGCAGCAACGCGGCAAGCCGCGCGCGTGCGAGAGGTTCATCGTCAGCGATCAGGATTTTCATCAGGCAACCGCAGGCTACAGATAAATTGCTCGGCGCCGCGGATGGTTTCGAGCGTACCGCGCCGACCGAAATGGTACTCGATCCGGCTGCGGATATTGTTGAGCGCCATGCCGTTATGCGTGCGCGCACTCGGCGCTTCAGGCGGACACGGATTGATAATGCTGATCTCGATCATGCCGGCCTGGCGTCGTCCGAAAATTTTCAAGACACCACCTTGCGGCAGACGCTCGATGCCGTGATAGATCGCGTTCTCGACCAGCGGTTGCATCAGCAACGGTGGCAGCGGCAGATCGAGCGGCATTTCGTCGAGCTGCAGATCGACTTGCAAACGCGCACCGAGACGCAGTTGCTCGATCGCGAGATAACGCCGGATCAAATCGAACTCGTCGCCGAGCGTACCCATGCGCTCGCCGCTGCGCAACGCGGCGCGGAACAGATCGGCGAGATCCTCGACGCTGCGCTCGGCCTGCACTGGATCGCTGCGAATCAAGCTCGCGATCGTGTTCATGCTGTTGAACAAAAAATGCGGACGGATGCGCGCCTGCAAGGCATCGAACTGCGAACGCGCCACCGCGCGCACACGCTCGCGCCATTGTTCGAGGACGAAGAAATAACGCAACATCGCCGCTGCGATCAAGGCCGCCAACGCAGTGCTGCCGACGACGAAACGCAGATGGAATTCCGCCGGCAAAGTGAGCCGCAGCAGCAAGGTTTGATCGATCAGAAACACCAGCTCACTAGCCAACGCCACGATCAGGATAATCAAGCTATACGCAAGCAACACGCCACGCATCGGCGCAAACCGCGAAAGCTGCGGCTTGAGCTTGCACAACGCGACCACGCACAACAGTGCCAGCCATTGCGCGTACACGCTCGTCGTGCCGAGTCGTGGCAATACTTCGCGAGGTTCATCGCTCGGCGCGAGCACGATCAGCAACACCGCGAGTTCGGTCACCGCGGCTACCGCCACTAGTACCGGCAGGCTGCAAAAATTCGGCAGCCATTGTGGTGCATCCATCGCGATGGTGTGGGCAGATTTATACAACGCGGGCAGTTTGGTTTTCAGTGATATCCCCGTGCAGGAAACGCCCGACCCGCGCCATCAGCCAGCGGCGATACGCGCCGTGATCCACGCGCGCAGATCGTGGATTTCTTCCAGACACAATTGGTGCTGCATCGGATACACATGCCAATCTACAGCAAAGCCGAGCTGCTGCAGATAATCGTGACTCATGAGCCCCAGCGCGTGCGCCACCACCGGATCGTGCGTGCCGTGCGCGATGAAAATCGGCAGATTGCGATTTTCCGCGCTGCATTCCGCTGCGGTTTTTTCCGCGAGCGGCAGATAACTCGACAGCGCGATAATGCCGCCGAGTTTGCCGCTGTGGCGCACGCCGCCGCTGAGCACGATCGCGCCGCCTTGCGAGAAACCGGCGAGCAGAACATGCGCTGGCGCGATGCCGCGATCGTGTTCGCGCGTTATCAATTCCTCCAGCAGTTTTATCGATGCGCGGATGCCGACTTCATCCTGCTTCTGCGCGATTTCCTGGCCGGAAATGTCGTACCACGCCGGCATGCGCATGCCGCCGTTGATCGTGATCGCGCGCTCCGGTGCGTGCGGAAAAACAAAACGCAGCGGCGGCCACGCCGGATCGACCAGCTCGGGCACGATCGGCTCGAAATCGTGACCGTTCGCGCCGAGACCGTGCAGCCAGATGATCGACCACTGCGGATGCGCCGCGGTTTCGATTTCCACACAAGGCAACGCCATAGCTGATCCAGTTTCAAATGTCTGGCGCGATGTTGCCATATTTGCCGTGCCGGATGGCAGCCGTGCGTGACTTATGGCGGCTTGTCATCCGCGTCGGCTCGGCTATGCTGGCGGTTTGATCTGATCCGTTTCGGAGAACCGCGCATGAACCGTTGGCTGCTGGCTGGCTGTACCACCCTGATTACCTGTGCCGCCGCGCACGCCGCCGCACCACTGACGCTCGAACAGATCATGGCGGAGCCGCAATGGATCGGTCCGCCGATCGAGCGGCCGTATTTTTCCGCCGATGGGCACAGTGTGTATTACAGCCTCAAGCACGGCACGGGCAGCATCCGCGACCTGCACAAGATCGATCTCGGCAATTCGCAAGATACGATCATCGACGCGGCCGGCATGAACGGTGCCGATGGCAACGAGGTGGTGTACGACCGTGCGCACAAGCGGGCGGCGTTCGTTCGCAACGGCGATATCTTCGTGCGCGATCTCGGCACCGGCCAGTTGATCCAGGTCACGCGCACGGCGCAGGACGAATCCGCGCCGCAGTTTTCCGCCGATGACCGCGCCGTGCAATTTCGCAGCGGCAGCGATTGGTACAGCTACGATTTCGCTGGCGGCGTGACCAGCCAGGTCGCGATCGTCAAGGCCGAGAAAGATCCGCACGACAAGAAAAAAGACGACCTGCAGGAATTGCAGTTGCGCCTGTTCAGCACCTTGAAGCAAAGTCACGACGACAAGGAAGCCGCGCGCCTGCATGCGGAAGAATTCCAGCGCGGCGACAGCTCACGCGCGCCGTTGCCATTTTATCTCGGTGACGATATCCGCATCGCCAGCGGCGATACGCCCGACGATGCGCAGATCGCCGATGGCAGCCTGTCGCCGGACGGCCGCTGGTTGTTGCTCGTGGCCGCGCCTAAAAGCAGCGCCGAGGCCGGCAAGATTGGCAAACTCACGCGTTATGTGACCGAATCGGGATACGAGGAATTCGAGAACGAACATACCCGTGTCGGGCGCAACGATCCGGCGCCGCAATCACTGCTGCTGCTCGACCTGCGCGCGCACGAAAAATACACGTTGTCGTATGCGAATCTGCCAGGCATCCACGATGATCCGCTGGCATCGGTGCGCGCGCTGAATGCGAAGCACGACAAGGATACGACGAAAAAAGACGGCGCCAAGAAAGACGACAAGACCAAGACCGAACCGAAAGAACGCGCACTGCAGATTCCGGGCATCGTCTGGTCGCGCGATGGCAGCAACGTCGCGGTCGCGCTGCGCTCGGTCGACAACAAGGATCGCTGGATCGCCAGCATCGACTTCGCGAATCACGCGCTGATCGCGCAGCATCGGCTGACTGATGCGGCGTGGATCAACTGGAACTTCAACGAGATGGGTTGGGAAAATGACAACCGCACGTTGTGGTATCAGTCCGAGGAATCCGGCTATTCGCAGTTGTATGCCCGCGCGCTCGGCGACAAACAAGCGCACGCACTGACCCACGGCAAGTTCGAGGTCGGCCAGCCGCTGCTGGATGACGACGGCAAATTTTTCTACGTGCGCGCGAATCAGGAAGCGCCGTATGTCTACGATGTTTATCGCGTGCCGGTGGCCGGTGGCGAATTGCAGCGCGTGAGCCAGCTCAAGGGTGTCGAGCGTTTTGCGTTGTCGGGCGATGGCAAGCAGGTGCTGATCACGGATTCAACAGCGTACATGCCCGCGCAAATTTCTGTAGTTGCTGCCGATGGCAGTGGCGCCGCGCGCCAGCTTACCGACACGCGCACACCGGCCTACAAGCAGCTGCAATGGATCCAGCCGCAGATCGTCGAGGTACCATCGAGTCACACCAAGCAACCGATCTACGCGAAGTTCTACAAGCCTGCCGATTTTGATGCGAGCAAGAAATATCCGGCGGTGTTTTTTGTACACGGCGCCGGTTACACGCAGAACGTGCATTCGGCGTTTCCGTATTATTTCCGCGAGCAGATGTTCCACAACTTGCTGACGCAACACGGTTATGTCGTGCTCGATATGGACTATCGCGCGTCGGAAGGTTACGGCCGCGACTGGCGCACCGCGATCTACCGCCAGATGGGTCATCCCGAGCTGGAGGATTTGCTCGATGGCAAGGCGTGGCTGGTGAAGAATCAATCGGTCGATCCGAATCGCATCGGTTTGTACGGCGGTTCCTACGGCGGCTTCATGACCTTGATGGCGCTGTTCCGCGCGCCCGACGATTTCGCCGCCGGCGCCGCCTTGCGCCCGGTCACCGACTGGACGCAGTACAACCACGGCTACACCTCGGACATTCTCAATACGCCGCAGGTCGATCCGGCGGCGTACGAGGCCAGCTCGCCAATCGAGTTTGCGGCCAATCTCAAACATGCACTGCTGATCGAGCACGGTGTGATCGACGACAACGTGTTGTTCGAGGATTCCGCACGCCTGTACCAGCGCCTGATCGAATTGCACAAAGATAATTTTGAGATCGCGATGTATCCGCTCGAACGCCACGGTTTTGTCCATGCCGATTCATGGCTCGACGAATACAAGCGCATCTACAAATTGTTCGAGACGAATCTGAAATAGCCGATTTCGAAATTGCGTGGAATGAATTGTCCGGTCGCCAATCGCGACCGGATTTTTATCACTGCAGGCTCAATGCCTCTTGCATGAGTTGAACACTCGGCCAGCCGTCACGCAGTTGCAACGCTTAAAATTGGGCACAAGCTTTACGGCGCGTAATGCGATATGTTACCCAATTAAGTTCTGTTAATTCCCGCGTTAGCCAAGTTTCTAAAACACCAGCATTCCAGATAGGCTAAGCGAGTCCCGGTCTGTATCCTCGTACGATGTGGCTTAGTCGTCGCGTGGCTTCACGCCATATATCCCAAGGCGTGCGTATCGGCTGCCGAATCCAGTCACGAGAGGGATCTATGATGCGGACCTGTTATCGAACATTCGCGCGCATAACGCTGTTGCTGCTTGTTGCATTTGCCGTCATCGACATGGCCGAAGCGACCGCGCCCAGCACGTGGGGCATGGCAGCCCCGCTCGCCACCGCACGCCTTTTTCACACTACCACGCTGCTGCCCTCGGGACAGCTGCTGGTAGCTGGCGGTCTAGGTGCTAACGGCGCTCTCGCCAGTGCCGAGCTGTACGATCCGGCGACGAATGCATGGAGCGCCGCGGGCACGCTCGCGACCGCGCGCTATTACCAGACTACCACGCTGCTGCCCTCGGGCAAGCTGCTGGTGGTCGGCGGCGCCAGCGTCAGCGGCGTTCTCGCCAGCGCCGAGCTGTACGATCCGGCGACGAATACGTGGGGCGTGGCCGGCACGCTCTCGACCCCGCGCTATTACCACACCGCTACGCTGCTGCCCTCGGGCAAGCTGCTGGTGGTAGGAGGCTTCGGTAGCAGCGGTGTTCTCGCCAGCGCCGAGCTATACGATCCTGCGACGAACCTGTGGAGCGCGGCCGGAACGCTCTCGACCGCACGCGATTACCACACTGCCACGCTGCTGCCCTCAGGCCAGTTGCTGGTTGTCGGCGGTCTGGGTGTCAGCGGCAATCTCGCCAGCGCCGAACTGTACGATCCCGCGACAAACACGTGGAGCGCAGCTGGCACACTGACGACCGCGCGCCTTTACCACACCGCCACATTGCTGTCCTCTGGCAAGCTTCTGGTAGTCGGCGGCAGCGGCGGCAACAGCGGCAACGGCAATCTCGCCAGCGCCGAGTTGTACGATCCCGTGACGAACATATGGAGCGTGGCCGGGATGCTCTCGACCGCTCGCTATGCACACACCTCCACACTGCTACCCTCGGGCAAGGTCCTTGTGGTTGGCGGCGACGACACCAGCAACAGTCTCGCCAGCGCGGAACTATACGATCCGGCGCTGAACACATGGAGCACTGCCGACACGCTCACGAGCGAGCGCCGCTCCCACACCGCCACACTGCTGCCCTCGGGCCAGCTCCTGGTGGTCGGCGGCTTCGACGGTAGCACCACTCTCGCTAGTTCAGAGCTATACGATCCTGCGGTAAACACGTGGATCGCGGGCGGCACGCTCGCTGCCGCGCGCTATGGTCATATCGCCACGCTGCTGCCTTCGGGCAAGCTGCTGGTGGTCGGCGGCATCGGCGTAAGCGGCGGTCTCGCCAGCGCCGAGCTGTACGATTCGGCGCTGAATACTTGGAGCGCCGCCGGCTCGCTCACAACCGCGCGGCGATTACATACCGTCACACTGTTGGCCTCAGGCAAGGCGCTGGTGATCGGCGGCTACGGCAACAGCGCCCCTCTTGCCAGCGTCGAGCTCTACGACCCAGCGCTGGACACTTGGAGCGCGGTCGGCTCGCTCACGACCGCGCGCTTACATCACACCACCACGTTGCTGCCTTCGGGCAAGTTGCTGGTGGTCGGCGGCGCGGGCAACAGCGGCACTCTCGCCAGCGCCGAGCTTTACGATCCGGTGACAGACACGTGGAGCGCGGCCGGCTCGCTCTCTACCGCGCGCTATGTACACACGGCCACGCTGCTCTCGTCAGGCATGGTGCTAGTGGTCGGCGGCCTCGGCGGCAGCGGCACTATCGCCAGCGCCGAGTTGTATGATCCTGGGACGAACACTTGGAGCGCGGCCGGCACGCTATCGACCGCACGCGATTTCCACACCGCCACACTACTGCCGTCAGGCAAGCTACTGGTAGTCGGCGGTACCACCAACAACATCAGCGGCACTCTCGCCAGCGCCGAGCTGTACGATCCGACGCTGAATACTTGGAGTGCCGCCGGTGCGCTCACGACCGCGCGCTTTTCCCACACCTCCACGCTATTGCCCTCGGGCCAGCTGCTGGTGGTCGGTGGCTCCAACAACGGCAGTCTCGCCAGCGCCGAGCTGTACGATCCGGCGCTGAATACTTGGAGCGCGGCAGGCACGCTCACGACTGGGCGCTTCGATCATACCGCCACGCTACTTCCCTCGGGCCAGCTACTGGTGGCGGGCGGCTACTACAACAGTACTCTCGCCAGCGCCGAGCTTGATGATCTTGGTTTGGCGCCCGATCCGACCCAACAGCCGACACTGAGCGCGACCAACGCGTTTCTGCTGCAGACCAGCTCGTTGACGGCAACCGGCAACGGATTTTGGCCCAACCTGGAAGGCAGTGGTGGCGGAACGGATAGTTCGGCCACGAATATGCCGGTGTTCCAGGTGCAGCGCCTCGACAATGAGCAGGTGCGTTTCATCAGCAACGATGAAACGGTGAATTTCTCCAATATACATTTCACTGGCAGTGCCACGGCCTTGGCCGGATTCCCGGACGGGCCGGTATTGGTGCGGGTATGGGTGAACGGGATTCCGAGTGCGGCCACGTTTACCGAGATGATCACCCACGACGTGGTATTCCGTAATGGGTTCGAATCCAGTCAGTAGCGCTTTCCGAACGACCGAAAGACGAGAAATTTCCTCGCCGCTTGTGAGCGTGGCCTCGGCTCTGTCACGATCAGCGCATTCGTCGGTCAGGGGCCATGATGGGCAAAACACATTTCACGATGATCCGCGGCTTTCACCTGGCGGACTGGTTCACGATGGGCAACGCGTTCTGCGGCATGGGTGCGGTATTGCTGACGATGGCATTTCTACAGACGCACGAACTGCATCTGTTGCTGCTCGCTGCGGCAGGTATCGTGCTCGCGCTGATTTTCGATGCGCTCGACGGCCGCATCGCGCGCTGGCGTCAGCGCCAATCGAGCTTCGGCCGCGAACTGGATTCGCTGGCCGATGTGATTTCGTTCGGCGTCGCGCCGGCCGCACTCGCCTACGGCGCTGGCATGCAAGGGTTGTGGGATTGCCTCGTGCTTTTGTACTTCGTCGGTTGCGGCGTGAGTCGACTCGCACGCTACAACATCACCGCCGAGGCACTCTCTGAGGAAGCCGGCAAGGTCACGTTTTTCGAAGGCACGCCGATCCCGAGCAGCGTGTTGCTGGTCGTATTCATCGCCGCGGCGGCGTGGTTCGGACACATCAGCACATCGCTGTATTTCGGCAGCATCACGCTGGGGCCGTGGCAATGGCATCCGCTGGTTTTGCTGTTTGCGTTGTCCGGTTCGCTGATGATCAGCAAGACCATTCGCATTCCGAAACTCTGAAACAAACCAGCGCACGAGCCTGCGATTCGCGATAACCGAATGACCATGAAAATACTGATGCCGCTGCCGCAAGGGGATTTCGATCCGAGCGAAGTCGCGATGAGCTGGTCGATCTTGCGCGATGCCGGCCATGAGATAATTTTCGCGACGCCGGCCGGACAGATCGCCGCCGCTGATCCGATCATGCTCAGCGGTATCGGCCTGGATTTCTGGAGTCGCATTCCGATCCTGCGTCATCTCAAGCTGATCGGTCTGCTGCTGCGCGCGAAGCCTTGGGCACGTCGCGCGTATGTGCACTTGCAGGACGATGCGAATTTTCGCGTGCCGCAATCCTACGCGGATTTGCGCGCCGCTGATTTCGCTGGATTGATCCTGCCCGGTGGTCATGCGCAAGGCATGAAACTGTATCTCGAAAGCAAGCCGCTGCAGGATCTGGTTGTCGAATTTTTCGAGGCCGACAAACCGGTCGGCGCGATCTGTCACGGCGTGTTGCTGGCCGCGCGTTCGATTTCGCCGCACACCGGTTTGTCGGTGCTGCATGGGCGCCGCACCACCGCGCTGACATGGCAACAAGAGCGCACCGCGTGGCGGCTGAATCGCTACGCGGGGCGTTTCTGGGATCCGGATTATTACCGCACCTATCGCGAAGGCGCTGACGAACCCGAAGGTTTCTGGTCGGTTGAAGCCGAGGTCAAACGCTTGCTCGCGAAACCTGAGGATTTTCTGGATGTGCCGCGCGACGACGCCCATCACTTCGCCAAAACCAGCGGCATCGTCTTCGACTCGCTCGACAATGCAAAACCCGCGTGGATCGTGCGCGACCGCAACTACGTCAGCGCGCGCTGGCCCGGTGATGTACACACATTCGCCAAAACGTTTTTGCAATTGCTGGCGACGCCAGACAACTAGCCGCCACTATTTTATCGCCGCGAATGCGGCAAGGAACTATTCGCCGCGCGGCACTGCAGCCGAACGCAGTTCCGCGATTTCACTGCGCAATTCTTCGAGCGCGCGCTCAAGCTGATCGACCCGATCCTCCAGCCCGGAATTACGCGATGACGGTGAACTCGCCGCAGCGCTGTTCCACTGCTCCGCCGACACCGGCCCGCACAGCAGATGCATGTAACGATCCTCGCGCTGCCCCGGCCCACGCCCGAGCCGCACTACGAGCGCCGGGCTGCGTTGCGCGAGCCGATCCAGCGTGCTGCGCACTTCTTGGAGATCGGGAAACTGCGCAAGGCGGTCGGTGCGCGTATGCAATTCCGCCAGCGTCTGCGGGCCGCGCAGCAACATCACGCACAACAACGCGCGCTGTCGTGTGGTCACGGTGTAGGTGCTGTCGATGCGATGTTCGTAACGCAGCGCACGCGAGTTGTGCACCACCTTGACCAGACCTTTGTCCTCCATCTCGCGCAAGGCGTGCCCGACGGCACCGGGTTCGAGATTCATGAGTGGATCGCGATTGGTTTTCTGGTTGCAGGCGAGCTGCGCGGCGTTGAGTGTGAGCGGATAAACCTCGGGGGTGGTCGCGGCTTTTTCGACTAGGCAACCGAGCAGGCGCGCCTCGATCGGACTCAGCAATAGCAAGCTATTTTCTGCGTCGGATACGTCAGTCGCCACGATCGCGACTTCGGGATTTTCGGCGCTTGATTCTGTTTCGGTTTGCACCGGTATTCTCCGCATTGCGATAAAGATGCGTCAGTGTAACTCGCTGTGACCGCTTCGCTCATTGTGGCCAAGTCGTGATCTCACGATCGTGCCATCGGAGCTGGTCAGGAATAACCGAAAAGAGGGATTGGCCGGATCGAGTAGTTCGTAGTGGATCGTATTACCGCGGAACTCCGCAAGCTCCGCACTTTTGGCGTAGGGCCCGCTCCAATGCGAAGCGCCATCGTCGGCGAGCAATCCCTGCAAGGTCTTGGGTAACGCACCAGTATCCTGCTCATAAGCCAATATCTTGTATTCCATCATAGCCAGCTGAACGGACCCGGGATCAATACGGCACACCAGCGAGGCATGAAAAACGTCCCATGTGAGCAGACCCAATGCTGCCGCCACAGAAAACGCGATGATGCTCTTAGTTGACCTTTGCATAAGCGACCTTCGAAGTTGCGCGGCGCGATGCGGCGATTGCATTCATCGCGCCGAATGATATTACGACGCAGCTTCGATGGTTTCCGATCACGATAGTTTCACTATCTTCAAATCGGTGCGCCCGGCGGAATCACCGGCAGCGCATGCAGCTTTACCGACTTCGCATCGGCAAGATATTTCGCAATAAAATTCGCCGCGTCACGACGGCTGCTCGCAACAATTTCGCGGCCCGGATTTTTTTCGAGCCAATGCTGCCACTGCGCAAGACTGTCGCGCACGTCGGCTTGGGTCTGCGCATGCAATTGCCCGCCTTCGAGTGTGGCGAGCAGGCTGTCGAGTACGACCCAATTAGCGGCGAGCTGTACGGCACTCGCGGCAGGCACGCTGACATCGGCATTTTCGCTCTGCCACGTGCCGTGGAATACCTGATCGAGCACGGTCGCGATTCCGGGCTGCGCGGCATCACGCGCGTGCTGCCATTCGAGGCGATTCAGACGTGATGGATCGAACAGGAATTGCGTCGTCAACATCGCATCTGCCTCAACCGCCGACACCGCATCAAACACCGGTGCGGTGCGCGTGGCGAAATACTCGCGACTGCGGTTGTATTCGGCGCCGGGCGGCGTGAGCAAGTCGAGCACATTTGTCGGCAACGCAAGTTCTTTTGCGCCGAGCGTTGTGATCAACGCCTGCAACGCGGCCTGTTGTTGCGGCGCAGACACAAATGTATTTGTCGCTTTCCCCTCGCCCCCCATCGCGTACTGATAACTCACACCGCCAAGCAAACGCGCGACCGCTTCCACTTGATAACGATGCAGCAGATACACCGGCACTAGCCGCACTTCTAGCTCGCCGGTCTGGCGGTCGCGGCCGAGCACGCCTTCGGAAAATCCGTCCAGCGCCTTGTGCCGCACGGCAAGAATCTGCGCGAAGGTTTTCAACGTATCGGTGCCGGAATCCCAGAGCAACGCATCGGGATGACTCGATCCCGGTGCGCGCGCATCGGCATCGCTCATGTAGCCGAATCCGGCCTTGGCGATATCCGCGCGCAATGCCGCCAGCGCGGTTTTTTCCTGCTCCGGCGCAAACTGGCCGTACGCATGCTTGACCAGAAAATTATCCCAAGGCCCGATGCCGACGCCATACGCATGCGTGATATCGATCTCGCCTGCAGCATCGAGCGAAAGCAGCGGATGCGGATAATCCATCACCGATCCGTTGCCCTGCCGGCTCGCCGCGAAGTTGTGGGCGAAGCCGAGCGCGTGACCGACTTCGTGCGCCGCGAGTTGCCGCTGACGCGCGAGCACGGCGGCTTCGATTTGCTGCTTGCGAGCAGCCTCATCGCTGCGACCGTACGGTGCGAGCAAACTCTCCATGATCAGCACATCCTGGCGCACGCGATCGGAGCCGAGCGTGACCACGCCGCGAATAATTTCGCCGGTGCGCGGATCGCTGATCGCCTCGCCGTAGGACCAGCCACGCGTCGAGCGATGCACCCAGTTGATCATGTTGTATCGAATGTCCATCGCGTCCGCGCCGGGTGGCAATAACTCGACGCGATACGCATCCTTGAAACCGGCCTGCTCGAATGCGCCTTTCCACCAATTCGCACCGTCGAGCAGCGCGGAGCGCACCGGCTCAGGCGTGCCCGGATCGAGATAAAACACGATCGGTTTTTTGACCGGACTCAACGCAGAACTCGGATCGGTTTTATCGAGACGAAAGCGCGGCTGATAACGCACGTAGGTGCTCGCGTTCAACGGCTGCGCGAGATCGGTGAAACCCGTGCTGAACGCGCCCGAGGCCGGATGATAAATACGCGGCACAAATCCCGGGCCGGGCAAACGCACCAGGCTCAAATGCTGGCGCAAGGTGAGGCTTTCCGCGTCCATCGCGACATCACGCACGTACTCGCCTTCACCGGCGCCCTTGAACGTAAGCAGCGCTTCGAGCTCGGTGTTGTCGGGGAAACTTTTGCTCTCGGCGACCAGCGCTGCGCTGCGATCCTTGTCGATGCTGTAATCGCCTTGCTTAGCCGCCTTGAGTCTTGCGGCGATGCCGTGGCGATCGCCGAGCAGATAGCTGCTGAAGTCGATTAGCACGTGCGCATTCGGCGCGGTTTCCTCGGCAACGATATCGCCGGCCCACAACACCGATTCGGCAAACGCCTGGCGCACATCTTCGCGCTCGCGGACATCGTTCGAGATCGCGCGATAACGCGTGTTTGGTTCAACGAGGAAGATACGAGCGCCGATGCGACGAAATTCCACGAGCTGCGATTCGCCGCTTTGGCCACGGTCGAGTCCGACGTCGTTCGAGCCGAGTCCGTACGGCAACGAGGTCACGAGCAGAAAAGGCGTATCGAACACGGCGATATTCAGCAGCACACGACCTTTCGCGACATCGCGATACACATCGAAAAAACCGGTCGCGGATGGCAGGCCGTGGGTCGTCGATGCGAACGTGGCGGGGGCAGTTTTCGCGGACGCAGGTGTCGGCTCGGCTGCGCTCAGATTGCCGCTGACAACACTGCAACAGAAAAGCAAAACTCCGGCAAAACGGCACAGACCCGAACTCGTCTTCATCACAAACACCTCATCTGATTCAGCCTTGCAAGATAGCCGAGTTCAAGGCTCGCGCGATAGGGCGGAAAGTCGTGCGCCAGATGCTGCAATGCACTAATCGAAAGCAGCAAATTTGTCATTGCGAAGACAGCTTTGCGGATCGTTGATATCAGTCTAGACTCGGCGCCAGCGAGGGGATAACGCGATGGAAATTTTCCGCCGATGCCAACACATCGATCGAAATTTTCGGCGCACCCGATCGTGAGAGCGCACTCTGTTGCTGCTGACGGTGGTGCGCGATGCGGCATGATCTCGAACGAGGAAGTCTGCGTTGGAACCTACCGATATACGTGCGCCCGAATATTTCCATAAAGTCGTCGATTGCCAGTGGGCCTGCCCCGCCCACACCCCGGTTCCCGAATACATCCGCTTGATTGCCGCGGGCCGTCACGACGATGCCTACATGATCAACTGGACGTCGAATGTCTTCCCCGGCATTCTCGGTCGAACCTGCGACCGACCGTGCGAACCTGCGTGCCGCCGCGGGCGCGTCGAAGAAAACAACGGCGAAAAACCCGAGCCCGTCGCGATCTGCCGACTCAAGCGCGTCGCCGCCGATAACAAGGATGCCGCCAATATTCAGGCACGCTTGCCGACGCCCGCGCCCGGCAATGGCAAACGTATCGCCTGCATCGGCGCGGGGCCGGCATCACTCACCGTCGCGCGCGATCTCGCGCCACTCGGTTATCACGTCACCGTATTCGAAGGCGAAGCGAAAGCAGGCGGATTCATGCGCACGCAGGTGCCGCGGTTTCGCCTTCCGGAATCGGTGATTGATGAAGAAGTCGGTTACATCCTCGGCCTCGGCATCGAGTTTCGCAGCAACGAGCGCGTCGATTCGCTGCGTGATTTATTGACGCAGAATTATGATGCCGTGTTTGTTGGCTGCGGCGCGCCACGCGGACGCGATCTCGATCTGCCGGGCCGGGCGGAGGCTGCAAAAAATATCCATATCGGCATTGATTGGCTATCGTCGGTTTCGTTCGGGCATATCGAAAAAATCGGCCGGCGTGTGATCGTGCTCGGCGGCGGCAATACCGCGATGGATTGTTGTCGTTCATCGCGTCGGCTGGGCGGCGAAGAAGTCAAAGTGATCGTGCGTTCCGGCTTCGACGAAATGAAAGCCTCGCCCTGGGAAAAAGAAGACGCGATCCACGAAGGCATTCCTATTCTGAATTTCATGGTGCCGAAAAAATTCGAGCACAGCGATGGCAAGCTCAGCGGCATGTGGTTCGAGCGCGTGCATGCGCAAATCGATACCAAAGGTCAGCGCAAACTCGTGCCGACCGGCGAGCCGGATGTGCTCGTCGAATGCGATGATGTCTTGATTGCGGTCGGCCAGGAAAATTCCTATCCGTGGATCGAGCGTGACATCGGCATCGAGTTCGATCGCTGGGGTTTGCCGGTGGTAGATGCGGTCACGTATGCATCGACTCTGCCGCAGGTTTTTTTCGGCGGCGATGCGGCGTTCGGGCCGAAGAACATCATCTGGGCGGTCGCGCACGGCCACGAAGCCGCGGTGTCGATCGACCTGCAACTGAGCGGCGCTGATATCCACACGCGGCCTTCGCCGCTGACCAATCTGATGTCGCAGAAAATGGGCATCCACGAATGGAGTTATGACAGCGCGATCTCGCCCGACGAGCGCTACAAGGTGCCTTCGGCGGCGCTTGAGAAAACGCTGAAAAGTATAAAAATGGAAGTCGAACTCGGTTTCGATATGGCCACCGCATTCAAGGAGGCCGAGCGCTGTTTGAACTGCGATGTGCAGACCGTATTCGTCAAGGATGCGTGCATCGAATGCGATGCGTGCGTCGACATCTGCCCGATGGATTGCATCACGTTTACCGGCAACGATGCGGAAGCGGAATTGCGCGAGCACCTGACCGCGCCCGCGCTGAATCTCACGCAGGATCTGTACGTTTCCGCGGCGCTGAAAACCGGTCGTGTGATGGTCAAGGACGAAGACGTTTGCCTGCACTGCGGCCTGTGCGCTGAACGTTGCCCGACCGGCGCGTGGGACATGCAGAAATTTCTGCTGGAGATGGCGCATGCCGGATCGAGCACGGACACCGGCTGCGGCAAGACGCAGAGGAGCGCCGTATGATGGTCAAGCCAATCGAGGCGATCAACGACTTCGTGGTGAAGTTCGCCAACGTCAATGGCTCGGGTTCGGCATCGGCCAACGAGCTGTTCGCAAAGTCGATTTTGCGCATGGGCGTGCCGGTCAGTCCGCGCAATATTTTCCCGTCGAATATTCAAGGCCTGCCGACCTGGTACGAGGTGCGCGTGACCGAGGCCGGGCATCTTGGCCGGCGCGGCGGTGTGGATTTGATGGTGGCGATGAATCCGCAAACCTGGAACGCCGACCTCAAGGAAATCGAACCCGGCGGTTATCTGTTTTACGACAACAGCAAGCCCCTGCCGGCGTCGAAATTCCGCGATGATGTTCATGTCATCGGCATGCCGTTGACCGAAATCTGCAACCGCACCTACAGCGATCCGCGCCAGCGCCAATTGTTCAAGAACATCGTCTATGTCGGTGCATTGTCAATGCTGCTGGAAATCGATCCAGCCGAAATCGAGAAGCTGTTTTCCGAGCAATACAAAGGCAAGGAAAAACTGCTGACCTCAAACGTGCAGGCTTTGCATCTCGGCCGCGATTACGTGCGTGAGCATCTGCCGCATCCGATCGGGCTGCGCGTGCGGCGCGCGGATAATGTCGGCGAGCGCATCTTCGTCGACGGCAATACTGCCGGTGCACTCGGCTGCGTTTACGGCGGCGCGACGGTGTGCGCGTGGTATCCAATCACGCCGTCGTCATCGCTCGCTGAAGCGTTCCAGAAATACTGCATGAAGTACCGCGTCGATAGCGTGACTGGCGAGAACAATTACGCCATCGTCCAAGCCGAAGACGAGATCGCCTCGATCGGCATGGTGGTCGGCGCGGGCTGGAATGGCGCGCGCGCATTCACCACCACGTCCGGCCCCGGCGTATCACTTATGACCGAATTTATCGGCCTCGCCTACATGGCGGAAATTCCGGTGACGATCATCAACGTGCAACGCGGCGGGCCGTCTACCGGCATGCCAACGCGCACGCAGCAGGCCGATGTTTTTGCGTGTGCGTACGCCTCGCATGGCGATACCAAACACGTGCTGCTGTTTCCCGAAGATCCACACGAATGTTTTGTGCATTCGGCAGCGGCGCTTGATCTGGCGGATCGTTTGCAGACGCCGATTTTTGTCATGACCGATCTCGATATCGGCATGAACCAGCGCCTGTGCGCACCGCTGCTGTGGGACGAGTCGCGTCAATACGATCGCGGCAAGATCATGACTGCTGCCGAACTCGAAGCCGGTCGTGATTTCGGCCGTTATCTGGATGTGGATGGCGACGGCATCCCGTTCCGCACGCTGCCCGGCACGCACGCCAACAAGGGCAGCTTTTTCACGCGCGGCACCACCAAGGATGCCTACGCGCGGTACTCCGAAGCCGGCCCCGATTACATCTACAACGTGCAACGCCTGCTGCGAAAATTCAACACCGCAAAATCGCTCGTGCCGCAACCGGTGCTGCGCGAGGCCGCACAAAAAACCCGCTTCGGCGCGATCTATTACGGCTCGACCAGCCCGGCGATGAGCGAGGCAATTTCCGCGCTCGAAACCGAGCAGATCCATCTCGATACCTTGCGCCTGTGTGCGTTTCCGTTTTCCGATTCGGTCGCGGATTTCATCGCCGCGCACGACGTAGTGTTTGTCGTCGAGCAGAATCGCGACGCGCAGATGCGCAGCCTCATCATCAACGAGTTCGACATCGATCCGGCGCGACTGACTCGCGTATTGCATTACGACGGCACGCCGATCACCGCGCGTTTTATCGCACGCGAAATCGCCAATCGCATTCACAGCATGAACGTCGCAACCATCGACCAGCATCGAGTCGCCTGACATGACTTATCTCGCCAAACCCAAACTGCATCACCCGACCCTGCCGCAGAACAAACTCTGCCATACGCGGCGCGATTACGAAGGCAAGATTTCCACCTTGTGCGCGGGCTGCGGCCACGACTCGATTTCCGCCGCGATCATCCAGGCGTGCTGGGAAATGGATGTCGAGCCGCACCGCGTCGCGAAACTTTCCGGCATCGGCTGCAGCTCGAAAACGCCGGATTATTTCCTCGGCCAGTCGCACGGTTTCAACACCGTGCACGGGCGCATGCCATCGGTGTTGACCGGCGCGAATCTGGCGAATCGCGAACTGTTGTATCTCGGTGTATCGGGCGATGGCGATTCGGCCTCGATCGGTCTCGGCCAGTTTGCGCACTGCATGCGCCGCGGCGTGAACATGGTTTATATCGTCGAGAACAACGGCGTGTACGGCCTGACCAAGGGCCAGTTTTCGGCGACCGCCGATCAAGGTTCCACCTCGAAACGCGGCGTGGTGAATAGCGACAGTCCGCTCGATATGGTCGGCATGGCGCTGCAGCTCGGCGCAAGTTTTGTCGCGCGCAGTTTTTCCGGCGACAAACATCAGCTCGTGCCGCTGATCAAGGCCGCGATCGCGCATCGCGGCGCGGCGTTTCTCGATGTGATCAGTCCATGTGTGGCGTTCAACAATCACGCCGGCAGCACCAAGAGTTACGAGTACGTGCGTGAGCATAACGAGGCCGTGAATCGGCTTGATGTAATTCCGCTGCGCAAGGAAATCCGCGTCGATTTTGCCGCCGGTGAACTGCTCGAAGTCGAACAACACGACGGCAGTGTTTTGCGCCTGCGCAAGATCGCGCCCGACTACGATCCGCACAATCGCATCGCCGCGATGAACTACACGCAGGAGCATCAGGCCAAGGGCGAAGTCGTCACCGGCCTGCTCTACATCGATACCAATGCCAGCGACATGCACGAGCACCTGCACACCACGGCGCGCCCGCTGAATGCATTGGCCGCGCGCGAACTTTGCCCGGGCAAAACGGCGCTCGACAAACTCAACGCCGGATTCCGTTGAGTCATAGCGCCGAGGTGCAATAAATGCAAGTGAATACGATTTTGCTGCCGGTGTTCGGTTTGGTGCTGCTGACCTTCGTGGTCTGGCTGCAGATGTATGTCGTGCGGTTCAACGCGGCACGCAAGAACAAGATCGCGATCGACGATCTCACGCCGTTCAACTGCAACCTGCCGCGCGCTTTCATCACTTCGGGCGACAACCTGCGCAACCTGTTCGAGCTGCCGGTATTATTTTACCTCGCCGCCGTATTGCTACTGATTCTGCACCGCGACGATGCGATCTACGTGTGGCTGGCTTGGGCGTACTTCGCGCTGCGGTGTCTGCACAGTTTTATCCACACGACCTACAATCGTGTCTCGCATCGTTTCGCCGTGTATTTCCTGAGCTCGCTGGTATTGTGGGCGATCTGGCTGAGGTTGGCTTTGCAGGTTTTGTCGGCTTCGTTGTCTGATCATTAGTTAGGCTTTTCACCTTTGTAACTACGCGCGCCTTGCAAGGTATTTCAAATGTAGCGCATACAGCCATATTGGAGAAATGAATGAGCTGGGATCAGATTAAAGATGATGTAGAAAAGAATGGAAATATTCACACTTTCACTATGGATGTCCTTCGCAATGCACATGGCTCAGCGAGGCTAGGTGTGAATGTAGTTTCCGAAATCAGCCAAGCCCTTGCAGGAATAGGCTTAGGTCATGTCCCTGTCCAACTACCCAATTATCAGCACGAGCAGGTACGCATCTACAAACGAGGCACGCCTGTTGGCCAATTAGTCGAAAGCGTGCTCACGCCTGGCGAACAAAATGACAAATCCTTGGTCGATCGTTTCGGCACCGCCGGACCTGACTACGCATTAATTGTTCAGAAAATTCGTGAACTCGTCGGAGATTAGGCTAAAAAATCAATCAAGCCGACGTCGCTCTGCGACTCGGCTTGATTCCGGCATTAGGTGCCACCAATGATTGCCACCAATAAATGCCCATTGTGTTACTTCGACCTTTCAGCTCCGCCTTGGCTTAACGGCACGGCGAGTCATGAGATTTGCCCGTGTTGTGGCACGCACTTTGGATACGAAGATTCTTGCGGCGGAGATGAGCAAGCCCGAGCCAGTTGGTACATTGAGCGCCGTCAAAAATGGATTGACTCAGGGATGCCGTGGTGGAGCACTAGCAAGCCACCTGAGGGTTGGAGCGGCGAGCAGCAGATTCTATATCTAATAGCGGCTAGCCATTGATTCTAACGGACTGTCAACGCCATGCGAGTGACGTTTTACCCCGAGCATTCGGGCCAGCAGATACTCTGAATATTTGTATACACCTGACCCACCATCGACCTAATTCTATTCATGCCAAAAATCTACGACCGCACTTATTTCGACCGCTGGTATCGCCAGGAAAATCTCGGTATCGGTTCACGTCAGGCGCTTATGCGCAAGGCGCGACTCGCGATCAGCACCGCCGAATATTATCTGGGTCGGCCGATTCACAACGTGCTGGATATCGGCTGTGGCGAGGGCGTGTGGCAGCCGGTGCTGAAGGCCGAGCGTCCGAAAATTTCCTATCTCGGGCTCGATAGCAGCGAATACGTGGTCGAGCGTTTTGGCCGCACACGCAATATCCGCCTCGCCACGTTCGGCCAGCTCGGCGAGCTGCGTTTCGATGAGGGTTTTGATCTGATCGTGTGTTCGGATGTGTTGCATTACGTGCGCACGCCCGAGCTCAAGCGCGGCCTGCGCGGCATCGCCGAACAATTGCAGGGCGTGGCGTTTCTCGAACTGTTCACCGCCGACGATGCGCTGGCCGGCGACACCGACGGTTTTATCGCACGCTCGCCGCGCTGGTATCTGTCGACGTTTCGCGAGGCCGGCCTGATCAGTTGCGGCTCGCATTGTTACCTCGGCCCGCATCTCACTGCTGCGGTGGCCACGCTCGAAGTGCCGATGCTTTGGTGAGCGCTGCATATTCCGCGATCGCATATCGGTAAAAGCAAACGTCGTTTGCCTGGAATGGGGGCGACTCTTTATCGTGCGCGGTCGATCGGTGTTTGCCGTCGTCACATGCGCTCGCGCGTAGTTGCGTTATCCTCGCGCACGCTGAAACCGCCGGAATTTTTTGTCTTGATCGAACTGCACGATATCCACAAATCCTATCGCGTCGATGGCCGCGAGCAACCCGCGCTGCATGCGATCGATCTGCGCATTGAAAGCGGCGAAGTGTTCGGCATCATCGGGCATTCCGGCGCGGGCAAATCGACCTTGATCCGGCTGATCAATCTGCTCGAACGGCCGAGTGCGGGCCGACTGTTGATCGACGGCGACGATATCACCCAACTTGACGCGAACGGCTTGCGCGCGTTGCGCCGGCAGGTCGGCATGATCTTCCAGCATTTCAATCTGCTCAGCGCAAAAACCGTGGCGCAGAACGTCGCGTTTCCGTTGCGCCTGGCTGGAGTTTCGTCGCGTGCGGAAATCGCAACACGTGTTGCCGAATTGCTCGCGCGTGTCGGCCTCAGCGATCACGCCGACAAATATCCGGCGCAACTTTCCGGCGGACAAAAACAGCGCGTCGGCATCGCGCGTGCGCTCGCGTGCCGGCCGAAAATCCTGCTGTGCGACGAGGCCACGAGCGCGCTCGATCCGCAAACCACCGCCTCGGTATTGCAGCTGCTGGCCGAGATCAATCGCGAGCTCGGCCTGACCATCGTGCTGATCACGCACGAGATGGATGTGATTCGCCGCGTGTGTGATCGTGTTGCCGTGCTCGATGCGGGGCGCCTCGTCGAAAGCGGCACGGTCGCCGATGTATTTCTGCATCCGCAACATGCCACCACGCGACGTTTTGTGTTCGAAGCCGAGAACGTCGACGAGAACGAGTTGCGCAGCGATCTGGCCAACGTCAGCGGACGTGTCGTGCGCCTGACCTTTCGCGGCGAAGCAACCTATGCGCCGCTGCTCGGCAGCATCGCGCGCGCGACCGGCGTGGACTACAGCATTCTTTCCGGGCGCATTGATCGCATCAAGGAAACGCCGTACGGCCAGCTCACGCTCGCGCTGGTCGGCGGCGATATTGAAGCCGCGTTGAGCCAGCTCGCCGCGGCCAACGTGCATGTCGCCGATGTGCACGGCACGGAGTTGCACTGATGGATACGACGTGGTTGCAAACGTGGTTTCCGAACACCGATTGGGCCGATGTCGGCCGCGCTTGCATCGATACGCTCGCGATGCTCGGCGGCTCGCTGGCGCTGACGATCGTCCTCGGCCTGCCGCTCGGTGTGTTGTTGTTCCTCACTTCGAAACGCCAGTTGCTCGAACAGCGCGGTTTGTATGCGGTGTTGTCGCTGGTCGTGAATATTCTGCGCTCGGTGCCGTTCATCATTTTGATGATCCTCATGATGCCGGTGACCGAACATATCGTCGGCACATCGCTCGGCGTGCTTGGCGCGATTCCACCGTTGGTCGTCGGCGCGGCGCCATTCTTCGCGCGGCTGGTTGAAACCGCCTTGCGCGAAGTCGATCGCGGCATCATCGAAGCCACGCAGGCGATGGGCGCAAGCACCCGCCAGATCGTGCTCGGCGCGCTGTTGCCCGAAGCGCGGCCCGGCATCATCGCCGGCATCACCGTGACTGCGATTGCGCTGGTTTCCTACACCGCGATGGGCGGCGCGATCGGCGCGGGCGGACTCGGCGATCTTGCCTATCGATTTGGTTATCAAAGTTTCCAGACCGACGTGATGGTAGTCACGGTCGTGTTGCTGCTCGTGCTCGTACAACTTTTACAAATGCTTGGCGACAAACTCGTGACACGTTTTAGCCGCCGTTAAAAATATTCTTTGTTGAAGGATTCACCATGAAAAAACTGTTCCTGTTGCTGAGCGTGTTGTTCGCGATTTCGGTGCACGCCAACGAAAGCCTCAGCGTGGCCGCGACTGCCGTGCCGCATGCGGAAATTCTGCAGTTCATCAAGCCGATGCTGGCGAAAGATGGTGTCGATCTCGACATCAAGGTGTTCACGGATTATGTGCAGCCGAATCTGCAAGTCGCGCAGAAACGCATCGACGTGAATTATTTCCAGACCGAGCCGTACCTCAATGCGTTCAACAAGAATCGCGGCACCGATCTGGTCAAGGTGATCGGTGTGCATATCGAGCCGTTCGGCGCGTACTCGCACAAGTTCGCGGCGCTGAAAGATCTGCCGGACGGCGCGAATGTGGTGATCCCGAGCGACCCAAGCAATAACAGTCGCGCATTGCTGCTGCTCAACAAGGTCGGCCTGATTACGCTCAAAGATCCGGGCGACGCGCTGTGCACGCTGAAGGATATTTCGGCCAATCCGAAGCACCTGAAATTCCGCGAACTCGAAGCTGCGATGTTGCCGCGTGTACTCGATCAGGTCGATCTCGCGCTGATCAATACCAACTATGCGCTCGCCGCCAAGCTCGATCCGACCAAGGATGCGCTCGCGATCGAGGATAGTCATTCGCCGTACGTGAATTATCTCGTCGCACGCTCGGACAATCGCAACAGCGAGGCCGTGACAAAACTTGCGAAGGCGTTGACCAGCGCCGAGGTGAAGGCATTTATCGCGAAGAAATATCAGGGCGCGGTGCTGCCGGCGTTTTGATCGTGGAGTGATGTCGAAAGATATTCACGGCTAGTCGGTCTGTAGTTCATCACGCCGAAAACTATCTGTATGCATCGCTTTCACAAACAGCTTTTCGCGCGCGTGTTCGGCGCGCTGTCGATCGTATTTTTTTGCGCCGCGACTCCGCTGGTACACGCCAGCGATGCCGGCAAAATTGTGTGGCTGCATAACGAAGCCGACGCGTTCGCCAAAGCCCGCGCGCAACATCGATTTGTGCTGCTCGATCTCGAAGCGGTGTGGTGCCATTGGTGCCATGTGATGGACGAGCAGACGTATGCGAACCCGGAAGTGGCCGCCGAGATTTCAGCGCACTACATCGCGCTGCGCATCGATCAGGATTCGCGCCCGGATATCGCCAATCGTTATGGCGATTTCGGCTGGCCGGCGACCGTCGTATTTGCCGCCGATGGCACCGAGATCATCAAGCGTCGCGGTTACATCGAAGCGCCGCGATTTCTCAGCATGCTCAAGGCGATCGTGGTCGATCCCTCGCCGATTGTCGTCGCCACCGCCGACGCGGCGGCCATGCCGACACAACACGATAGCGCGCTCGATGCGAGTACGCGCGACGAATTGCTGAAGCGTTATCGCGACACCTACGATCACACCCTCGGCAGCCTGCAGGCAGCGCAAAAATTTCTCGACTACGACAGTGTCGAGTTCGCCATCGTCCACGGCCAGAGCGGAGATGCCACAGAAACCGCGATGGCGCGGCAAACGCTGGACGCAGCGCGAGCGTTATTCGATCCGGCCTGGGGCGGCGTCTATCAATATTCCACCGATGGTGATTGGCAGCATCCGCACTTCGAGAAACTCGCGACGTTGCAGGCGCAATATCTGCGCGTTTACGCACTGGCGTGGGCGGCATTTGGCAAGGAGCAGGATCGGCAAGCGGTCGATTCGATTCGCGGCTTTCTCGATGCGTTTCTGCGCAGCCCTGACGGCGCGTTTTATGTCAGCCAGGATGCCGATCTGCATCCCGGCGAACACTCCGATAAATATTTTGCACTCGACGATGCGCAGCGTCGTGCGTTAGGCGTGCCGCGTGTCGACAAACATATTTATGCGCAGCAGAACGGCATGATTATCGAATCGCTCGCGACGTGGGCCGAGCTCGGCGGCGATGCCACGGCCTTGAGTGAGGCACGAAAATCTGCGGAGTGGATCATTAAACATCGCGCCTTGCCCGGCGGCGGATTTCGCCACGACGAGCACGATGCGGCCGGCCCGTATCTGGCCGACACACTGGCGATGGGACGCGGTTTTCTCGCGTTGTATCGCGCCACCAGCGAACGAGGTTGGTTGCAACACGCGAGCGCCGCCGCCGATTTTATCAACCTAAATTTCAGCGACCCGAATGGCGGATTTTATTCGGCGAAAGGCGCCGGCCTGATCAAGCCGCTGCCGGATTTCGGCGAGAATGTTTCGCTCGCGCGTTTCGCCAATCTGCTCGCGCGCTACAGCGGAAAACCTGCGCATCGCGCCGCAGCCAAACACGCGCTGCGCTACATCGTCAATCCCGAACTTGCGCTGAAAAACCTGACCAATCCCGGCGTGCTGCTGGCCGATACTGAAGCACAGACCGAGCCGCTGCACTTGACCATCACTGGCGCCCGCAACGATCGTGACGCCGCAAAACTATTCGCGACCGTGCAGCAACTTCCAGTTTGGTACAAGCGCGTGGAATGGTGGGACCGTGCCGAAGGTGCGCTGCCGAATCCGGGCGTGACTTATCCGCAACTCAAACGCGCCGCAGCTTTCGTCTGCACCGAATCGAATTGTTCGTTACCGATTTTCGATCCGGCGCAGATTGCGGTGTTCCTGCAAAAATCGCACGAGCCGCAATCGCCCTGATTGTTCCGCACGCTTAATTATCGAGCGTGGTTTTATCGAGCACGATCTCCGGCTGTTTCGCGGCCTGCAACTGCGTGTTCAACGCGGCCAACTCCTTGTCCTTGGCTTGCTGCCATTCGGCCAAGGTTTTCGCCAAACTCGCATCGAGTTTGGCGTAGCCGGTTTTTGCATCGGCGGTCGGTGCAGCATCGACATTGCTGACGGCAAGATCGAGCTTGTCCAGCGCGGCCCCGAGATAACGCAAACTGCTCAAAGACTTCGGCGGCAGATACCAGAGATTGCCGGGATTGGCCGGATCGTGCGTGCCGGTAATTTCCGCAATATGTGCGCGCAGCAGATCGATGTTCTTCGCGATTCTGGCATCGGCTTTTTCGCGCGGTGCGGTGAGCGCCTTGTCGAGTTTTTCCGCTTCACGATTCGCCGTGGCGAGTTTCGCGCGTGAAGCCTCGAGCTTGCGCGCGAGTTTAAACTGCTGCACGTACGCGGCTTGCGGCAAACTGATGCGCGGATCGGCTTCGACATTGAACGACTGCGTTTTGCGCTCACCATCGACACCGAGTTCGACGGTGTATTTGCCGGGCGGCGCCCACACACCGTTCGCATAAACATTGCCATCGGCGAGTGCCGGCGCAGCCGCGTAACGCAGTGGCCAGACGAAACGATGCATGCCGGCGCCGGTCGAAAGTACCGTCGGCGACTCGAACCATTCGGGCGCGACCTCGAGTTTGGCCGGATCAAGTTTCGGCGCGGCATCAGCGCTGCTATAGCGACGCACCAGGCCACCTTGCGCATCGAATATAGTCAGTGTGATCGGCTTGCTGCTGGCCGTTTTCAGCACGTAGTCGAGATACACGCCATCCGGCGGATTGAGCACGAGCGGTTCGTCGCGCGGCATTGGTGAGCCGGTGAAACCCGATGGCCGCAAACGCTGCACGGTCGCTGGCGCAAACAGCCGCGCCGTTGTATTTGCCGACGTTGCATCGAGCTGCCGCAACGGCGAAATATCGTCCATGATCCAGAACGCGCGGCCATGCGTGGCGATCACCAGATCGTTGTCGTGCACGTCGATATCGCGCACCGATGTGACCGGCAGATTCTGTTGCAGCGGTTGCCAATGATCACCGTCGTCGAACGAGACATACACGCCTTTTTCGGTGCCGGCGTAAAGCAGACCGCGACGCTGCGGATCTTCGCGCACCGCATTCGCGAAACTGTTGGCAGCGATTCCATTCGCGATCAGTTGCCAGCTTTTTCCACCATCGCGTGTGCGATAAATATACGGTTTGAAATCGTCGAGCCGATGCCGATCGATCGCGACATACGCGGTCTCGGCATCAAAATGCGAGGTGTCGATGATGCCGATCTTGTCCCAGCTGCCGAGCGCTTTCGGCGTGATATTGCTCCAGTGCTGACCTTCGTCGCGCGTGCGCCAGATCAAACCATCATCGGTGCCGACCCAGATATCGTGATCGACGAGCCGCGACGGCGCGATCGCATAAATCACGCCGCGACGCGGCCCGAGCTGTTCATTGTTGGCGACAGTCGGCGCATCGAGTGTTTTCGGCACCGCGGGATTTTCGCGGGTCAGATCGGCACTGATCTGCTGCCAGTGTTCGCCCTTGTCCGCGGTGCGATACAAACGTTGATTGGCGAAATACAGCACCTTGTCATCGCGATGCGAAAACGTCAGCGGCAAGGTCCAGACGCTGCGATGATGATCGGGAAATGCGAAGGTCGGATCGATATCCTGCGTCTGCTGCGTGCGCAGATCGAGCTTGTCGACATTGCCGCCGTAAATCACATCGGGATCGTCAGGATCGGGCGCGATGTTGCCGCTCTCGCCGCCGGCGGTGGTCTCGCGAAACTGGGTCATATTGATGCCGTCGATGCTGTTGCTTCGACTCGGCACGGCGGCCGCACCGGAATCCTGCTGCGCGCCGTAAACCCAATACGGAAAACGCGTATCGGTGATGACATGATAAAACTGGCCGGTCGGCTGATTGAACCAACTGCTCCAGGTCGCGCCACCATTCAAGCTCACGACCGCACCTTGATCGACGCCGAGCATCTGCCGTTGTGGATCATTCGGATCGATCCACAGCGAGTGATAATCGTCACCGCCCGGTGCGCCCTTGCTCGGCACGAAGGTTTTGCCGCCATCGACCGAGCGATACAGATTGGTGTTGCACGCATACACGATGTCGGGATTTTTCGGATCGACCGTGATGCCGCCGAAATACCAGCCGCGCGTCCAGATACGTGCATCGGTGCCGATGCGCACGAAGTTTGCGCCGCCATCGTCGGAACGATATAAACCACCGTCGACCGCATCGACCATCGCATATACGCGCTGCGGTTCGCTCGGCGCAATCGCCAGACCGACATGGCCGACCTGCTTCGGCAAACCGTGGCTGGTAATTTCAGTCCAGTGATCGCCACCATCGATCGATTTGTACACACCGCCGCCCGGGCCGCTCGACGGCGGATAAATATTCCACGGCGTGCGTCGCGTTTGCCACAGCGTGGCGTAGATCACGCGCGCATTGCCAGGCTCGAAGGCGAGATCGATCGCGCCGGTATCGGCGTTCTTGAACAACACGTTCTGCCAGCTCTTGCCGCCGTCGCGCGAACGGAAAACCCCACGCTCAGCATTCGCTCCGTACGGATGACCAAGGGCGGCGACGTAGACGAGATTGGGATCGTTCGGATCGATCAGAACGCGGCCGATCTGTTGGGTATCGTCGAGGCCGATATGGCTCCATTGTTTGCCGCCATCGACCGATTTGTACATGCCGTTGCCTTGCGCGATATCCGAGCGCATGTCGGCTTCGCCGCTGCCGACATAGATCACTTTCGGATTCGACGGCGCCAGCGCAATCGCACCGATCGAACCGATCGACTGACCATCGAAAATCGGCTGCCACGTGCGCGCAGAGTCGTGCGTTTCCCACACACCACCATTCACGCTGCCGAAATAAAAATGCGACGGTTCGTTCGGCACACCGCTGATAGCGAGTACACGGCCGCCGCGAAACGGACCGATCAGGCGCCAATGCAAATCCTGAAACAGCGTTGCATCGACACTCGCGATCGGCTCGGCCAGCGCCGCGATTGCGCTCGAAAGGCACAACATGCATAACAACCAGCGCGACAAATTCATGCACAGCTCCGCGAGATAACCTTGGGTGTCGGCAACGTCAATCTTCCGTCGCCGACCGAGATAATGTTCCATCATAAGGCGGAGTCGTACCCTTTACCTGCTGCCAAACGTCATGACTTGCTCGATGCTGGTAGTCGGCGATCGTATGAGCGAACGATATTGCCGAATAATTCGAGCGCGCCATGAAGAAACTTCATCGCTGACGAGCCGATCTGTGGCATCACCGGATTCAAGCGTCGCACGAAAAATAAATCTTCCGGCACATCGATACATGGCAGTTGCCTGCTAAGCTCCGCGCTGCATTCATTCAACCGCACACGTTACGGGTCGCGTCACGGGGGCGTGATTCAAGGATTTTTGATGAGTTCTGTTTCGATTCCGTCTCGCCCGTTGTTGACCGAAGGCCCGATCGCAAAAACCCTGTTTTTCTTCTCGTTGCCGATTCTGTTCGGCAATGTATTGCAGTCGCTGAATGGCTCGATCAACGCGATCTGGGTCGGCCATTATCTCGGCGAAGCCGCACTCACCGCGACCGCCAACGCCAACACCATCCTGTTTTTTCTGATCGGCAGCATCTTCGGCGTCGGCATGGCCGCGACTATTCTGGTCGGGCAAAGCATGGGTGCGCGCGATGTCGATCAGGCCAAACGCGTGGTCGGCACCAGCGTGACGTTTTTCGTCGGCCTGTCGTTGCTGGTAGCGCTGCTCGGCTTCGCGCTCTCCAACCAGCTCATGAGCTGGATGCATATGCCGGCTGATGCGTTGCCGCTTGCGGTGGCGTATCTGCGCATCATTTTTCTCGGCGTGCCGTTCATGTTCACCTACACCTTTTTGATGATGGTGTTGCGCGGCGCGGGCGATTCGAAAACACCGTTTATTTTCCTCGTGGTGTCGGTGATTCTGGATATCGCGCTGAACCCGCTGCTGATTTTTGGGTGGGGCCCGATTCCGGCGATGGGCATTGCCGGCTCGGCCACCGCGACCTTGATCGCGCAGGTCGTGAGCCTGTTCGGGCTGATCGCGCACCTGTATCGCAGCAAGCATTTTTTGTGCATCCATCGTGGCGAAGGCCATTACCTGCGCATCGATCGCGTGATCCTCGGCGCGCTGATCGGCAAAGGCATACCGATGGGTTTGCAGATGATCGTGATCTCGCTGAGCATGATTTTCATGATCAGCCTCGTGAACCGTTTCGGTTCGCAAACGGCCGCCGCCTATGGCGCATGTTTCCAGCTATGGAACTACATCCAAATGCCGGCATTTGCGGTCGGCGCGGCGGTTTCATCGATGGCCGCGCAGAACGTCGGTGCAAAACTGTGGGATCGCGTATCGCGCACCGCGGTGATCGGCGTGGCTTACAACTTCCTCATGACCGGCGGCTTGGTGATCCTGATTTATCTGTTCAACCGCGGTGCGCTCGGCCTGTTTCTGCCGGACGACGGCGACGCCATCCGCATTGCGCAGCACCTCAATGCGATCGTGGTCTGGTCGTTTGTATTCTTCGGCGTGACCTTCGTGATTTCCGGCGTGGTGCGCTCGACCGGCGCGGTAATTCCGCCGCTGATCATCCTGTTCATCTCGATGTGGCTGCTGCGTATTCCGTTCGCGTACCTGCTCGTAGACAGCTGGGGCGCAGATGCGATCTGGTGGAGTTTTCCGCTCGGCGCGCTCGCTTCGATGATTCTGTCGCTGGCGTATTATCGTCTCGGCAACTGGAAAAATGCGCACATGCTGAAAGCTGGCGCGGCAGCGGACACCGCGCGCGATATCGCAGCCATCGCGCCCGTCGCGATCGTCGCGGAATAGCTTCTCGTGATTTGCTACAGCAGAAAATTCGCTGACTAAATCTGCGCATACAAGCTGATATTGAAAACGCGCTCGATCAGCCAGCCGAGCGCCACCAGCGCGATCAACAGCGAGCCGGCGACCAGCACACCGCGCCGATAAAAACCGGTACGTCGCAACAGAAACGCCAGCGGCACGACCACGCTGACGATCGCGAGCTGGCCGATTTCCACGCCGACGTTGAAGCCGAACAACGACAATGCCAGCGCCTGCTTCGGCAGACCAAGATCGTTCAGCGCACTCGCAAATCCGAAGCCATGAATCAGGCCGAAGAAAAACGCGATCAGCCATGCGCGTCGTGTCACCAGCGGCCACACATTATTCAGCGCGGCGAGCACTACCGAAAATGCGATCAGCGATTCGACCAGTCGCGACGGCAAAGAAATCACGCCGAGCACGGCCAGGCTCAAGGTCAACGAATGCGCCACGGTGAACGCGGTGACGACGCCGATCACATGCCCCACCGCGGCACCGAGCCGTGGCGCGGCTATCCAGCGCCCACGCTCGCGAATCAGCACCGCCGGCAATAGCAACGAGATCAAGAACAGGATGTGATCGAATCCGAGCCAGATATGCCAGATGCCTTCGACGATGTATTGCAGCAACTGGCGCCACAACGAACTCGCGGCCAGATCGAATTTGATCTCGGCCTGATCCGGCGCAAAAACTGCACTCTGGGTGATCGCGCCAGCACTCAGATTAAGCAGTCCGCGATGGCTCGGATCGAGATCGAACAACAAGCCGTAATGCACGCTCAGCGATTTCGGCGGCGCGACACAATGCGCAGAAAATTTCAGTACCGCATAGGTGCCATCGCTGTGTGTATCGACCAGCAATTCGGTGGGTGTGATCGGGCAAGCAACTTCATCCGCGCTGATTTGCAGATACGCAAAAACGTAGGTCTCGATTTCTTTTTCGCGCGGGCTGAGCTCGCCCCAAGTGATGCTGTTATCGGCGTTGGTGTCGAGCGTCAGCACGAGATCGAGATCGCGCAAGGCGATATCCCACTGGCCTTGCAAATCGTTCTGGCCACTCTCGGCATGCAGGCTCAGATAACTGTCGCTGGGTTTGTGCGCTTGCGCGTTCGCGCCGAACAGCAAGGCGCTGGCGACGATCAGCAACAGACCGAATCGATGCAGGAGAAAGCGCATCACGGCTTGACTCCCACATCAAGACGCTTGACCAATTCCGCCGCCCGCACATCTTCGATGCCGGTGCTTTTCAGCCAGTCCAGCACGGGTTGTGCAGCCTGCGGTTGTTGCGCGGCGAGTGCGGCGGCGAGCAGCAACTCGGCATCGGCGGCTTCGTGTTGCACCTTCCAGTTTTTCTGCGCGAGGGTCAACGCAGTGGCCGCATCGTGATCGAGCTCCAGAGTGAAGCGTGCCTGTTCGCGCAAATGCGCTTCGTCGCCGCGTTCGCGCGCTTCGGTAAAACGTTGCGCCAAGGCATCACGCAAAGCGCCAGCTTCGGCATCGTGGCTAAGCATCGCGGCAATCGCGAGGCGCAGCAGCAATGCGTCGGCTTGGCGATGCGTGGCTAGCAAGCTAATTACTTCGGTAGCGCGCTGGGTCTGCAGCAACAGATCGGAATACGCGGCGAGTGCGTAGACATCGTCCGGCGTAATCGCCAACGCCTGCTTGAACGCGGCCTCGGCCTCGTTATTCAAGCCGCGCCGCGCCTGAATTTCGCCGAGTGTGGTCCATGCCCAGATGCGTGTCGAAGCAGGCGCCGCGGTGGCTTGCTGCAAGGCTGACTGCAACAGCGCGGCGCTCTTTTCCGACTTGCCGCTCATCGCGCCAACGCTCGCGACACAGGTGCTGCCGACCAGCGGAACGGCGATCGGAATTACCTTGAGACAGGCCACGCGCGCGGCGCTGACATTGCCTTGTACTTGCTCGATGACGGCGAACAACAGCCATGCATCGCCGTTGAATTGATCGGTTTGCAGCGCGGGCTCAAGCTCGGCCAGCGCGGCGAGAAATTGGTGACGAAACTGCAAAATACGCGCGCGCATCACACGCAAACCGGCCGGACCGGGTTGGCTCCACCATGGTTGCAGCGCGGCTTCGGCGTAGCCGTAATAACGAGGGTCGGATTGGGTTTGGCCAAGCTCGATATACCGTCGCGCGATCAGCATCGCCTCATCAAGCTCGACGGATTTACCGCTGCTCGCAACGATTTGATTCTGACGCAACGTGCGTAATGTGGCGGTGCCGGCAGGCAAAGTTTCGAGCACGACATCCGCACTTGCCGGACGATATGGTGCCGCCTGCGCGGTTTCGCAGATAGCCATAAAGATGGCTAAAAGCAAAAGCCACCGACACATTAGCATGCCGGTGGCTTTTACCGTATTGCGAGTTGTTGTATGCATCAAGCGATGCTTATTGCGAACCAACAACGCTATCGAACGCGGTCGAATTGGTCTCGTCCGGGAAACTCAGCATTACGTCGTTGATTTCTGCAGGCAAGCTGTTGGCTGCCTGCGCGAGCAAGGTAATGACATAACTCGTGAAGCTGGTAGTGGTTGGTGGCGGCGGCGTAACCACCGGCGGCGGCACGCTGACGTTATGGTTACTATTCGAGCTGCCGCCGCAGCCCGCCAGCATGCTGCATGCCACAGCGATCGGCAAAAGCAAACGTTTCATGGTCTATCTCCCCGCCACGGCGTTGGTCGTGCCCGAGCTGCCGGTGTTTGGGGAACCCGGTAACGGTGCTTTGACATACGGGAATGCCGCGTCGAAATCGGTCGCAGTCAACGAGCTCTGATCGGTGTATGGCAACTGCCCCGATGGCGCCTGCGCGGCAGTCAGCAATACGCCCATCGCGGCACGCAGTGAAATATCCACGACGTCATCGCCGAGGCGACGACCGTTCGGGAAACCCGAGGTATCACCACCAAGTACACCGAGGGTATTTTGCGCGGCCGGTGCGAGCGCCGCGATGCTGGTATTCAAGCGCAGCATTTCGGCGGGCGTGACGGTCTTCGGCTGATTCAAGCCGGTGACGCCGGTGAGGAATACCGCCACCAGATCGGTGCGCGGAAATACCTGCGGCGCCTTCACGCCGAACAGCACTTCGAGCAATGCCGGCAGCGATGGATTGGTCACGTAGTTGGCGAACTGCGCATCGTCTTTCGGCTCGCTGGCGTTGAAGCGATCCTTGTCAGGCAAGCCGATCACGACTTCATTCACGAGCGGCATGCCGAGACGCGAAACCTGCGTCCACGCGCCACCGGCGACATGCGCACCCTGCGTACTGCTGGCACCGGCGACGACGCCTTTCGGATGCGGATTGATCACGTCGGCCTGATGCAGGCTGGCCGTAGTCCAGCCGCCGATTACCGGATCACCGCCGGTCGTGAGGCACGCAATCGGCACTTCGAGTTCGAGCGAGGTGACGTTTTTATCGGCGATGATATTCGGCTTGGCGCTGGGTGATCCGACCGGATTCAGATTGACCAGATCGAAGATTTCACCGAGATTGACGACGAACGGATCCTTGCGCTGGCCGACAAAAACGCGGCCCGCATCGCAGCCCGGAATACCGATGCTGAAGACGTGATTATTCGCGTACGCCGGATAGTTCGGAATCGACTTGTTGCCGATATTGTCGGTCGGTTTGCGGAAGCTTGTGCCGCCGCTGGTGAGATTGGTTGCGGCCTGCGACGTACCGGTGCGGCGATTGCCACGCACCACGTTCACGCTGTACGTTTCGATCAGGCTCTTGTTGGCATCGCCGTCGGTCACACCGGGGCCGATGCCGCCGATATTCAGCAGCGGCACGGGTACGGATTTGCCACCGATGCTCAACGCCGGAACCGCATAGGTATTCTTGAACTGGAACTGGAAGGTGATGTCTTCCTTGCCGTCGCCGTTGTTGTCGATTTCAATTTCGTACAACGCGTTCTGGTCGAGCGAGAAATAATTCGGGCCGCCGTACGAATCCTGCAACGGCAGGTAATCCGCGATCAAGGTGACGTAACCGTCCCGGCCTGATTCGTAACTGCGGAACATGTAGAAATCCGCGCCATCGACTTTTGGATGCTCGGTGATGAACGGCGCCTCGCGATGACTGGAGGCTTGCGCGGCCTGGCCCGCTGTCAGCGCAAGCAGCGCGACGGCAACGGCGTGCGTGATGGTACGAATTTTCATGAAATGCTCCCTGGCAATTGGATGAGTTGGCAGCGGTCAAAAGCCGCGGTCATGACTGAGTACGTCGACAATGCCGGTGTGGATGCATCACGCAAATTTCACGTCGCGCAGATCTTCGCCAGAAACTCGATCGATTCGAATTGCAGCCCTCGCGTGCAAATTATTTGTCGCGGATCGATACAAAAGCGAGAACGCCACGATTGATCTTTGGCGCGCTCGCGCCTGCGCGGTTCGGTCAAAAATCGGCCGCGGAAAACTCGAACACTTCGTCTTCGCGCTGCCACGTCACGTGCGTGCGTGACACGGTGAGAAACCACGTTTCCTGCTTCAGCGGTTTTGCGCTGGAGAATGCGAGCGGCGTGAGCACCGCGCCGCAATGTCCAATCTGCGGATCACGCACCGAGCGATAGCGGATCACGCCGATCTCGGCGGCGCGTGCGGTGCGGGCGAATTCCTGGGTCGCGCCGTAATCGTTTTTCTGCATCCAAACGAGGCGATCGCGCACGAAAGGTTTGTCGTCGAGATCGACCGTGATCGCTGCCACTTTTGCTTGAAACAAAGTCTGCGGTGATGGCCCGAGACCATTCAATCCCGCGCTATCGCTCATCAGGCGCCAGCGCCAATAGCCGAGTTCGGCACACGCGGTGCGACGCTCCTCGGCGCCGTACCAGACCGCCGGATCGGAAGCCGCACGAAAGCGCGAACCGAACGGCGTCGGATAGCGAAATGGTGTGGCCAGCAGATAATGCAGCTTCAACGCCTGCGCTGGCAGCGGCGGTTTGGCGCGTTCGAGCAAATCCTCGAGCAGCGATTGTTCGTCGACGTTGTCGGTCAGCCGCCGCGTCGAGGCGACATGCTGCGCCTCGACTGCGCGCCACAGCCGGAGCTGTCGCGACGCAGCCTTAGAGGCGACCGCGCGCGGCGTCCAGATAGTGGACGGCACGGACCAGCCCCTCGGTAGTGCGGATGAGTTCGCCGGGAATACCGCCGAGCGCCTTGTTCTCGCTCCACAACCATTGCTTGGCGACGCTATCGCTGGAGCCAACGATCGCATCTAGCGAACGGAACAGGCGCACAAACAACGCGGCGAGTTCCCATTGTTTGCTGTCTTCGGCAAGCTGATAACTGCCGCTGGCCATGCGCGAGGCGGTGGCCGAACTCACGCCGAGAATTTCGGCGATGCGGATCTGGCTGACTTCGAGCAGGCCGGCCGCGCGCACGACCGCCTTGGTCATCACACTGCGTGGTTGCGGCGCCAGTTTTCTTGCGGCATTCAAGGCGGATTCTCCTTATTGCTGGAGAAACAATACGCCGAATTTATTTCTGCGGCAAGTTGCCGGGAATTTCGCGGCGAAAGCAGCTAGGGATCAAAAACTCCAGGCCGGGTTATTCGAAACGGCTGCTGGCGCGGTCTTCGCGCGCCGAAGACTCTTCCGATTCCGATTCGCTCGAATCGTGTTGATGCGAATCCGAATCGCTGTCATCAGATGATTCGGCGCGTGCGCTGCGATCGCTCGCATCCGAGGCTTTCTGCCAGCGCGTGCGGATCGGCTGCGCGGTTTCCGATGCGGCCACTGCAGCCAGCAATTCTGCGCGGCGTTCCTCGGAGAGATCAGTCCAGTGACAACCATCGATCGCGCCGGCCAGTGAATACAGCAGGTTCAGGCTCACGCGAAAACCCGCGCGCTTGACCTTCATGAAGGATTCGACCGGGCCGATGCGTAGCAAGTCTTCCTGTGTCTTGACGCCGATCTGGCGCAGCCACGCCGCCGATTTCGGCCCGACATTGCGGATTTTTTCTGCGGTCGCCATTACTTGTCTCCGATCAATGCAATGCGGCAAGAAAAACCGCCGCCAACGTTTCCATGCCGACACGATCTTCGTCGTCGAAGCGCGCCGGGATCGGGCTATCCACATCCCACACGCCGATCAGTCGATCGTCCAGATACAACGGCACGACGATTTCCGAACGCGATGCTGCATCGCAGGCAATGTGCCCCGGAAATTCATCGACATCCACCACCAATTGCGTTTTGCGCGTCAGCGCCGCGGTGCCGCAAACGCCACGACCGAGCGCGATGCGGATACACGCGGGTTTGCCCTGAAACGGACCGACCACGAGTTCGCTGCCGTCGTAGAAATAAAATCCGGCCCAGTTCACATCGGGCAGCGCGTGATACACGAGTGCGGCAAAATTCGCAGCGTTCGCAATACGATCGCGCTCGCCAAACATCAGGCCGCGCGCCTGCTCGGCCAACTCCTCGTACAACGCGGTTTTGGTCGTGGCTTGCAGCGGTGCAGCAACAAACATGGCGGGCTCCGAACTGGCGCAATCCGCATTCTAGCGGTTCCGCGCCTTTGCCGCGCGCCGCGCAGTTGCTTATGCTCGACCTTTCGGAGGGAACTCACACTCATGCGCAAACCAAAATCGAGCGCCGACGTCTTGCAGGTTCGTCGCCATCAACCCACACGACTCGAAGGTTTTGTCGATGCGGCATTTGCGTTCTCGCTGACACTTGTGGTGATTTCGATCGGACATATTCCCGAATCGGTACCGGAAATGTTGCAGGCGTTGCGCGGCATTCCGGCGTTCGCCGTATGTTTTCTGTTGATCGCGCGGATGTGGAATTCGCATCGCAATTGGGGCCGCTACTACGCCATCGAGGATACGACCGGACTGGTCTTGAGTCTGCTGCTGGTGTTTCTGGTGATGTTGTATGTGTATCCATTGCGTTTGCTGTTTTCGCTGCTGTTCGCGGGCGCAAGCGCCGGCTGGATGGGCGACCACGACTTCGCGCTGCACACTCTTGATGAACTGCGTGCCGCGTACATTGTTTACGGCGTGGGCTTCGCCGCAATCGCGCTGGTTTTTGTATTGCTGTATGGCCACGCATTGCGCTTGCGCGACAGCCTGGCGCTCGCTGCCGATGAAGTGCTGGCGACACGTATGCACATGACGATGTGGCTGGGTACCGGGTCGGTGGCAATGCTGTCGGCACTGCTGGCAGCATTTCTTCCCGCCGAGGATGGCGCGACCACATTAGTGATCGCGTTGCCAGGCAACGTGTATCTTCTGATTTTCGTCGCACTGACAACGGTGAAGCGCTATTACATGCGCCGCATCGTCGCGCTACAGCGTGCGGATCCGGCATGAGTTGCAGCGTTTTCATCACCGGCACCGACACCGGCATCGGCAAGACAACCTGCAGTGCAGCATTGCTGGTCGCATTGCGAGGTAGCGGTTTGCGCGCCGTCGGCATGAAACCGGTGGCGAGCGGTTGCCGAGAAACCGCGCTTGGCTTGCGCAACGACGATGCCGAATTGCTGCTCGAGCATGGCGAGCCTGGCATCGATTACGCGCTGGTGAATCCTTATGCATTCGCCGCACCGATCGCGCCGTCGATTGCCGCGGCGGATGCGGGCACCGCCATTGAGCTCGACATTCTGCGCAGCGCTTTTGCGACGCTAGCCCGGCACAACGATGTTGTCGTGGTCGAAGGCGTTGGCGGCTGGGCGGCGCCGTTGTCGGCAACATTGATGCAAGCCGATCTGGTGCGCGAATTGCGATTGCCGGTGATTCTGGTAGTCGGCTTGCGGCTGGGTTGCATCAATCACGCGGTGCTCAGTGCGCGCGCGATTGTCGCGGACGGCTGCGAATTACTCGGCTGGATCGCCAATACGATCGATCCGCAAATGTTGCGTATCGAGGAAAATCTGGCGGCTTTGAAAAAGCTGCTACCAGCGCCGTGCCTGGGCCGGTTGCCGACCCAAAATCCGGCTGATCCGATCGCGCTTGCCAGCGAACTGGACGATGCCGTGCGCACGCTGGCCTGACCGCAGCGCGTTCACTTTGCCGTGCCGCATTGCCCGCCACACTTGCTAAACTTGGCAATCCAGCAAACTACGGAGTACGCATGTCGACCCAACGTTATTATTTGAGCATTGCCGATCTCGCGCACGCGCGCGGCGAAAATCCGGCATTTTCGTTTCAGGGTGTTTCCGCCGAGAGTTTTGCGCAGGCGCTGCAGGCCGCGTTGCGCAAGCCAACACTGTGGCAGCAATGGAGCGCGGATCAGACCGATCCCGACAGCATCGATCCGGCGCTTGGCCAGACTGATCCCAGCGCCACGGTGAGCGCCAAACAAGCCGATCTGCATGTCGATATCGAAGTCGTTACGTCGCTCTCGCACACGATCCTCAAGCATCGCCTGGCCCTGCTGGCCGGCCACAGCTGGGAACTGCACGACGTAAAACCCGCCTGAAATTGCCGCTCGACACAGCGCACGCATGCCTTACGACACATGCGTCGCGCTGATGCGGCTGGTTTACTGCGCCGTTGAAAACATATTCTGCCGCGCGAAGCCGCGCCGCCATTCACTACTGGAGACTTTCTCATGCATCGCTCACATGCCTGTTTGATGGCCGCGACGCTCGCGCTTGGCGCCTGCTCGGCAACGCCGCACAAAACCGCTGAAACCAAATCGCCACCGACTGCGGAAGCCGTTGCCGTGAATCCGTTTTTTACTGCCAGCACGTTGCCGTTTCAAGCGCCGCCGTTCGACAAGATCAAGGAAACCGACTACCAGCCGGCGATCGAGGAAGGCATGCAGCAGCACCTGGTCGAGATCGAAAAAATCGCCAACAACAGCGCACCGCCGAGCTTCGACAATACGTTTGTGGCGATGCAAAAATCCGGCGAGTTGCTGAATCGTGTGATGCGCTCGTTCGGTGCAGTGGCTGGCGCCAATACCAGCCCGCTACTGCAGAAAGTGCAGCAGGAAGAAGCACCGAAAATGGCCGCGCACCAAGATGCGATTACGCTCAACGGCAAACTTTTCCAACGCATCGAAACGGTTTACAAACAACGCGAATCGCTCAAGCTCGATGCCGAATCGCGGCGTTTGGTCGAAGTCACCTACGACAATTTTGTGCACGCCGGCGCGCGTCTTTCGGAAGCGGACAAGACCCGGCTAAAAGAGCTCAACAAAGAACAATCCACACTCAGCACGCAGTTTGGCAAACAGTTATTGGCCGCCACGAAAGATGGCGCACTGGTGATCGATGACAAGGCCAAGCTTGATGGTTTGTCGGATGCCGATATCACCGCCGCCGCGCAAGCAGCGAAAGATCGCAAGCTGGATGGCAAGTGGGTGGTGACGCTGCAGAACACCACACAGCAACCCGCGCTGCAAAGTTTGAACGACCGCAGCACGCGCGACGCGTTGTACAAGGCGTCGTGGGATCGCGCCGAAAAAGGCGATGCCAACGATACGCGCGACATCATCACGCGCATCGCGCAGCTTCGCGCCGAACAGGCCAAGCTGCTCGGTTACCCGAATTATGCCGCGTGGAAACTCGAAGACCAGATGGCGAAGACGCCGCCGACCGCGATCAAGTTCATGCAGAATCTTGTACCCGCCGCGACCGCGCGTGCGCGCAAAGAAGCGGCCGATATCCAGGCCGTGATCGATCAGCAGAAAGGCGGTTTCAAACTCGCTGCGTGGGATTGGGAGCATTACGCCGAGCAGGTGCGCAAGGCGAAATACAATCTCGACGAAGCGCAGATCAAGCCGTATTTCGAGATCGACAACGTGCTGCAGAACGGCGTGTTCTACGCGGCCAATCAGTTGTACGGCATCAGCTTCAAGGAGCGCCACGACATTCCGGTATATCAACCGGACGTGCGTGTGTTCGAGGTGTTTGATGCCGATGGCAGTTCGATGGCGCTGTTCTATTGCGACTATTTCAAGCGCGACAACAAGAACGGCGGCGCGTGGATGAGCAATTTCGTCACGCAGTCGAAAATGCTTGGTACCAAGCCGGTGATCTATAACGTTGCCAACTTCACCAAGCCGGCCGCAGGCGAACCGGCACTGCTGTCGTTCGCCGATGTGATCACCATGTTCCACGAGTTCGGCCACGGTCTGCACGGGCTGTTTGCGAGCTCGGAATATCCGCAGCTGTCGGGCGCCAATACGCCGCGCGATTTCGTCGAGTTCCCGTCGCAGTTCAACGAGCACTGGGCGACCGATCCGAAGATTTTTGCGCACTACGCGAAACACTACAAAACCGGTGAGGCGATGCCGCAGGCGCTGGTCGACAAGATCAAGAAATCCGACAAGTTCAACAAGGGCTACGACATGACCGAGCTGGTCGCCGCGGCGTTGCTCGACATGAACTGGCACACACTCAAAGCCGACGCAGCGAAACAGGATGCCGACAAATTCGAGGCGGCGGCGTTGAAGAAAGAAAAAATCGATCTGGCCTACGTGCCGCCGCGTTATCGTTCGAGCTATTTTTCCCACATTTGGGGCAACGGTTACGCCGCGGGTTATTACGCTTATCTATGGACGCAAATGCTGGCCGATGACGGCTTTCAGTGGTTCGTCGAGCACGGCGGCCTGACGCGTGAGAACGGCGATCGTTTCCGTGCGATGGTGCTGTCGCGCGGCAACACCGAGGATCTCGCCACGCTGTACAAGAATTGGCGCGGCAAAGAGCCGACCGTGCAGCCGATGCTGATCAATCGCGGCCTCAAGGACGCGGCGAAAAAATAATCACTGATATTGTCGTTTTGAAACGCCGCACGCGCCGACAAATCCCGACGCGTGTGGCGCCCGAATTATCCGTGCCGCAATACGGATCGCCAGACGTCGACAATGACTGGCTGTCGCTGCGGCTCCATCACCCGAGGAGACTACCCATGTATCGAACACATGTCTGTTTGATCGTAGCCGGACTGGCGCTTGCCGTTGGTTCTGCCATCGCCGTTGAAACGCCCGCCGCCAAGGCGCAACCCGCGAGCGCACCCGCCGCCATGAATCCTTTTTTCGCCAGCAGTACCTTGCAATACCAGGCGCCGCCGTTCGACAAGATCAAGGACAGCGATTATCAGCCCGCGATCGACGAAGGCATGAAACAGCAAATTGCCGAAATCGAAAAAATCGCCAATCAAACCGATGCCGCGACATTCGACAACACGATCGTCGCGATAGAGCGTTCCGGCGCATTGCTGACGCGCGTCGGCAAGGTATTTTTTGCGCTCGCGCAGTCCAACACCAACGACACGTTGCAGAAAGTGCAGGAAGTCGAAGCACCAAAACTCGCGGCGCATCAGGATGCGATTTTCCTCAATCCGAAATTGTTCGCGCGCGTGAAAGCCTTGTACGACCATCGTGTCGAACTCGATGCCGAATCGAAATTTCTGGCGGAACGTTATTACCGCAATTTCGTGCGTGCCGGTGCGCAATTGTCCGAGGCCGACAAGGCCAGCCTGCGCAAGCTCAACGAAGAAGAGTCAACGCTGCAGAATGATTTCCAGACCAAGCTGTTGGCCGCAACCAAGGCCGGCGCGATCGTCGCCAAGGACAAGAAGACGTTTGCCGGATTGAGCGACGGCGATATCGCCGCCGCCGCAGAAGCCGCGAAAGATCGCAAGCTCGATGGCCAATGGGTGCTGACTTTGCAGAACACCACGCAGCAGCCGGCGCAAGTGACCTTGAGCAATCGTGCAACCCGCGAGCAGCTGTTCAAGGCGTCCACCACGCGTACCGAACATAGCGATGGCAACGACGAGCGCGCCACCATCCAGCGCCTCGCGCAATTGCGTGCGCAGAAAGCCAAGTTGCTCGGATATCCGACGTATGCGGCCTACAGCCTCGAAGATCAGATGGCGAAAACGCCGGAACACGCGATCTCGCTGATGACCAACATGGTGCCCGCAGCGGTGGCGAAGGCCAAAGGCGAGGCAGACAAAATGCAGGCGTTGGTCGACAAGCAGAAAGGCGGCTTCAAGCTCGCGCCGTGGGATTGGCAGTTCTACGCCGAGCAGGTGCGCAAGGCCGAATATGATCTCGACGAAGCGCAGGTCAAGCCGTATTTCGAGCTTGATCGCGTGCTGCACGACGGCGTGTTTTTCGCTGCCAACAAGTTGTACGGCCTGACCTTCAAGGAACGTCACGACATTCCGGTGTATCAGCCCGACGTGCGCGTGTTCGAAGTGTTCGACGCCGACGGCAGCTCGATGGCGTTGTGGTACGCGGATTATTTCAAACGCGACAACAAGGCCGGTGGCGCATGGATGGACACATTCGTCGATCAATCTGGTTTGCTCGGTACGCATCCGGTCGCGTTCAACGTCTGCAACTTCACCAAGCCTGCCGCGGGACAACCGGCGCTGATCAGTTTTGATGACGCGACCACGATGTTCCACGAATTCGGCCACGCCCTGCACGGCATGTTTTCGAACGTGAAATATCCGCAGCTCGCCGGCACCAACGTGCCGCGTGATTTTGTCGAGTTTCCGTCGCAATTCAACGAGCACTGGGCGCTCGATCCGGCCGTGTTTGCCAACTACGCCAAGCACTACAAGACCGGCGAAGCGATGCCTGCCGCGCTAGTGGAAAAGATCAAGAAAGCGCGCACCTTCAACCAGGGTTTTGCGAGCACCGAATATCTGTCGGCCGCGTTGCTCGACATGGCGTGGCACACCTTGCCGGCTGATGCGCCGAAGAAAGATGTGGATGCTTTCGAGGCCGAATCGCTGAAGCGTTTCGGCACCGATTACGCCTTGGTGCCGCCGCGTTATCGCACGAGTTATTTCGCGCACATCTGGGGCGGCGGTTATTCGGCAGGTTATTACGCGTATCTGTGGAGCGAAGTGCTGGATGACGATGCGTATTACTGGTTCCGCGATCATGGCGGCATGACGCGCGAGAACGGCAAGCGCTTTCGCGACATGATCCTGTCGCAGGGCAGCACACAGGAAATGGCTGCGATGTATCGCGCTTTCAGCGGTCACGATCCGAGCGTCGAGCCACTGCTCGAACAGCGCGGACTGAAGCCGGAGAAAGCGGCCGAAAAATCCAAATAGTCTCGGGTTGAAATAGGTTAATCGAAGCGGGTCTGGCAACAGGCCCGCTTTTTTTTGACGTTGATTTGATGGCGCGTGATACAGGCAGTAATCGCTATTTGCTATTGTGCAAACGTCCAAGCCGACGTTTTACTCACCGCAAAAGGAATACCCCATGCTACCCGCTCAGTCCGCCTCCAATCTGCTGAAATATGCCGTTGTCGCCGCCGCGATTGTGCTGGCGCTGGTTTTCGCGTGGCCGTTTTACACCGTGCCCACGGGTTTTCGCGGCGTGGTCACGACCTTCGGCAAGATCACCAATGTGGAAGATGAAGGTCTGGTCATCCTGCCACCGTGGCGCAAGCTCAGCGTGTTCAGCATTCGCGCCGAACAAGCCGATATCGAAAGTGCGGAAGGCAGTACGTCGGATACGCAGCCGGTCAAGGTCAGCCTGACCGTGCGTTATTCGATTGCGACCGATCGTGTGTCGGAGGTATACGAAAAATATTCGCATAACGGCGATCTGTCGTCGTACGTGCAAACCGCGACGCAGGAAATCTTCAAGGCGGTCACGGCAAAATACAGCGCACCCGACCTGATCGCGCAGCGCGCCAAAGTATCGAGTGACATCAATACCGCGCTGCGTGAAAAACTCACGTTGTACGGCGCGTCGGTGATCAACATCGACATGCGCTCGTTCGCGTTTTCGCCGTCTTACATGAACGCGATCAACGAGAAGGTTACACAGGAACAATTGCGCCTCGGCGCCGAGAACAAACTCAAGACCGTCGAAGCCGAACAGAAGCAGAAAGTTGCCATCGCCGAAGCCGAAGCCAACGCGCTGCGTGCGCAAGCCGACGGCGAAGCCTATGCCACGCTCAAAGCCGCAACCGCGCAAGCCGATGCGCTGAAGGTGCAAAACGCCGCGCTGTCGCAGAGCAAGGAAGTGCTTGAGCTACGCCGCATCGAAGTCGAGCAGACCAAGGCATCGAAATGGAACGGCGCGTTGCCGACGTCGATTTATGCCGGTGCGCCGATTCCATTTTTGCATATCGAGAAGTGAATGAAGGAAACCAGCCAGCGTACATCACTCTAAATGCCTTCGAGAAATGTTGATCTCAACAACACATTATCGCGATGGTAGGAAAGAAAGTGCTGTTGCCGCTGTGAAAATTCGCCGACGTTTAGCCGCCGCGTAGAACTTATTCCCATACGCGTTAACGACTCCGGATCAGCTACAGGAGAGACGAGTACATCGCCGTTGTCATCAAAACCTATGAAACCCCGATCAAAAAGGTGGTCCGCGTTGGGTGTAAGCAACAATCCATTTTCGCCATCGAGCCGCTCTTCATTGCTTGCATCGCGCCAAGGTTTGCAATGACTGGCGCGCAGATGTTCGGCTCGATTTACCCCGGTGATACGGCATGCACGTTCTCGCTGCATGACACGCTCTTTAAATAGACCTTGGCCGCGTCGCGCTATGACTACGGCCTCCCGATCAGTCATCGTTAGGTTTTCATCGACACGCACCATTTCTAACTCATGCTCTTCCCACTGGATCAGACCAATAGCTGGCTGTATTTCGGCTCCGTCCTGAATTTGTCGTCCCTGCACCAAGTCACGCGCTTCCCTTCCGATCAGATCAATTAGTGCGCCAGCTAGCAATTCGGAAATGCCGGTCAAATAGACACTTTGCAGTCCATGACCATTTTCGCGCAATGGCGCATATCGAGTCGGAAGCAATCTAGATAGCCTAGCCATGTGATCCGATGGTCTGGTCTGGCTAATCAACTCCGCAAAGCGTACATCTACTCGCCAACCGATTCGATCCCAACGAATTCCTGCTGCACCAAACTCCGCAGGCTTCGGAGCCTCGTACGCGTGAGAGGCAATGATTCCAATAGCCTTGATGAAAGTGTCAGCGAACGAGAAAACAATATCGCCGGGAGCTACTTCGCGCATGAAGTCGTAGAACGGATTACGACTGCCGTTGCTCTTCAGCTTAGGAGACCAAAGGTAACCGCCCGGCACTTCGTGCCGGTAGGTCTGCTTTTGATTAACCCACCAATAGCGCATATGTCACGAGTCTATCCGAAACATCTACGCGGCATGAACGTTGTGCCAAAGCTGAAAACTTGAGCCTCGGAGCGTAGGCATTTGGCAGGGTCAATGGCCAATCAAAAGCTTTAAATATCGATATCAATAAGCAAACTCGCTGAACACCGGATCGACGCTGCCTTTCCATTGCTTGTGGAACAGTTCGAGCTTGCGCTCTGCCGGGGTTTGATTTGCTTCGGCGAATTCGATCAGCGGTTCGATGAAACTGCTTTCGTCGGCGCCTTTGCTGTTCTTGCGCGCGCGGCGTTGCAGGCCGGCGTGCGCGATCTTGAGCGTCTGGATGGCGAGGTCGCGCAGGGTACCATTGCGGAACGGTGTTTTGAGTGCGTTTCGGGCGACGCCGTCACGCAACTGGTTGCGTTCGACCATCGAGAAATCCTTGACGAGATCCCACGCCGCATCGAGTGCGGCATCGTCGTACAGCAGGCCGACCCAGAATGCGGGCAACGCACACAGACGATTCCACGGGCCACCGTCGGCGCCACGCATTTCCAGATAACGTTTCAGACGCACTTCGGGGAACGACGTGGTCATGTGGTCGGCCCAGTCTTTCAGCGTCGGTTTTTCACCGGGCAACGCCGGCAGTTTGCCGTCCATGAAATGGCGGAACGATTGTCCGCTGGCATCGATATATTTGCCGTCGCGATAGACGAAATACATCGGCACGTCGAGCAGATAATCGACGTAACGCTCGAAGCCAAAACCGTCCTGGAACACGAAGTCGAGCATGCCGGTGCGATCGGGATCGGTATCGGTCCAGATATGCGAGCGGTAGCTGAGAAATCCGTTCGGCTTGCCTTCGGTGAATGGCGAATCGGCGAACAATGCCGTGGCGATCGGTTGCAACGCGAGCGAGACACGGAATTTCTTGACCATGTCCGCCTCGCTGGCGAAATCAAGATTGACCTGCACGGTACATGTGCGCGTCATCATGTCGAGGCCGAGATTGCCGCGTTTGGGCATGTACGAGCGCATGATCGCGTAGCGGCCTTTCGGCATCCACGGCATTTCTTCGCGTTTCCATTTCGGCTGGAAACCCATGCCGAGAAAACCGAGTCCGATTTCTTCCGCAACGGTTTTGACTTCACGCAGATGCGTGCCGACTTCGGCGCAGGTGTCGTGAATGGTTTCGACCTGGCCGCCGGAAAGTTCGAGCTGGCCGGCGGGTTCAAGCGTGATCGAACCATCGCCACGCGTAAGCGCGATGAGGTTGTCGCCTTCAAACACGGGCTGCCAACCGAAACGCGTCAGACCTTGCAACATCGCGCGGATGCCCTGCTCGCCTTCGTAGGTCGGCGGACGCAAATCATCGAGACGGAAACCGAATTTTTCATGCTCGGTGCCGATGCGCCAATCGGCCGGCACGCGCGTGCCGCCACCAAGGTACTCGACCAGTTCGGCACGGTTGTGAATCGGGATACTTTTTTCTGCACTGGGACCGGACACACCCACCTCACCTGAATTAAGCCTAGCCCCTCACATGGGGCCGCGCTGACGAAACGAAAGGAGCGGCACGGAAGTTTCTTCACGGCTTGCGCGCCAGCGCGTTTGGCCGAACACTTCATGCGTGCACTCGATCACTATAACAACTCGTTCGCGGCGATGGCTGCATGCCTTGTCGGCATTGGCGTGGCTGTCCGTCGTCGCGGTGTCGAACGCGCTTGCCGCAGATATGAGCGAGCGCACGCTCACGCGCGGCAACGGCCCCGAACCCGCGACGCTCGACGCCCATCGCTGCCAGGAAGTCGCTTGCGGCAACATCCTGCGCGATCTGTACGAAGGTCTGGTGACCGAGACGGCCGATGGCACGTTGATCCCCGGCGTGGCAAAAAGCTGGAGTCATTCCCTGGATGAGCGCGTGTGGCAATTCGAGTTGCGCGACGACGCACGCTGGTCGAACGGCGAGCCACTGACCGCGCAGGATTTTGTGGCGAGCCTGCAACGCGCGTTGACGCCACAAACCGCCGCGCCGCTGGCGCAATTGCTCAGTCCGATTGCGCACGGCGCCGAGATCATGCGCGGCATTGCCGAGCCGGCGACACTCGGCGTGATTGCGCTCGATGCCCATCGGCTCGAAATCCGACTTGATCGACCGGCGCCGCTGCTCGATCTGCTCGCTCTGCCGATCGCGTTCCCCGTGTATATGCCTGCGGTGGCGCGTTACGGCGCGCAACATGCGCGACCGGGAAATCTGGTCGGCAATGGCGCTTACATCTTGAGCGCATGGACGCCGCAAGCATCGCTGAGCCTGCAAAAAAATCCGCATTTCCGCGACGCCGATTCGGTCCATTTTTCGCGCATCAACTACATCGTCACTGAAGACGCGGTGAGCGAGCTCAAACGATTTCGCGCGGGTGATATCGACCTGACCGAAACGCTGCCGCCGCAATCGTTGTCGGCGTTGCGCGCGGAGTTTGGCGATACCTTGCACATCGACCCGTATCTCGGCAGTTTTTATTTCGGCTTCAACCTCACGCGTGCGCCGTTGCAGAACAATCTCGCACTGCGCGAAGCGCTGGCACTGAGCATCGATCGCGATATTCTCACGCGGTACATTACCTGCCTCGGTGAGCAGCCGGCGTATGGTCTGGTGCCGCCGAGCCTGCGCGATTACCAGGCGCAATCGATGACCAGCAGCACGCTTACCGCGGCACAACGCGAAAGCCTCGCGCAACAACGTTTTGCCGAGGCCGGTTATTCCAAGGCACAGCCGCTGAGTATCGAGATCCGTTACAACACCTCGACCCTGCACCGCAAACTCGCGCTGGCGGTGGCGGCGATGTGGCGCAAGTTGCCGGGGTTGCATGTAACGCTGCGCAATCAGGAGTGGAAAGTGTTTGTGCAGGAACGCCGCCAGCGTGCGATCACGCAGGTTTTTCGCGCCGGCTGGATCGCTGATTACAACGATGCGCTGAGTTTTCTCGACGGCTTCGTTAGCGACAACGCGCTCAACAACAGTGGTTATCACGACGCCGAATTCGATGCATTCCTGAGTGCGGCGCGACAGCTGCCGATCGGTCCACAACGCAGCGCACTGCTGCAGCAGGCCGAGGCAAAATTGCTGCGCGATCAGGCGCTGCTGCCGATTTATTTCTACACGTCGAAACATCTGCTTCGATCCGGCATCACAGGGTTTGCGGCGAATCCGCTCGACCATCATGCGTCCCGCTGGCTGAGTGAAGATGCGTCGACGCAAACGCGCAGCGCGGCAACGCCATGATGCGCAAACTGCTGCTGCGCCTTTGTGGTGCAGCGCTGACGTTGTGGCTGCTTGTGACCCTATGTTTTGTGTTGCTGCACGCCGCACCGGGCGGGCCGTTCGATGCGGAAAAATCCGCACCACCCGAAGTTGTCGCGCATCTCGCCGCGCTGTACCACCTCGATCAACCGCTGTGGCGGCAATATCTGGATTACCTCGCGCAACTTTCGCATGGCGATCTGGGGCCGTCGTTTCAGTACCCGGACTTCAGCGTGAACGAACTGGTCGCGCAAGGTTTGCCGATATCGTGTCTGACCGGTGGCCTGGCATTGCTGCTCGCGCTGCTGGTCGGCGTGCCACTCGGCACGATCGCGGCGTTGCGGCATCAGCATATGAGCGATCGTTTGCTCATGGCGATAGCGAGCATCAGCCAGGCGTTACCGAAGTTCGTGATCGCGCCACTGCTGATTTTATTGTTCGCGGTGAAACTGCATTGGCTGCCCGCCGGCGGTTGGGCGAGTGGCGACGGCAGCAGCGGCAACTGGCGCTATGTGGTGTTGCCGGTGATCGCGCTGGCGCTGCCGAATCTTGCGTATTGCGCGCGGCTGATGCGCGCGAGTCTGATCGAGGTATTGCAATCCGATTATCTGCGCGCCGCGCGATCACGCGGTTTTGGCGAGGCACGATTATTGTTTGTGCACGCGTTCAAGCCCGCGCTATTGCCGCTGATCGGCTGGCTCAGTCCGGCGCTGATCGCGGTCGTCACCGGCTCGGCCGTGGTCGAGCAGATCTTCGGCACTCCGGGCATTGGCCGTTATTTCGTGCAAGGCGCGTTGAACCGCGATTACACGCTCGTGCTCGGCGTCGTGCTGGTCGCGGGGGCGATGGTGATCGCGGTGAATGTGCTCGTCGATGGATTCCGTTTGTGGCTCGACCCGCGTCAGCGCGAGTGAGCTTGCAACGACGCGCCTAGAGTTCGATGCCGAGCCACAGACCCAGCTGCTTGCGCGCTTCTTCGACACCGGTTTTTTTGCTCGACGAAAACAATTGCGCGCTGGCGTGTTCGCTGATCGCGGTGATCTGTTTTTTTACCGTCGCGAGAGTTTTCTGGCCTTCGCTGAAGGTGAGTTTGTCGGCCTTGGTGATCAGGCAATGACACGGCAGGTCGATTGCTGCGCAAAACGTCAGCATCTGCTGATCGAATTCCTTGAGTGGATGGCGCGCGTCCATGATCAGCACGATGCCACGCAGCGAATCGCGAATGCGCAAGTATTTGTCGATCAGCAGGCGCCAGTGATCGCGCAGCTTTTGCGGCACTTCGGCATAACCATAGCCCGGCAAGTCGATCAGGCGGCGCGAAGAATCCATCGTGAACACCACCAGTTGCTGGGTGCGGCCCGGCGTCTTGCTGGTGCGCGCGAGGCCGACGTGGTCGCAGATTGCATTGATCGCACTCGACTTGCCCGCGTTGGAGCGCCCGGCAAACGCGATTTCGAGGCCGCTGTCGTCCGGCAGTTGTTCGAGTTGATGCGCGCTCAAGGCGTAAGCTGCTTGGGCGAAAGGATTACTTTTCATGAGGTACTCGGAGCGGGCAGCGTGGTCGGCAGTTTAACCGCTTGCGTGCGGCGCGCGGACAATCGCGGCCGTGATCGCACTGCTGTCGGCCAAGACAAACCGCTGCGCACCTGCCTATTCGCAGACAGATCTGCCGCAAAGCGCCACCGGTTTGACCGCGTTGCGGCGGCGCTGGTATATAATTTCGCCGTTTTCCGCGGCATTCGCGGATGCGCCGTTGGCGCACGATCGGTTATCAATAATTTTCTGGAGTGAAGTGTATGAGCTTTCGGCGAGTATTTGCGCTGGCGCTAGTGTTTGCAGTCGGTGCCGTTCAGGCCGAAGAAGCCGCCAAGACGGTGATCGTGGGCGATGCCAAGGCCGGCGAAACCAAGTCTGCTACGTGCGGCGCGTGTCACGGTCTGGACGGCAATTCCGCGTCGGCCCAATATCCGAAACTTGCCGGGCAGCACGAACAGTACATCGCGCGCCAGATCACGCTGATCAAGACGATGAAACGCGAAGCGCCGGTGATGATGGGTTTTGCCGCGACATTGTCCGATCAGGACATGCACGATCTCGGTGCGTATTTCGCGAGCAAGAGTTCGACCCCGGGTGTGGCCGACGACAAGATGAAAGTACGCGGTCAGGCACTTTATCGCGGCGGCGACAAGGACGCCGGTGCACCGGCCTGCATGGCTTGTCACGGCCCGGACGGTCGCGGCAATCCGGCGGCGGGTTATCCGCAGCTCGCCGGACAATATGCCGACTACATTTCTGCCAAGCTCAAGGATTGGCATGACGGCAAGAGCTGGGGCGACGACGAACACGCCAAGATCATGCCGGCGATTGCGATGCGCTTGTCGGCCGATGATATCGCGGCGCTTTCCTCTTACATCGAAGGCCTGCACAACGCTGGCTCGGCCAGTGCCGAGACCGGCAAGAGCGCTCGATAAACGCAGCCACAACCGCCAACCATGCCGCGCGGAACCTAAACCGCACGCGGTGTGTCTGACACCGCTCACCGCACTCTGAGGTTCTCGATGTACAAAATCATTTTCAGCCTGCTGGCCACTCTGGCCGTTGCCCATTCCGCCGTGGCAGTCGAAGCGGCGAAAGCGGGCAAGTGGGTAGAGGGCAAGGATTATTTCCTGGTCGAGCCGGCGCAAACCACCAACACCGGTGACAAGATCGAAGTGCTGGAAGTTTTCAGCTACGGCTGTCCGCATTGCGCCGACTATCAGCCCACCGCCGACAAAATGCAGAAGAGCCTGCCAGCGAATGCGCAATGGCTCTATATGCCAGCGGATTTCCAGCCCGGCTGGCCGATCTACGCGCGCGCTTATTACACGGCGCAGGCACTCGGTATTTTCGAGAAAAGTCATCAGGCCTTGCTGAACGCGATCTACGTCACCCACACTGTGCCGCAGAAACTCAACAGCATTGATGACCTCGGCAGCTTTTATGCGGACTATGGCGTGAAGGCACAGGATTTTATCGACACCGCAAAATCCTTCGCCATCGATACCAAAGTCAAGCGCGCGAGCGCGATGCAGAAAGCCTACGGCGTCGAAAGTACGCCGTCTTTCATCGTCAACGGCAAGTATCGTGTGCGTGTAGGCGCGGACACCGCTGATATCGTGCAATATCTGGTAGCGCGCGAAAGCGGCGCGGCCAAATAATTCTTAACGATCGATTACGGAGATACCCCATGTTGCAGCGTTTCGCCTTCATCGTCGCCGGCTTGCTGCTGGTTACCGCCGGTCATGCCGAGGAAAAAGCCGCGCCCGCCGCAACGCGCACGTGGGAAGCCGGCAAGGATTATGTCCTTATCAATCCGCCGATTCCCACCAGCACGGGCGACAAGATCGAAGTGCTCGAGGTGTTTAGCTACGCCTGCCCGCATTGCGCGCACTTCCAGCCGTATGTGGATCAGCTCAAGGCGAAGTTGCCGAGCAACGCGCAATTCGTCAGCCTGCCAGCGGTTTTCAATCCGGCGTGGGAGCCTTACGCACGCGGTTTTTATACCGCACAATCGTTCGGTATTCTGGACAAGAGTCATCAAGCGCTGCTGGATGCGATCCATCGCGACCACAAGCCGTTGCGCACGATCCAAGACCTCGCGAATTTTTATGCCGACTACGGCGTGAAGTCGGAAAATTTCCTGTCCACGGCAGGTTCGTTTGTGATTGAAGGCAAACTCGCGCACGGCAACGACCTCGTGCGCAGCTACGGCGTCGAAGGCACGCCAACCCTGATCGTCAATGGCAAATACCGCGTTTCGGTCAACGATCACGGTGTGCAGTTCCCGGAAATGATTGCGATCGCAGAATTTCTGGTCGCCCAGGAAAGCGCCGGCAAAAAAGCCAAATAATCGGCACACGCAACATCGACAGCGCTGCCGTCGCAGCCTGTTCACAACACAAACTGATAGTCTCGTGTCATGATCGCCACTATCGCCGAGGCTACACCCGACTCCACCAGCACTGCAGGCACGCGCCTGCAGTTGCTGAGCTGCAATATCCTCGCCGGCACCAGCGTCAGCGGCTACCGCGATTACGTTACCAAAAGCTGGACGCAGGTTTTACCGGCGCGCAGCAAGCGCAACAACCTTGATGAACTTGCGCTGCGTGTGACCGAATTCGACCTGGTCGGATTGCAGGAAGCCGATGCCGGCAGTCTGCGCTCGGGATTTTTGAACCAGATCCAGTATCTCGCCGAGACTGCGCATTTTCCATTCTGGAGCCATCAGCCGAATCGCAAGGTCGGCCAGTTTGCGCATTCCAGCAACGGCCTGCTGAGCCGACGCGAGCCGATCGAAGTCATCGACTATCCGTTGCCCGGACGAATTCCCGGACGCGGCGTGCTGTGGGCGCGTTATGGGCCCGAGTGGCATGGGCTGGTGATCCTGGTCGCGCACTTGTCGCTGGGACCGAAAGCGCGGCGACGCCAGCTGGACTTTGTCGCCGAGCTGATCGGCTCGCATACGCATGCGGTATTGATGGGTGACCTGAATTGCACCGCCGACAGCGCCGAGCTGCAAGGTTTGTACGCACGCACATCGCTGACACCGCCGCCTGATCCGCCGCCGACATTCCCGAGCTGGCGACCGTTGCGCGCGATCGACCATATCCTCGTGTCGCAGCATATCCACGTCGAACATCTGCGCACGCTGCCGCATGCGGTGTCGGATCATCTGCCGCTGGCGGCGAGCATTCGCCTGGATTGAGCGTCGCGCTGAGGCAGTACCGCTCTGGCGAAAATTCTCGTGCGCGATCGAATATTTTGTGGCCGGTTAGCGCCGCAAAACGAGCATGAAACCCGCAAGGAATCGGCAGACAAAAAAATAGGGCCGCTCTCGCGGCCCCAAATCATTTTCCCCAGAACCGGTCTTGCGCCGGTGCATAGTTTGTACTTAGAACTTGATGCTGGCTTCGACGTAGCTGAAGCGACCTGGCAAATCGTAGTTCGATGCGTCGTAGCCGTTCAACGAGCAGCTCAGGCAAACCGGCGGATCCTTGTCGAGCAGGTTGTTGACGCCAGCTGAAATCAGCATGTTGAACTTGACCGGCACTTTCCAGCTCGCGCGGATATCGTGATAGGTCGTGGCGCCGAGACGATTAGTACCGTCCGGACGGTTGGGTGCCACATTGCTTCCATTCGGGTTGACGTTGTCGCCGCAGATCGCCGCTCCGCCCGCTGAACCACAATCCTCTTTCAGAGCTGACATATAACGGAGTGTCCAGCGCGCGGTGAAATCGGCCAGCGCCCAGTTCACGTTGAAAGTGCTGCGTATACGCGGAATCCCGCTATCACCGCTTTCCACACCGACCACCTTCGGTTCGATCAAGCCGGTATCCTGGCTAGTCGACTTGTAGTTCATGGTGTACGTGGTCTGGATGCCTGCGCCGAAACGGCCGACGCTAGTGTCGGGCAACGTCCAGTTCAGCCCGACGTCAATACCGTTGGTATCGATACGGCCCAGATTACGCAAAATGTTGTTGAAGCCACTGATCTGGCCCGCAGCGTTACGCGTGATACCCGTGCAATACACCGGATCAAGCGTCTGCGCGCAACGGTTGAGCTGGGTTTGCGCGTCGGGTGCCTGGATCGAGTTATCGACGTGGATCTTGTAATAGTTAACGTCGAAATCGAGCTTCTGCGACCAACCGCTGCTCTCCGCCCAACCTGGGCTGTAGATACCGCCGAGGGTTAGACTCGTCGACGTTTCAGGCTGCAGATCGACGGCACCGCCGGTGATCACCGAGATCTGAGGATTCAGCTGTGCAAATGTCGCCGGATTGGCAATGCCCAGAGCGTGGCAGTTGCTACCGAGTACACCGGTTGCACCGTTGCATGGATCGATCAGGTTGGCGTCGAAACGCGAGAAGCTGCTGTACAACTCGCCGATTGAAGGTGCGCGGAAACCTTCGGCCCAAGTGCTGCGGAAGGTCAGGTCATCAAATACCTGCCAGCGCAGTCCGAGCTTGTTGTTGGTGGTACCGCCGAAATTCGAATAGTCCGAATAACGCGAGGCAACACTCAGATCGAGGTGCTTGATGCCGGTGACATCGGCGATCAGCGGCGCATTCAACTCGACGTAATATTCATTGGTGGAATAACCACCGGTGGTCGCACCGGAAGGCACGCCGTTAGAATCGCCGGCAATGACGACCGAATCCGGCGAATACGAACCATCGTTGCGGCGATGCTCATAACCGGCAGCGGCGGTCAACGCACCGGCGGGTAATGCGAACAGATCGCCAGAAATATTCGCCGACCAAGTCTTGAGTTTTTCGTCACTGCGGTCATTCTCGGTGAACAGAATGTACTTCAGCATTTCCGGGGTGATCGTGCCCGGGCCACCAAACACGTTCAGCGGCACGCACGGCGCCGTGCACGCGCTGACCGGACCAAGTGCATTGAGGATGTGGCGAATATTGTATGTCCCGGTGACGGTCTGATCCGCCTTGTTGTCGCTATCGACAAAGTTCACATCCCACGAATAGTCGTGTCCGGCGAGCTGCAGTGTGCCATTCAAAGTGGCCGACACATAGCGCGTATCGACCGATTGTTTGAAGATACGCGGCCCGCCTTCGATCGGACGGCGTCCCATGCCCCAGTTCGGGTCATTCGGGCTGAGCGTGATGCCGAACGGGTTGTACGGATTGGTGACGTCCACGCCAACGCGGCTGCACAGATCAAGCGCGGCGCAGAAGTTGCCGAGGAAGATCGGCTCCGGCGCGGCTTGGTTTTGCGAATCACGCGTATTGTAGAGACCCTTCAGCGAGAAGTTGATGGTGTCGGTAATGTGGTAGGTGCCCTGCGCGAAGATGCCGGTACGATCGGATGGCGTTTGCAGCAGGTTGAATGGCGCAAAGTTGAAACGATCGACTGATCCACCCCACTGCTTGTATCCACCCGGAAACGCCTGCAAACCACCGGCTGGCGCCTTGCCAATCGCGGTCAGGTCACACACGCCCTCCGGGCACAGCGCGTCGAAATTCGGGCCGCCCGGAGAGGTGAAGTCAACGCGCGAACGCGGCGTAGCCGAGCTGCCGCCGGCCAGACCGATCCCGGGTACCGGAAAGCTCGACTGCGCCCAGTCGCCGGAACTCACGGAATCCTGCTTGAAATGGCTGATGTCCATAAAGAAATCGAACTTCTCGCCACTCGCGCCGAGCGAGATATTGCCGGAATAAGTTTTGCCGTCGCCGACCGAGCCATTGGCACCGTAAATATGCAGACCGATACCATCCTGCTTTTTCTTGGTGATGATGTTGATCACGCCAGCGATCGCATCGGAGCCGTACAACGATGATGCGCCATCAGTAAGGATTTCAATGCGCTCGACGATGCTCGCCGGGATCGTGTTCAGATCAACCGCAGCACTCACGCCCGAAGCAGAAGATTCAGGCACCCAGCGCAGACCATCAACCAGCACCAAGGCACGCTTGGCACCGAGATTGCGCAGCGAGATCGTGGTCGATCCCGAACCGACACCGCCGCCATCCGGCGGAAAGCCGAAGTTGCCGGCAGAATTGAATTTGGTATTCAGCGATGAACCCGATACCGACAGGCGCTGGATCACATCGCCGATCGAGCCGAGACCGGTGTCTTCGATATCCTTGGCCGTGATCGTGATGACCGGGCTCTGCCCTTCGACTTCAGCCTTCTTGATGCGCGAACCGGTCACATTCACGGCTTCGAGCTTTTGGGTGTCATCCCCACCCCGATTATTCTGTTGAGCTAGCACGGGCGCAGCGTACAAGGGCAACAACAAAGCGCTAATCACGCTGACACTTAGCAAACGACGCGGCATCGCATTCATTTGAACCTCTCGGGATAATGGGGTGGATGGACTGAGCGCTACTCGACTTATGACGAGAATGTGAACAAATTGTAATGACAGTGTAATCGTTGCACACAAAAAAACGAATTGCCAGCCCCCTTGTCCGATCCGAGACAATCTCTACGGGGCGGGATCAAGACTTCATACGAGACTTATAAAAATCCATTAACTGACTGTAATACAAGTATTTAATCGACATGGCACGCCGCCTCGTCTATCCTCACGCCATGACTTCGACACGGCCCAAACACGCATCGCAACAAAGCGTTGTCTGGGCCCTCAACTAATTGCAGTTACAACCAACAGCGCTCGATATGCATCTCCCAAAACGTTTTTTTCTGTTGCTGGCGCTCCTGCCGATTTTCGCTACCACGCTATCCATGGCCGAGGTGACGCCCGACAGCGCAACGCTCGCGCGCCAGCGGCTGCAGTTTCAGGCGGCGTATCAAGCGGCACAGCGCGCGCCCGGCGACGCATGGCGCAAACTCAGCGTTGGACTCGAAAACTATCCGCTGTACCCCTACCTCGAACTCGCCGGCCTGCAACAACGCAGCGAACTTGATCGCGCCACCGTCGATGCCTACCTCAAGGCTTGGGCAAACTCGCTGCCCGCGCATTTGTTGCGCGATGCCTATCTGGTGCAACTGGCCAAACGTGGCCTGTGGCAGGATTTTCTTGACCACTACGAAACCAGCAAAAATCGCGAGCTGCGTTGTGACGAATTACAAGCGCGCATCGCGCTCGGTAAAACGCCAAGTTACGGCGACGAGATCGAACCCTTGTGGCTCAGCGCCAGCGCAACACCTGCGGCCTGCGATGCCGTGTTCGCCTGGGCGCGCGCGCAAGGCAGCTTGCAGAGCAAACAATTGTGGCAGCGCCTGGATCTTGCCGCAGCGGCCAACAATGCCGAGCTGACCGGCAACCTCGCCGCGCAATTGCCGGTGAGCGAGCGCGACGACGGCGAGCGTATCGCCGCGAGTCTGCGTGACCCGGCAGCCAATCTCGGCAAAGCCGAAACCTGGCCGGATACCTCACGCGCCCGCGATGCCATCGCTTATGGCCTGAGCCGTTTGGCGAAGAAAAACAGCGAAGCCGCCGAAACGCTATGGGCCAAACTCGGTGACAAATTCAAATTCGAATCGAGCCAACGTGGCCGCATCCTGCATGCGCTGGCGTTGTATCGCGCATCGAGTTTTGCGCCCGATGCGCTGGCGCGGTTGGATGCGTTGCCGGCGGAATTCGGCGACGACGCAACGCGCGAATGGCGTGTGCGTCTGGCGCTCTCGGCACAAAACTGGGCGGATGCGCTTGCCGCGCTGGATAGCCTGAGCGACACACAGAAGGCCGACCCGCGCTGGCGTTACCTGCGCGCGCGCATGCTCATGAAACTCGAGCGCAATAGCGAGGCGAATGCGTTGTTTGCCGCGGTTGCACGCGAGCCGAATTATTTCGGTTTTCTCGCCGCCGATCGCGCGCAGTTACCGTACGCGGTTTGTCCGTTGCAGATCGCCGCAAATACCAGCGCGCAAGCGCAACTCAATGGCTTGCCGGGCCTGCAGCGCGCGTTTGAATTCCAGTCGCTGGGGCGTTTGAAGGAAGCGCGTCGCGAATGGGATTTCACCCTCGCCGATCTCGCGCTTGAACAACGTCGTATCGCCGCCGAAATCGCCAACCAGCGCGGCTGGTACGATCGTGCCGTATTTGCGTTTGCGCATGGCGAAGAATTGCGTCTGTACGATCTGCGCTTTCCGCTCGCGCTGAAGAATGAAGTCGAAACCAATTCGCGCGATACCGGCATCGATCCGGCGTGGACCTACGGCATCATCCGCGCCGAAAGCGCGTGGATGACCGACGCGCATTCGGGCGCCGATGCGTATGGCCTTATGCAGCTTTTGCCGGGCACCGCGGCACGTCTGGCAAAGGCGCAGAAAAGCAGCTACCGCAATGCTGCTGATCTGTACGATCCCGCCACCAATATCGCGCTAGGCACACGTTATCTGAGCAATATGTCGGCGCGTTTCGATGGCCGCACGTGGCTTGCTACCGCGGCTTACAACGCCGGCCCGGAAGCAGTAGACCGCTGGGTCGCACAACGCGGCACTCTCGATCCGGACATTTTTGTCGAGACCATTCCGTACCGCGAAACCCGCGAATATGTTTCCAGCGTGCTCGCCTTTAGCGTGATCTACGACTGGCGCCTGAATCAAACCGCGCTGCCGCTGTCGAGCCGTTTGGCGCTAGCGCTGAATCCGGGTGCGCCGCCCGCGACGGAAACACCGCCGCGCAAGCAGATGAGTTGTCCGCTACCCGAGGTACCAGTGATTACGCCAGCGCCGGCTGACGGTAAAACCGGCGCAACGCAGTAATTAAACGCAATAATCGCTGGATGTTTTTCTGACGAAGGTTCGGAGTCAGCGGCGATGCGTATTCGCCGCCACTGACCGAATCGAGCAAGCTCAACTCGACCAGCAGGTATCGCCTTTTTCGCAAACCAGTTCGTCGCGCACCAGTACCCAGTCGGATACAGGCTGGATCTTGCGCGCGTAAACATAGATGTGTTGATAACCGTCAATACCTACCGACTTCGCACCGACTGACACCATCGTAGAATTCTTCTTTTCGTCAGCCGGCGGCGGTAGTGGATTGCCAAACATCTTGGTGATCGCCGGCGTATACGGCTCAGCGTCCTTCATCGGCACCGTGACCACGATGCGTCGGCCGTCGGCATAACACGACACTCGCACCGACACCGGAATCGCCGCCACGCCCGGATCGAATTCCTGCTTCGGAAAAATCGATTTTTCGCGCTTGCCCGATGCGACAACCTTCGCTGCAAACGGACCAGCATCCAGCGCCGCAGCCGGATTGCCATCGGCATCAATCGGTACAGTGACTGTGACATCGCCGCCAGAAAAATGCGTGGTGCGGAAGGTGGAATGCGCCGGATCGATGCCGCAAAGTTTCGCCTCGTCCTCCGCGCTCTGCGCCACCGCGGCACCGACAAAACCCAACATGACCAGAGCTGCAAAATGGATCAGTAAACTGCGCATGATTTATCTCCAACGTCCGTGAGCGAAAGATAGTATTAGATTTTTCGCCGCTACGCCTGCGCCGCCAAATTGGCGTTTATGCCGAATTCAACAGCCCGGCTACACGCGCAGATTTTTCCGACTGCATATACAAAACTCGGCGATCTTCACGCCGATAAAGCGTGGGTGTTGTTCTACTATTTCGCCATGACTTGTGCAGGTGACCCATCCAAATGAAACCGCAGCATTTGCTCATACTCGGTGGTACCGGTTTTGTCGGCAGCCATTTGTTGCCGCGCCTCGTGCGCGATGGCCATCGCATCACTGTGCTCACGCGCTATCGCGTGGCGCATCGCGGGCTCGCCTTGCTGCCGGGCGTGCGTGTGATCGATGCCGATGTTTACGATGCCGATGTGCTGGCACATGAACTGCGCGACATCGATGCGGCGATCAACCTGGTCGGCATTCTCAACGAGCGCGGTCGCAGCGGGCGCGGTTTTCAAAAAGCACATGTCGAATTGACCCAGGCCTTGATCGCGGCGTGCAAAAAAGTCGGTGTGAAACGGTTGTTGCAGATGAGCGCGCTGAACGCGGGACGCGGCGACAGTTTTTATCTGCAGACGCGCGGCGCGGCGGAAACCGCGATCAGGCAGAGCGATCTGGACTGGACGATTTTCCGGCCGTCGATAATTTTCGGTCGTGGCGACGGTCTGTTTCATCGTTTCGCCGATCTGCTGAAGATCGCGCCAGTGCTGCCGCTCGCTCGCGCCAACGCGCGTTTTGCGCCGGTGTATGTCGGCGACATTTGCGAGGCGTTCGCGCGCAGCCTGCTCACGCCAGAAAGTGTCGGCCAGACCTACGAACTCGGCGGCCCGCAAATCCTCAGCTTGCGCGAAATCGTGCGATACACGGCACTGCTGATACGGCGCAAACGTTTCGTAATCGGCCTGCCGGAAATACTCGGAAAACTGCAAGGCCGCGTGTTCGATTTTGTTCCGGGCAAACCGTTTTCGAGCGACAACTACAAATCGCTATTGCTCGATTCCGTGCCCGAGCACGATGGTCTGGCTGCGCTCGGCATCATACCGACGCCGATGCAAAACATCATGCCGGCATTGCTGCGCGGCGAGAATAAACAGGCGCGACTAGATCGCTATCGCAAAACCTGACGAACCCTCGTCGCGAAAAAAATCACGTCACCGATCGCGCGTGGCACAATTACCGCATGCAAATTTATCTCGTCGGCGGAGCAGTGCGTGATCGCCTGCTCGGCATTCCCATCAAGGATCGCGATTACGTGGTGGTCGGCGCTAGCGCCGAGGACATGTTACGCCTCGGCTACAAACCCGTGGGCAAGGATTTCCCGGTTTTCCTGCATCCGCACAGCGGCGAGGAATACGCGCTCGCACGCACCGAACGCAAAAGCGGCCGCGGTTATCACGGCTTCGAATTCCAGGCCGATGCAAACGTCACCTTGGAACAGGATCTCGCTCGCCGCGATCTGACCATCAACGCAATGGCCGAAGACGAGCACGGCACACTGGTCGATCCGTACGGCGGCGCGCGCGATCTGCACGCGCGGATTCTGCGCCATGTCGCGCCGGCCTTTGTCGAAGATCCGGTGCGGATTTTGCGCGTCGCGCGGTTCGCCGCGCGATTCGCGAATCTCGGTTTTCGGGTCGCCGACGAAACCCGCGCGCTGATGCAGCAGATGACCCGCGATGGTGAGGCCGATCATCTCGTGCCCGAGCGCATCTGGGCGGAAACGCGCAAGGCATTGAGCGAGTCCACGCCGTCTGCGTTCCTGCAAGTGTTGCGCGAATGTGGCGCGCTGAAAATTTTGTTTCCCGAGATCGACGCGTTGTATGGCGTACCGCAACGCGCCGAATTCCATCCCGAGATCGACACCGGCATCCACATTGAACTGGTACTCGATGTCGCCGCGCGCTTGGCGCCGGGCGACACGTTGATCGGCTGGTGCGCGCTCACGCATGATCTCGGCAAGGCGCTGACGCCGGCCGATATTTTGCCGCGGCATATCGGCCATGAACATACCGGTGTGGCGCCGCTGCGCGCTTTGGCAGCACGGCTGAAAGTGCCGGCAGAATATGCGGCGCTGGCCGAACTGGTGTGCAAGTTGCACCTGCAGATGCATCAATTGTTCGAGCTGCGCGCCGAGACATTGCTCAAACTGCTCGAACAACTCGATGCGTTTCGTCGACCCGAACGAGTGCGGCAATTCGCGCTGATATGCGAATGCGACAAACGCGGGCGGCTCGGCCGCGAGCACGAGCCGTATCCGCAAACCGTGTACCTGCTCGCGCTGTTTTCTGCTGCCGCCGCGGTGAGTGCCAAAGTATTTGTCGAGCAGGGATTCAGCGGCATCGAGATCGGCGAAAAAATACGCGCGGCGCGTCTGCAGGCAGTCGCGTCAGTGCGTGCGACACAACGTGCGCAGGATCACGAGGCCGGTTCGTAGCCGAACAAAACTGCGGCCATGCAGCCACGAACTCGCAGCAGCTACAAACGGTGACGCAAACCGCCGAGCACGTGCAAAGCCCAGTCTTCGCCGAGGCCGCGCTGCAATCCCATCACCTGAAAACGTTCGCCCATTTCGCCGGGCAAGGTCAGCCGTTTGATCTCGTTGCCGAGACGCAGGCGTTCGGCATCGGGCAACATTGCCGATTGCATGAGGATTTCCGGTAGACCGTTGCCGAGCACGAACTGCGCTTGCGACGAATATCCGGCGAGCGCAAAACCCGCGCTGGCACCGGCTTCGGCGAGCGCAGTGAAATCGACGAATGCGGTGATGTCCTGCAGCCCCGGCAGAAACAAGACATCGCCATGCGCGCGATGGCGATAGTGGCAAATCAAACTGCCATCGCTGCGCTCGGGCGCGTAGAACTCGCGGCGCGCATAACCGTAGTCGACAAACAGCGCGAGACCCTGGCGCAACGATCCGATCACCGCGGCGATCCACCAGGGCAATTGCGGCAGAATTTCCGAACGGTAACCATCGGCAAAAGTCAGCCCGAGATAACGCTCGACCGATCGCACCGCAGTTGTCGTCAGCGTATCGGCAGGATGTATATCGATACGCAATTCACCGAGCGCATCGCAGAGCACAACCTCTTCAAAAACCTCGCGGTCGCGTATCACAAAACGCGTGGTCGGCAGTGCATCGAGCACTTCGTTAGCGAACAAAACCCCGTGCCAGTCTTCGTGCGGTGGGCGTTCGATCCAGTGCACGCGGCTACTCAATGGCAACGGCAGCGATTCGTGCAACAAAGCGTGCTGGCGTTCGCGCAAATCGGCGCTGGGTTCGAGCATCAGGTAACGCCGCGGCAATGCGTCGAGTTCGGCCAGCGCCAGCAACAGGTCGCGCGCGAAGGCCCCACTGCCGCCGCCGAGTTCGACGAACAGCGCATGCGGGCCAAGCTCGCGCAGCAATGGCGCCACGGCATGCGCAATACAACGTGCGAAAATATCGCCGAGCTCGGGCGCGGTTATAAAATCGCCGGCGGCGCCGAACTTGGTTTTGCCCGCGCTGTAATAACCGAGCCCCGGCGCGTACAAGGCCAGCTCCATGTAACGCGAAAGCGGAATCGATCCGCGCGCCGTTATCTCGGCACGAATCAGCGCCAGCAGCTTTTCACTGTGGGCTAGTTCGTCGCTGGTTGGCGTGGGCAAGGTCGACATGAAGGGTGAGCTGCCTGGCAGATCGGCACAGAAAGACAGGATATTTATTCAGCTGTGTAACATGCAGGGTGCGTGCTACAGAATAGCAGTTCGACCCGCCGCTACCCATACACCATGCAGGATAAGCCATGACCGCCGAATTACGTCCCGTTGTATTGATCACCGGCGCCGCGCGCCGCGTCGGTAGCGTCATCGCGCGGCGTTTGCATGCATCAGGTTATGACGTGGCATTGCATTGCCGACACTCGCGGGCCGAACTCGATGTTTTGATCGCCGAACTCGAAACGCAGCGCCTCGGCAGCACGCTCGCGCTGCAGGCGGATCTGGCGGATGTGGAAAATCTGCCGACACTCATCGATGCCGTTATCGCGCGTTTTGGCCGGCTCGATGGCCTGATCAACAACGCATCTAGTTTTTATCCGACCGCGATCGGCGCCACCACACCCGCGCAATGGGACGAACTGTTCGCCAGCAATGCACGCGCGCCGTTCTTTCTCGCTCAGGCGGCAGCGCCGCATCTGAAAAGTGCACAAGGCAACATTGTGAACCTTGTCGACATTTACGCCGAACGCCCGTTGCCCGGCCACACTGTGTATTGCATGGCCAAGGCCGCACTCGCGATGCTGACGTATTCGCTGGCCAAGGAACTCGGCCCCGAAGTAAGAGTCAACGGCGTCGCCCCCGGCGCGGTGATGTGGCCGGAACAAGGCAAGGAATACGCGGATCGCGAGGAGCTGGTCAAACGCAGCGCATTGAAGCGCGCCGGTTCGCCGGACGATGTTGCGGGCGCGGTGCTTTATCTGCTGCGTGATGCGGGGTTTGTTACGGGGCAGATTTTGCGGGTTGATGGTGGACGGACTTTGGTTATTTGAAAGCCACGGACAAATACTTCGTGGCTCTTGTGTCAATACTCTAAGCGAGCAAGATGGTTCCGACGACAATGGCAAGCAGCCCAACAAACCAAGTGCCCATGACGGGGACATACAATTTGTTTCGCCGCAGCGCGATGTAGATGTAACCGGGCACGAATAAAGATAGACCTCCTTGCACAAAACTCACATTGAACATGAGAATACTGCCGACAAGCTGCGAACCCAAAACGACAATAAAACCGATCACGATGATTGATCGTTCAAACAGTTTCGGCGTGCCGAATTTGTATTGATCAGGAATCACGCCGGCGTACCAAGCACAGGCAACACAAAGTGCAATTGTGGCAAAGGCAATCAAGACAGTGACCAGCCAGTCAAGTATTGCCTTGCGCGTGCGTCTCGACTTGGCGATCGCGCGCGCACGCGTCAAGGCAACTTGATCTTTCTCAGGCTCGGCGCTGCCGAATGTTGGCTCGATACGTTGCATCAGTCACATTGCCTGAAATGGATGTCCCAACTACTTCTGCTTGAACGCAGTCGCCACAAGCGCATTATCGAACCCACCACCGACCACACCTTCCTCGGCGTAGCGATACACCGCGGCGGCGTAGATGCCCTGCAGCGCGGCTTGCACCAGCGCGAGCATCAAAGCAGCGATTACGCACAATACGATCACGACACCGATCAGGATGACCGAGTGCGATACCGCTGCAAGAGTGATGAGTCCGGCGGCGGCCAGGATCAAACCGAAGATCAACAGACCGAAGACCACGCCGATGCCGGCGTTGCCGATCAGGCTTTCGCCCCAGGTGCGCTTGAGCAGTTCGGCGCTGCGCTTGACCGCATCGAACGGGCCGACATCGCTGTTGACGAGCACCGGCACGACCAGGAAAGTCGCGAGCGACCAGCCCATGCCGATCAGGCTGATGACCCACTGGCCGATGAATCCGGCGCGATCCTGCAAGGCGCGCAATACCATGCCGACCGTGGCGGAGATCACCGCGTAGCCGAAAATCGTCGGCAGCTTCGACATGGCGATGCGGAATCCATCGGCCGCGGTCGGCGTGCCGCCGCGCAAATGGATGGTCACGGCGCCGATCAGCGCCGTGTTGAAAAAGATGATGACGAAATATTGCACGAGGTAGAACAGGAACATCAACACCGCACCACCCGGACTCACATGCGTGCGCGAGGCCTGCTGCAGCTCGCCGGTGAATGCCATCGGCAGAAAGAAACTGGCAGTGACGATGATGGTGCAGATCGCTGACAAGGCCGGAAATACCAGCAAAGTTTTCTGCGCGCGCAATACGCCAGCACTCGCCTTGACCAACGCCCAACTGCGTGAAAATTTCTCGAACATGATTTACTCCCCGGCAAAGATTATTGGTTGGATGCGTTCTAACATTGCGCCGCGATGGCGTAAAGCATCGCGTGAGATTCCGTGTTTTTCAGCGCAAAGATGGCAATGATTGCGCGCAGGGAATTCGCGATGGGACTATCCGAGAATATCGGCGAGGCGTTCAAGCGGCTCGCTCGTCACGTCGAACTCGAGCCAAAGTTGCGCCAGTGTTTTATGCAACAGCGGATGCAAAACCAACGGCGCGATTTCGGCGAGCGGACACAACACAAACGCGTGCTTGAGCTCCTTGCGCGGCAGTTCGAGATTTCCCGCGCCACGCAGGATCAGATCGTCGTACAACACGATATCGATATCCAGCGTACGGCTGGCGAAACGTGGCTGGTCGCGGCGGCGGCCGTGCTGGTCTTCGAGTCTGTGCAACCAGTCATTCAGCTCGACGGGTGGTATCGTCGTTTCGATGATCGCGGCCATATTGAGAAAATCCGGGCCGTCGAATCCGATCGCCCGGCAGCGATACAGCGATGACAGCACGACCGCGCCGAACTGCGCGCGCAAGTCGAGAATCGCCGCGCGCAGGTTTTTTTCCGGATCGATGTTCGAGCCGAGGCTGAGATAGGCGTATGGCATCAGCCAGGTTTGTCGCCGCGCTCGATGCAAACACCAACCGCACGCGCGCCGCGCACGGCGCCGGGTTTGGACAATTTCAGGCGCACCCAGCTCACTCCGAACTCGTTGCGCACGATCGCTGCACAACGCTCGGCCAGGGTTTCCACAAGTTCACATGTGGAAGATTCCACAAATCCAATCAGACGCTTGCTGACCGCCTTGTAGTTGAGCGTATCGTCGATGTGATCGCTGGCAGCAGGTCGGGTGTTGTCGAACGCCATTTCCAGATCGAGTGCCACGACCTGGCGAATCTTGCGCTCCCAGTCATAGATGCCGATGACGGTTTCGATGCGCAGGTCTTCGATGAATACGATGTCCATGGTGCGGTTTCCGTGAATCGTGGGGCGAATATCGCGCTCGGCCGCGATGCAGCAAGCCGTTCGCGTGGATTATTTTTGATCCGGTGACGCCGATGAAGAGCGATTATTCAAGCGCCGACAAGGTTTGCAAATCCCAGCGCGGCCGCACGCTGATTTCCGGTCCCTGCGTTTGTCCGGCTTGCAAGCGTAGCGCACCGGCCAGCGCGATCATCGCGCCGTTGTCGGTGCAGAATTCCGGCCGCGGAAAATACACGCGGAATCCTTCTTTTTCCCCCGCGGCATATAGTTGCTCGCGCAGTTGCCGATTGGCGCCGACGCCGCCCGCAATCACCAGCGACTTCGCGCCGGTTTGCGCCAGCGCGCGGCGACATTTGATCAAAAGCGTATCGACCACGGCCTCCTGAAACCCGCGCGCGATATCCGCCTGTGCGTTCGGCGTGCTGCCGTGTGCCTGCCACGCGAGCAGCACCTGGGTTTTGAGGCCGCTGAAACTGAAATCGAGGCCGGGCCGATCGGTCATCGGGCGCGAAAACTTGAATCGCCCCGCCTGACCGTGTTCCGCCAGTTTCGCCAGCAGCGGGCCACCGGGATACGGCAAACCCATCATTTTGGCGGTCTTGTCGAACGCTTCGCCGGCGGCATCATCGAGCGTATCGCCGAGCAAATGGTATTTACCGATCGCCGCGACTTCGATCAGCATCGAATGTCCGCCGGATACCAGCAACGCCACAAACGGCGGCGCAGGCGGATCGGATTCGAGCAACGGCGCGAGCAGATGGCCTTCCATATGGTGTACGCCGATCGCCGGAATATCGAGCGCGAATGCGAGACTGCGCGCACACGCCGCACCGACCAGCAACGCGCCGACCAAGCCCGGGCCGGCGGTGTAAGCGATGCCGGCGAGTTCGTCCATGCGCAGATTCGCGCTGCGCAGCGTCTGCCGGATCAGCGGCAGCAGCTTGCGCACGTGGTCGCGCGAGGCCAGTTCCGGCACCACGCCGCCATAGTCCGCATGCATGCGAATCTGGCTGTAAAGCTCGTGCGCAAGCAGGCCGCGCTGGCAATCGTAAACTGCCACGCCGGTCTCGTCACACGAGGTCTCTATGCCGAGCACGGGGCCAGGCTTTGCAATTGACTGCTTTGACACGCTAAAATGCACGGCTCGGCCCAAGAACGGGCTTGATTGTACCAGCGGAGAGATCATGCCAAACGTTAAAGTTCGCGAGAACGAACCTTTTGAGTTCGCCCTGCGTCGTTTCAAGCGCACCTGCGAAAAAGCCGGTGTACTGGCCGAAACGCGCAAGCGCGAGTATTACGAAAAGCCGACCCAAGAGCGCAAGCGCAAGGCCGCAGCAGCGGTCAAGCGTCACATTCGCCGGGTATCGCGCGATGTGACCAAACGCAAGCGCATGTATTGATAGGGCTTGGCTCCGCCAGTTTCAAGCGCGCCTGAAAAGGCACTATTGGAAGCGGAGCCGATCACCATGACGCTGAAAGCTCGCCTCTTCGAGGACATGAAAGCCGCCATGCGCGCGGGCGAAAAAGATCGCCTGGGCGTCATTCGGCTGGTCAACGCTGCCATCAAGCAGCGTGAAGTCGATGAGCGCATCGAGGTTGACGACACCCAGGTGCTCGCCATCCTCGAAAAAATGCTCAAGCAGCGGCGTGATTCGGTCAGCCAGTTCGATGCCGCCGGTCGCGGCGATTTGTCAGCCGTCGAGAATTACGAAATCGGCGTGATCCAAACCTACCTGCCGGCGCAACTCTCCGCGGCCGAGGTAGACGAGATCATCGCGGCATCGATAGTCGAGTCCGGTGCGACCAGCGCCAAGGACATGGGCAAGGTCATGGGTCTGGTAAAACCCAAGGTCGCCGGGCGTGCCGATATGGGCAAATTGTCCGACATCATCAAGACCAAGCTCGCGGCACTGGGCTAGTTGTACTGAGTCGAACATCCGCGGGATGTTTACGCGAAGCCGCTCACCAGCGGCTTTTTGCGTTTCTGTCGCGCTGAAATCAAACCCGCGTGCGTAGCGGCGAATCGCCGTTTTGCGCACAGAAAATATCACTCTGTGGCATGCTAACAAGTCATGGCCGGCCGCATCCCCGACAACTTCATCGATGAACTGCTGACTCGTATCGACATCGTCGATGTGATCGAGCAGCGCGTGCCGTTGCGCAAGGCCGGACGCGATTATTCGGCGCGTTGTCCGTTCCACGATGAGCGCTCACCATCGTTCACGGTCAGTCCGGCTAAACAGTTTTTCCACTGTTTCGGCTGCGGCGCACACGGCAGCGCGATCAAATTTCTGATGGATTACGACCGCCTCGAATTCGTCGATGCGGTCGAGGAACTCGCAACGCGCGCCGGCCTCACCGTGCCATACGAGGGTGGCAACAAACGTGCCCCGCAAACATCGTCCGACAGCGGCGATCTGTATACGCTGATGGACGCTTCGGCGAAGTTCTACCAGCGTGAATTGCCGCGCAGCGAAAAAGCCTGTGCGTATTTCGCCAGCCGCGGACTCGATGCCGACACCATCACGCGCTTCGGTCTGGGTTTTGCGCCGGACGAATGGGGCGCACTGAAATCCGCGCTCGGCACCACACCGCCACGCCTCGCGCTGCTCGAAAAAGGCGGCATGCTGATCAATGGCGAAAAAGGTTCGACGTACGACCGCTTTCGTGACCGCGTGATGTTTCCGATTCACGATCGGCGCGGCCGCGTGATCGCGTTCGGCGGCCGTGTGCTCGGCGACGGCACGCCGAAATATTTGAACTCGCCCGAGACGCCGCTGTTCCACAAGGGTCAGCAGTTGTTCGCGTTGTGGCATGTGCGTCAGGCCAATGCCAAGATCGCGCGGCTGATCGTGGTCGAAGGCTATATGGATGTGATCGCGCTGTTCCAGCACGGCATCACGCAAGCTGTGGCGACGCTCGGCACGGCGACCACGCGCGAACATGCCGAGTTGCTGTTTCGCAATTCGGCCGATGTGTTTTTCTGTTTCGACGGTGATCGCGCCGGACGCAGCGCGGCATGGCGCGCGGTCGAATCGGTGTTGCCGCGCATGCGCGACGGGCGCCAGGCATTTTTTCTGTTTTTGCCCGATGGCGAAGATCCCGATTCGCTGGTGCGCACGGAAGGCACGCCGGGTTTTGAACAACGCCTCGCGAATGCGACGCCGCTATCGGAATTCTTTTTCGCGCATCAGGAAAGCGAAACCAATCTCGGAACCACCGATGGCCGCTCGCGGCTCGCAGAAAAATGCAAGGCGCTGATCGAGTCGATACCGGATGGCGCATTCAAGGATCGCATGCAGGAAGTGCTGGTCGAGAAAACCGCGATCTCGTGGCCTGGCCTGGCGAGAACCCACCACGCGGTGCGTGACGGCGCGCAGGCTTTGCTTGAGGATCGCGTGCTGATCGCCAAGGGCGAAACTCCCGATGGTATCTACAAGCCGGCGCCGCAACGCATGGAAAAATCCCTGCGCAGCGGCGCGCGTGCGCCAGAACGCAGCCTCGTGCGCAGCGCGATCACCACTTTGGTGCAGCAGCCCGCATGTGCGATGGCGATCCAGCCGCCGACGATTTTCGCCGCGCTGCGCCAGCCCGGCATTCCGTTGCTGGTCGAACTCATAACGTTGTGCCGCGCGCGCCCGGACATCAGCACGGGCGCCGTGCTCGAACATTTTTCCGAGCGCAGCGAAGCCGCCGCGTTGCGCAAACTCGCCGTCGAGGAAATTCCAGGCGACGCCGAAATGACGTGCGCGATTTTTCTCGAAACCCTCGGCAAACTGAATCGCCAGACCGAACATCAGCGCCGCGACGAACTACAGAAAAAAAGCACGGAATCCTCGCTGAGCGCGGATGAAATGCACGAGCTGCGCGCGCTGCTCAACAATCGCAATAACAACCCTGCGGGCGCCAAATGAAATCCACTTCGACATACGACGTCATCATCATCGGCGGCGGTCACAACGGCCTAGTATGCGCCGCGTATCTCGCGAAAGCCGGACTCAAGGTGATCGTGCTCGAACGCCGCGATGTCGTCGGCGGCGCCGCGGTAACGGAAGAATTCCATCCGGGATTTCGTAACTCGGTCGCGGCGTATACGGTGTCGCTGCTGAATCCGAAAGTCGTGCGCGATCTCGAACTCGAACGCCACGGCTTGCGTGTGGTCGAACGCCAACTGGCGAATTTTCTGCCGTTGCCGGATAACCAATATCTGAAGATCGGCGCGGGCAAAACCGCACAGGAAGTCGCGAAATTTTCGGTGCGCGATGCCGAGCGACTTGATGCTTATGCCACGCGTCTCGATGCCGTCGCCGATGTATTGCGCGACCTGGTTTTGCAGACACCGCCGAACGCGATCCAAGGCGGCTGGCTCGCGGCATTGCCGGAATTGTTCAAGCTCGGGCGGCTCGGCAAACGAGTCGGCAAACTCGGTATCGAACTGCAGCGCGAGATGCTCGACATGTTCGCGAAATCCGCCGGCGATTATCTCGACGGCTGGTTTGAAAGCGCGCCGATCAAGGCGGCCTACGGCTTCGATGGCATCGTCGGCAACTACGCCAGCCCGTACACGCCAGGTTCGGCCTACGTGCTGATGCATCATGTGTTCGGCGAAGTGAACGGCAAAAAAGGCACGTGGGGCCACGCCATCGGCGGCATGGGCGCGATCACGCAGGCGATGGCGAAATCCGCGAGCGAACTCGGCGCCGAGATTCGCATCGGTGCTGGCGTGCGCGAAGTCATCGTCGAACAAGGCCGCGCGGTTGGCGTGGTCACAAGCGCGGGCGAATCGCTGCGCGCCTCCGCGATCATTTCCAATCTCAATCCGAAATTATTGTACGGCCAGCTCATCGATCCCGGCGTATTGCCGCAGGATTTCCGCGAGCGCATCGGCAACTGGCGCTGCGGCTCGGGTACGTTCCGCATGAACGTCGCGCTGTCCGAATTGCCGGATTTCAACGTGCTGCCCGGGCGCGGACTCGCCGAACATCACACCGCCGGCATCATCATCGCGCCGAGCCTCGGCTACATGGAGCAAGCGTTTGTCGATGCGCGCAGCGGCGGCTGGTCGAAACAGCCGATCGTCGAAATGCTGATTCCCTCGACGCTCGATGACACGCTCTCGCCGCACGGCCAGCATGTCGCGAGCCTATTCTGTCAGCACGTCGCCCCCACGCTACCGAACGGCGCGAGCTGGGACGATCACCGCGATACCGTGGCCGATCTGATGATCGAAACCGTGAACCAGCATGCGCCGAATTTCAAGGCGTCGGTGCTCGGTCGACAGATCATGAGTCCGCTCGATCTGGAGCGCACTTTCGGTCTGATCGGTGGCGATATTTTCCACGGCCAGCTTGATCTGAATCAGCTGTTTTCCGCACGCCCGATGCTCGGCCACGCCGACTACCGCGGCCCGCTGCCAGGTCTGTACATGTGCGGCGCCGGCACGCACCCCGGCGGCGGCGTGACTGGCGCGCCGGGACACAATGCCGCGCGCGAAGTGTTGCTCGATTTCAAGCGGCGCAAGCTCAAGCGCAGTGCCTGACTTCGTTGTGGCAACGCCTTCTTTTGCGCCGCGGCATGGCAAGAGTTTGAATCAGGTAGAACGGATGTGCCGATATGAAAACCCACTTCTTCATTCTTGTCATGCTGGCCTTGGCATCATCTGCGCAGGCTGCAGATGTTAAAACCCCGGCGCCGGCGGACACCTGCAAATTTTCGATTCACGCCGGAAAAATCAATCAGATCTTCAGCTGTGCTGCGAGCGTTGGGGCTTATGAGATTGATGACGGAATCGTTCACGCCGATCTGTTGCATGGAGCGGATCGCTACCTGCTGATTGAACACTCGTATATCTCCAATCAGAGGAACCCGAATGGTCATTGTGGCGCAGGCTTGGAAGGCTACCTGGTCTGGCTGCACGTCCGCGACTCCGGCGTGATAGCCGCGCAGTCGGCGCACATCCTGTCTTGTTGGGAAGACATCGAAGGAGGAGGGTCAAGTGTATGCTCTCCACAAAGTTGCACATTCGAATATTTCAGATCCACGTACGACCCGCAGGCACAGCACGCCAATACCACGAGCTACCGCGCGGCCTTTGATTTCAACGCGCCGGAAAAGGGACTTCAAATCGCCGGCCCGACAACCGAGTGATCAAATGAGTTGCAAACTCCGCTTGTCGCAATAAAACGCTGATCGAAAAACCATCCGAGCGCCTGCAAAAATATTTGCGTGAGCTACGCGGTGCGCTTAAAGCATCGGTGCGATTTCTTTTTCGATCTTCTCGGGTTTATCGGTTGGCGCGTAGCGTTTGACAACGTGACCGTTCTTGTCGATGAGGAACTTGGTGAAGTTCCACTTCACTGATTCGGTACCGAGAAATCCCTTGCCTTCGCTCTTGAGAAATTTGTACAGCGGATGGGTTTTTTCGCCGTTGACGTCGATCTTGGCGAACATCGGGAAATCCACTTCGTAGGTCAGCGCGCAGAAGTTCTTGATTTCGGCTTCGTCGCCGGGCTCCTGATGGCCGAACTGGTCGCACGGAAATCCGAGTACAACCAATCCTTGATCCCGATATTTTTTGTACAGCGCTTCGAGCCCGGTGTATTGCGGCGTGAATCCACACTTGCTCGCGACGTTGACGATCAGCACGGTTTTGCCTTTGTAGGCAGCGAGGGATTGCTCATCGCCATCGATGGTCTTGGCGCTGAAATCGTAGATGCTGGACATGGTTTTCTCCTGAGAAAATGTAGGGAGCAAGCAGCGGTTTCGAATACCTTGATCAGCCCACGCGCTGCAACGGCATAACGGCGTGCTGCAATGCTGGCACATCGAGGTAATGATCGACCAGCAAAAACGCGAATAAGGCCATCAGATAGATGATCGAATAGTTGAACACCTTCATCGCGAACAACTCGCTCGGCGGATTCAGCAGCACGATCGCGTAATACAAAAATCCGGCGCCGAGCACCACTGCACCGCCGAGATAAAACAGCCCGCTCATGCCGGTCAAGTACGGCAGCAGGGTGACGATGAACAGCAGCACGGTGTAATACAAAATATGCCAGCGCGTATATTCGACGCCATGCGTGACCGGCAACATCGGCACCTGCGCACGCGAATAGTCGTCACGACGGAAAATCGCCAGCGCCCAGAAATGCGGTGGCGTCCAGACAAAAATAATCAGGCACAGCAGCAGCGCGTATGGGTGCACGTGCCCGGTCACTGCGGCCCAGCCGAGCACCGGCGGCGCAGCACCAGCAGCGCCGCCGATGACGATGTTCTGCGGTGTCGCGCGTTTCAGAAATCCGGTGTAGACGATGGCGTAACCGATCAGCGAGGCGAACGTCAGCAGCGCGGTCAACACATTCACCCACAGCACCAGAATCAGCATCGACAGCGCACCTAGCACCACGGCAAATACCAAGACCTGACGCGACGAAAGCTGACCCTGCGGCAATGGCCGCTGCGAAGTGCGCGCCATGAGGATATCGATGCGCTGATCGATCAGATGATTGATCGCCGCCGCCGATGCCGCCGCGAGCCAGATGCCCAGCGTGCCGAACACCAGCGGACGCCACGGCACCATGCCGGGCACCGCGAGGAACATGCCGATGATCGCAGTGAATACGATCAGCGCCACGACGCGCGGTTTGGTCAGTGCGAAATAGGAGCGGGCTAGCGATGGCATGGCGGCAGATTCGAGTCGAAGTTGTTGGGTGCGCGGAGCGTCATGACAAACGGCTCGGGCGCAGTCGTGCGAGCAGCATCAGCAACGTGAACAACAACGCCGCAGCAACGGCGTTGTGCGCAGTCGCGACCGGTAGCGGCAAGGCGTAGACGACATTGCTGATGCCGAGTCCGATCTGTAACAACAGCAGTCCGGCCACCCACGCGCCGAGCGCAATGTGTCGGCGTAGCGCGAAGATCGACAGCATCAGCAGATGGCCGAATACCAGCACGGCGCCGATGCGATGTGTCATCTGGATTGCGGTGCGTGCGGCACCGTCGAGGACACCGCCTTCGTAGTTCACGCCGACGCCGCGCCACAACACAAAGGCCTCGCGGAAGTCAGTGCCGGGCCACCATTGGTCGAGGCATTTGGGAAAGTCCGTGCCGCAGGCGAGTGCCGCGTAGTTGGCGCTGGTCCAGCCACCAAGTGCAATCTGGCACGCGAGTAACACGATCCCGACGATCACGAGACGACGTAGTTTCGGCCCGCCATCGCCATACAAAGACGGCGGATCGCTGGCGCGAATCGCGGTGTAGGCGAGCAGCGAAAACGTCGTCAGTCCACCGAGCAAATGCGCCAGCACGACGATCGGCTTGAGCAACCACGTGACCGTCCACATGCCGAGTGCGGCCTGGAACACGATGAACACCGCAGCGACCAGCGGCACCCACATCAGGCCACCGAGATCGCGCCGCCGCACGATTGCCCAGCCGGCGAGGAAGAAGGTCGTGAGCACCAATCCGCCAGCAAGAAAACGATGGCCCTGCTCACGCCACGCCTTGTTCGACTCGACCGGGCGTTCCGGGAAATCCTGATTCGCCGCGGCGATATCAACTTGGTGCGTCGGCCACGTGAGTTTGCCGTAGCAGGTCGGCCAATCGGGGCAACTGAGACCGGCGTTCGACAAGCGCACAAACGCGCCGAACACGATCACACAAAACGCGAACGCGGTGGCGAACCAAGCGAGGCGGGCGAATCCGGCGAGACGAACAACAGTCATTATTTTGCGAGATGCTTGAAGGGGGAATGGGAAAATGAAAGCACCGATTGCAGCGACACACGAGCTGTTGTTGCGATCAGTGGATTAGCCGCGTGAGGTCTTTCTTGAGCCCGTTGGCGTCGAAGCCGGCAGTGTAACGCAGCATGAGGAATCCGCTCGGATCGACCAGCGCCGCGGCGAGCGTATCTGGCGTGTTTGCGCGCCACGCAGCGAAGGCCTGATCGGTGTCGTTGATAAGCGTGATCGGACGCAATTGCTCGAGCGCCGCGGCCGGCAAGGCCGGCCCGGAATACACCAGCCGCACGCGATCGGAATTCTGGTTGAGGGTCAGTCGCGCGCGATGCAGCAGATCGAGTTGCGCAAGGCACTGGTTTTCACAGCTGTTGCTCGCCACCGCGAGCAGCGTCCATTGCCAGCGCGTATCGTGCCAGACGAAAGCGCCGCCATCCGTTTGCTGCGGATGCGTGCTGTTCATATCCTGCGGCGGCGTTACCAGCTCGCCGAAATTGCGCGTGCCGTGCGGACGCCAGCCGGCCTGATTGAGCGCCAGCGCGATAAGCAGCGGCGCGGCAAAAATGGCGGCGACCAGCACGAGTTGCAGGCGACTTTTTGTACGTTTATCCATTGCGGTTATTTCCGTAGTATCGAGTAAGCAGCAGTGCAGCGATGGCTCAGCGCCAATGCAGTTTGGCGAAGATCACGAGCGCGACGAGAGCGAAGGTGAACCATTGAAACGCATAAGCGCGATGCCGTTCCGGCGCCATGAAGGTCGGTATCCATTCGCGCACAAAACCGCTGTTCGCATCGGCATCGAGCAGCAACTGACGTGGCAATAATACGTCGCCGAGATCCGCCGCGATCGCATCGGCATCCATGAAAATTGTGAGCTTGGGCCAGTGTGTTTGTGTCGGCAACGAATTGCCACCGAGATGAATGCCGCCACCAGAAATCGGCGCGTAAATACCGTGCAGCTCGATCTCACCTTCGGGCAGGGGCGGCAATTCCGGCAGCTCGTGACGATTCGCCGGCCAGGCCAGCCAACCGCGATTGACCAACAGGCTGCGCGATTCTCCGGCAACCTTGAACGGCACGAATACTTCGACACCGATCGCACTGCCACGCGGCTGGTTGTCGAGCAGATAGACATGCTGCTGATCGAATTTTCCGGACACACGCAGATGCGGATAAACCGTCGTATCGCGCAGATCTTTTGCGGCGGCAAATTCAGTCACTTGCGCGGCGGCTGCAGTCTGGAATGCCAACAGCAACGCATCTTTTTCGCGACCGCGATCGAGCTGCCAGAGACCGAGCCAGACAAACGTACCGATACCCGCCAACGTCAGCAGTAGTGCAAACGCGGAAGGCCGATGCCAACGCTTCGTTACAGACACTGCGGGGACGCCTATAATCACCAGGGAAATCACGTCACGGCGCCAGCAAAAAGCGCCACCTGTCTTGCTTAACCGCCGTCAATCAACGCCCTAGATCAGGCGCTGCGGCTTTCGGAAATCGCCATGCTTACCAAACTTGCCATCGTCGCCTTTCTGGTCGTGATCATTTACAACCTCGGCGCCGGGTTGTATTTCATGATGACCGACAAGGGCAAAACCGATCGCACCATGAAGGCGCTGACGCGTCGTATCGCGTTATCGGTAGCGCTGATCCTGCTGGTGATGCTCGGCATCTATACCGGCGTGATTCGTCCACATGATCTGGGGCATTGAGACCGTTTCCGGTTTCCACGTCGCTCACGCATAACAACCAACCATGCCGTCATCCCAGCGCAGGCTGGGGTGACGGCATATTTTGCGTCGATTTATTATTCGTAACGTGTTCGAGCGCTGATTTTTTATCAGAGCACGTAAACGAACATGAACAATCCAAGCCACACCACGTCGACGAAGTGCCAGTACCAGGCGACCGCTTCAAAACCGAAGTGATCGTCCTTGCTGAAATGACCCTTGAGACAGCGGAACCAGATCACTGCGAGCATGATCGTACCGAGCGTCACATGCAGGCCGTGGAAGCCGGTCAGCATGAAAAACGTCGATCCGTACACGCCGCTGCCGAGGGTCAGATGCAGCTCGGTGTAGGCCTCGATATATTCATGCGCCTGATACCACAGGAAGGTCGCGCCGAGCAGCACGGTGGCGCCAAGAAACACGAGTAACTGCTTGCGATAACCGGCGCGCAGCGCGTGATGTGCAATCGTGATGGTGACGCCGGAAGTGAGCAGGATCAGGGTATTGATCAGCGGCACGCCCCACGCGGGAATCGTTTCGAACACACCGCCGATTGCCGCCGGACCATTGGTCGGCCACGCCGGTGCATATCCCTTCCACAGGAAATAATTGGTCAGCGCGCCATCGCCTTCGCCGCCGATCCAAGGCACCGACAACGAGCGTGCGTAAAATAGCGCACCGAAGAATGCAGCGAAGAACATGATCTCGGAGAAGATGAACCACATCATGCCCATGCGGAACGACACATCGACCTGCTTGTTGTACATGCCCTGGAGCGATTCTCCGATCACGCTGCGGAACCAGCCGAACACCATGAAGATCAAAATCGCGATGCCAAAATAGAACAGCGGCTTGCCGAGCGCGGCGCTGTCGTTGATCCAGCTCGCCGCGCCGAACATGGTGGCGAACAGACCGACCGAACCGATGATCGGCCAATGACTGCCGTGCGGTATGTAGTAGATGTTTTTCGCGTCTGCTGCGTGCGCCATGGGATCGATTCCTGAATCTTCAGTGCAAATAGTTTAAGAGGCCGGAGTCAGCGCGGGAGCGGCATGCTCCACGACTTTCTTCGTTGCCAGTTCGTTATTATAGAAAGTATACGACAGCGTGATCGTTGCGATGTTCTGCGGCAGTTTCGGATCAACGATGAAACGCACCGGCATGCGTCGCGATTCACCAGACTTCAGCATCTGCTCGGTGAAACAGAAACACTCGGTCTTGTTGAAATACAGCGATGCGGTATTCGGCGCAACGCTGGGTACGGCGTTGCCGACAATGGCCGTCGGCTCTTTGTTGGTGGCATCAAACCAAGCTTCGGTGAGCTTGCCCGGATGCACTTTCATGGTTGTGACTTCGGGCGAAAAATCCCAGTCGAGTTTGCTGTTGACGGTGCCGAGAAACTGCACCGTGACGAGGCGCGTATCGTCTTCCTTCAACGCATCGACCTTGGCCTGCGTGGCCGCGGCGTTGTCGAGCTTGATGCCGAACACATGCACACACGCGATGCGATAGATCGGCACGAGCGCAAAACCGAACAGGAACGTGCACGCGCAAACGATCACCGCGACGCGCAGCAAGCTGCGGCTATTGCCTTTTTCCTCGCTCATCCGCCCATGCCCTTGTACAGGAACAGGCAAAAGATCGTCAGCGCGACGGCGCCGAGAATCAGCGCGGTACGACGCGCTGCCGCACGACGTGCGGCAGGATCAAAACGAGGATCGGAGGGGCTTGGCATGTCGAGATTTCACCGCGAAGTGATACAGATGGCACAACGTCGCGACGGAATAATGTTTGATCAATGCGTAATGTCACCGTGCGCCAAGGTGTGATCGTCGATGACCGGCGGGATGGTGAAAGTGTGATGCGGCGCCGGCGAAGGCACGGTCCACTCCAGGCCCAGCGCACCTTCCCAGACTTGCGATGTCGCTTTCGCTCCGCCACGTACGCAGATGATGATGCCGGCGACAAACAGCAGCTGCGACAGACCGAACGCAAAACCGCCGATCGAGGAAATCATGTTGAAATCCGCGAACGCGACGTTGTAGTCCGGAATACGGCGCGGCATGCCGGCCAGACCGAGGAAATGCTGCGGAAAAAACAGCACGTTAACGAACACGGTCGAGGTCCAGAAATGCCATTTGCCGAGCGTCTCGTTGTACATGTGGCCGGTCCATTTCGGCAACCAGTAATACGCACCGGCCATGATGCCGAAGATCGCGCCGGTGACAAGCACGTAATGGAAATGCGCGACCACAAAGTACGTATCGTGATATTGGAAATCCGCCGGCACGATCGCGAGCATGAGGCCCGAAAATCCGCCGATCGTGAACATGATGACGAAGCCGATCGCGAACAGCATCGGCGTCTCGAAGGTCATCGAACCTTTCCACATCGTCGAGACCCAATTGAATACTTTCACGCCAGTCGGGATCGCGATCAGCATGGTCGAATACATGAAGAAGATTTCGCCGCCCAGCGGCAGGCCCACGGTGAACATGTGGTGCGCCCAGACGATGAACGACAGGAACGCGATCGACGCAATCGCGTACACCATCGCGGTGTAGCCGAACAGCGGCTTGCGCGCGAAAGTTGGGATGATTTCCGAGACGATGCCGAACGCCGGCAGAATCATGATGTAGACCTCGGGATGGCCGAAGAACCAGAAGATGTGCTGGAACATCACCGGATCGCCGCCACCGGCGGCATTGAAGAAACTTGTGCCGAAGAATTTATCGGTCAGCAACATCGTCACCGCACCCGCGAGCACCGGCATCACTGCGATCAGCAGGAACGCGGTGATCAGCCACGACCACACGAACATCGGCATCTTCAGCAGATCCATGCCTGGCGCGCGCATGTTGAGGATCGTCGCGATGATGTTGATCGCGCCCATGATCGAGCTGATGCCCATCATGTGGATGGCAAAAATCATGAACGCCGTGCTCGCGCCGCCTTGCAAGGCGAGTGGCGGATACATCGTCCAGCCGCCGGCCGGTGCGCCACCCGGCATGAAGAACGTGCCGAGCAACAAGGTGAACGCAAACGGCATGATCCAGAACGACCAGTTGTTCATGCGTGGCAGCGCCATGTCAGGCGCGCCGACCATGAGCGGGATCATCCAGTTGGCGAGGCCGACGAACGCCGGCATGACCGCACCGAAGATCATCACCAGCGCATGCACCGTGGTCATCTGGTTGAAGAAATACGGTTGCACCAGTTGCAGGCCGGGCTTGAACAACTCGGCGCGGATTACCATCGCCATGCTGCCACCGATAAAGAACATCACCAACGCGAATACCAGGTACAGCGTACCGATATCCTTGTGGTTGGTGCTCATGAACCAGCGCGCGAAAAAACCCGCAGGCGCGTGGTGCTCGTGGTCGTCGTGATGATCGTCGTGCGAAGCGGCGTGGGTAGCCATAACGTGTGCCTCTAAAAATCGAATCTGTTGTCAGAGCGTGATATTGATCGAGTTACGCGCGAAGCCGGTTAACCGTGACCGCCATTATCCGGCGTGCCGGTGGCCGCCGCGGCTGGCGCTGTAGGAGCGGCTGCCGCCTTGTCCGCGGCTTGCTGTTCGGCCAGCCATTTTTCGAACTCGGCCTTGGGTACAGCCTTCACCACGATCGGCATGAAACCGTGATCCTGACCGCACAACTCGGCGCACTGGCCGCGATAAATACCGGGCTCGTGGATATTGGTCCAAGCGTCGTTGATGATGCCGGGGATCGCATCGGACTTCCAACCGAGCGCCGGCACCCACCATGAGTGGATCACGTCATCGGCAGTCACCACGAAGCGGATCTTGACGTCGGTCGGCACCACCAGCGGCTTGTCGACGTTCAGCAGATAGGTGTTCTCGTCGCCAGTCTTGACCGCATTCGGATCGAGTCCCGAACCGAGCTGACGCGTGCGATCGCTCAGGCCATCGAGCTTCGACAGAAAATGGATGCCCGGATTGGCGCCGTTGTAATCGACATAGTCGTAACGCCATTTCCACTGATAGCCCGTGACCTTGATTGTCATTGGCGAATCGTTGGTATAGGCCATGTTGACCAGCACATTGGTGGCCGGCAACGCCATCGCGATCAGGATGACGATTGGCGTGATCGTCCAGATGATCTCGGCCTTGGTGTTGTGGCTCCAGGTGGCGGCAACGGCGCCCTTGGATTTGCGGAATTTGAACATCGCATAGATCATCGCGCCGAATACGATCACGCCGATCACGCAGCAGACGATGAACGCCATCATGTGCATGCGATAGACCTCGTGCGAAATTTCGGTCGCACCTTCGGTCATGTTGAGCTGCCACGGCTGTGGGCCAGCAGCAAAAACCAGATTGCTGAGTGTGAGCAGCGCCGCACTCACACCCCATTGCGACATCGAAGCAGATTTCATTGCCATCACCGTCTTAATCAAATTATCCGTCAGCCGACGTCGACCGAAGTCGCGCCTGCCAGCAATTTCGTCAGGCGTAATGCAAGCGCCTTGCGCTCGTCGTCCGCTAGAAAAGCACCAATTTCTATCCTGCGTCCATGCGATTCGAGCAGCAATCGCGTGCGGCTGTTACGTCGTTCACCGGGTTGCAGATTCACTCGCATCCAATGCGGGTTGAAACGTGCCACCGGCCCTTGTACTGCGCCAATGCGTGTCACTTCGACCGCATCGGCACTGAAACTGATTACTTCGCCGCCAGCGCTGCGTCGCCAGACCAGTCGCAAACAATAACCGACCCATCCCGCTTCGAGTAGCGCAAACAACGGTGCAAATATGTTGCCCTTGAACGCGCTATAGACCGCGACCGCCAGCATCGTCGAGGTTTGCAACGCGGCAAACCAGAACATGCCGTTGCGCGTCAACGAGCGATTCGGCAGCACTATCAGCGCCACTTCGGTGCCTGCAGTCGCTACGGTAGCCTGCTCGATCATCGCCATCGCATGCTTTATAACCCGTCAATCATAGTGTTTTCGGGTAGGCGCGGGCAAGTTTTACTCGCCGCGAATCGGTCGATGTGCAGTAAATTTACCAATGCATGCCGGATATTCACGCTCGCACGTCGATGCCGAACTGAATGCCATACTCCGACGGAAAATTTCCAGCGTCGGATTGCCTGAGCCTCGCTTTGGCTGCTGCGGCGGCAACGGCTATTGGCGCGCACCTTCGCACTCACTACACTAGCGGGCTTCGCATCACGCGCTGGTAGCTGCAAGCCAGCCGTGGCGCGCCTTCGAGCATTGCCGAGGCTGTTGTGACCCCCAGTATCATCGCCCCCGAACTTCCGCCTGCGCCGGATAGCATCACCGCGCACATGACTGCGGCATATTGTCGCAACGAAACCGAAATCGTCAACGAGCTGCTGGCGCAGACCAGTCTGCCCGCGCCGGAGCGCGAACTCGTGCTCGCGCGCGCCGCCGAACTGGTCGCCCGCGTGCGCGCCAAAGCCGATCAGCAGAGCGCGGTCGAATCGTTCATGCGCGAATACGATCTTTCCAGCGAGGAAGGCGTGCTGCTGATGTGTGTGGCCGAGGCGCTGCTGCGCATTCCGGACAAGGCCACCGCCGACAAACTCATCTCCGACAAACTCGGCGACGCCGACTGGGGATCGCATCTCGGCAAAAGCTCGTCGTTGTTCGTCAACGCCTCGACCTGGGGTTTGATGCTGACCGGCAAACTGGTCTCGCTCGGCGACGAAACGCAGCGCAACTTCACCGGCGCGCTGAAACGCTTGGTTTCGCGCAGCGGCGAGCCGGTCGTGCGCCTTGCAGTGCGCCAGGCGATGCGCATCATGGGTCACCAGTTCGTGATGGGCCGCACTATCGAAGAAGCGCTGACGCGTTCGCGCGACAAGGACAATCGCGCGTATCGTTATTCGTTCGACATGCTCGGTGAAGCAGCACTCACCGCGCCTGATGCCGAACGTTATTTCAAAGCCTACAAGGATGCGATCAACGCGATCGGCGCACGTGGCCCGTATGCGAGCGTGATCGATGCACCGAGTATTTCGGTCAAGCTTTCGGCGCTGCATCCGCGCTACGAAGTCGCGAAACGTGCGCGCGTGCTGGCCGAACTCACGCCGAAAATTCTCGAACTCGCGCAGCTCGCGATGCAGCGCGGCATCGGCATGACTGTGGATGCGGAAGAAGCCGATCGGCTCGAACTGTCGCTGGAAATTCTCGCCGAAGTGTTTGCGCACCCCTCGCTCGCCGGTTGGAACGGTTTCGGTCTCGCCGTGCAGGCGTATCAGAAACGAGCGATGTTCGTGATCGACTGGCTCGCAGCGCAAGCGCAGAAAACCGGACGACGCTGGTGCACGCGTCTGGTCAAGGGCGCTTACTGGGATTCCGAAGTGAAGCGCGCGCAAGTCGATGGTCACAGCGACTATCCGGTGTTCACGCGCAAGCCGAATACCGATGTCAGCTATCTCGCCTGCGCGCGTCGTTTGTTCGACTACGGCGAGCTGTTTTATCCGCAGTTCGCCACCCACAACGCGCACACGATCGCGGCGATTCATCATTACGCGAAAGGCCGGCCATTCGAGTTCCAGCGTCTGCACGGCATGGGCGCGGATTTGTACGATGAAGTAGTCGGCGAGAAACATCTGAACATTCCGTGCCGCGTGTATGCGCCGGTCGGCAGCCATGAAGATCTGTTGCCCTACCTCGTGCGCCGCCTGCTCGAAAACGGGGCCAACACATCGTTCGTCAATCGCATCGTCGATGAAAACACGCCGATTCGCGACCTCGTCGCCGATCCGTGCGAAGTTGTGCGCGGCTTCGAATCGAAAGCGCATCCGCGCATCCCGCAACCGATCAACCTGTACGGCGAATCCCGGAAAAATTCCATGGGCATCAATCTGGCCAACGACAACGAACTCAAATCCCTTAGCGACGCCGTGAATGCGGCGATCAAACCGTGGCGTGCAACGCCGTTGGTGCCGGGTGCAAAATCTGCTGCTGCGAGCATCGCGGTCACCGATCCGTCCGATCGCCGTCGAGCCGTTGGCGAATGGCAACCTGCCGACAGCGCCACCGTCGAACAAGCGCTCGTGAACGCAGTTGCGGCGCAGCCGGAATGGGATCGCCTGCCCGCCGCATCACGCGCGAAGATTCTCGAACATGGCGCCGACCTGCTCGAAGCCAATCGCGCCGAACTGATCGCGCTGTGCGTGCGCGAAGCCGGCAAGACTATTCCCGATGCAGTCGCCGAAGTGCGCGAGGCCGTGGATTTTTATCGGTATTACGCCGCGCAGGCACGCAAACTTCTGGCGCAGCCGGAAACTCTGCCCGGCCCGACCGGCGAATCGAATCAGCTGTTCCTGCATGGTCGCGGTGTGTTCGTCTGCATCAGTCCGTGGAATTTTCCGCTGGCGATTTTCGCCGGACAGATCGCCGCAGCGCTCGCCGCCGGTAACAGCGTAATTGCCAAGCCGGCCGAGCAGACCAATCTGATTGCGCTCCGCGCCACGCAGTTGCTGCATGAAGCCGGTGTGCCGGCGGCGGTGTTGCAACTGCTGCCGGGCGATGGCGCCACGGTCGGCGCGGCGCTCACAAAAGATGCACGTGTCGCCGGCGTCGCCTTCACCGGCTCGACCGAAACCGCGCGTTTGATCAACCGCACGCTGGCCGCGCGCGACGCCGCGATCGCACCGCTGATCGCCGAAACCGGTGGCCAGAATGCGCTGATCGCCGATTCTTCGGCGCTGCCCGAACAACTGGTCAAGGATGCGATTGCATCGAGCTTCGGTGCCGCCGGACAACGCTGCTCGTGCCTGCGCGTATTGTTCGTGCAGGACGACATCGCCGACAAGGTCATGACCATGCTGGCCGGTGCGATGGACGAACTCGTAGTCGGCGATCCGGGTTTGCTTTCGACCGATGTCGGCCCGGTGATCGACGAGGACGCGCGCAAAATTCTGATCGCGCACGCCGAACGCATGGATCGCGAAGCGCGCTCGATCAAGACCTTGGCGCTCAGCGATACCACGAGCAACGGCACATTCTTCGCGCCGCGCGCCTACGAGATCAAGGCGCTATCGACACTCACACGCGAAGTTTTCGGCCCGATCCTGCATGTGCTGCGTTTCAAGGCGAAGGATCTCGACGCCGTGATCGACCAGATCAACGCCAGCGGTTACGGCCTCACGCTGGGCATCCACAGCCGCATCGACTCGACCATCGAACAGATTTCGCGCCGCGTGAAAGTCGGCAACTGCTACGTCAATCGTAACCAGATCGGCGCGGTGGTCGGCGTGCAGCCGTTCGGCGGCGAAGGCCTGTCCGGCACCGGCCCGAAAGCCGGCGGCCCGCACTACATGCTGCGCTTCACCACCGAACGCACGCTCACAGTGAACACCACCGCGGCGGGCGGCAATGCGAGTTTGCTGACGCTCGGGGCGTAATCTTCGGCATGCGGGTGGCGCATTAAGCGCTGCCCGGATGCCGCATCCCGTACAACGCAGACCGATTTACGAAACTTCGCGCAGAGATAAGCATCCATAACCTGCGCCATCGCTTTTGTTGAAGCGTTCGATCGTTTGGCGAATGCCTGCGAATCCTCGCCGATAATCGCCAGATGCGGCAAGACCGAACAAAAATCGCTGCGGATGACTACACTAACCCCATGTATCTCGCCTACTACGGCCTCAAGGAAGCGCCTTTTTCGATCACGCCGGATCCGCGATTCGTTTTTTTGAGCGATCGCCACCGCGACGGGCTCGCGCATCTTTTGTACGGCATCGGTCAGGGCGGCAGCAGCGGTTTTGTGCAGCTTACCGGCGAGGTCGGCACGGGCAAAACGACATTGTCGCGCCTCGTGCTGGAGAGTTTGCCCGATCAAGTGCGTGTCGCCTTGATTTTGAATCCGCGCCTGTCGCCGGTCGAGCTGGTCGAGGCAATCTGCGAGGATCTGCATCTCGATGTCAGCCACGCGCGGCGCAGCCTGAAAGAGCTGGTCGATGCGCTGAACCGTTATCTGCTGCAGGCGTTTTCCGAAGGCCTGCGCGTCGTCGTGATCATCGACGAGGCGCAGAACCTGTCGAACGATGCGCTGGAGCAAGTGCGCCTGCTGACGAATCTGGAAACACCGACGCAAAAACTGTTGCAGATCGTGCTGCTCGGCCAGCCCGAATTGCGCGTGGTGCTGGCGCAACCCGAGCTGCGCCAGCTCGCGCAGCGCATCACTGCGCGCTATCACCTCACGCCGTTGAACGCGGTCGAAACCGAGGCGTATGTACGGCATCGCATCGCCGTCGGCGGCGGCGCACGCAATCCGTTTTCACGGCTCGGATTGCGTGCCTTGTATCGACATTCGCATGGCGTGCCACGCCTGATCAACATCATCGCCGATCGAGCGTTGATGGCCGGATTTGCCCACGAACAGGAATCGATCGGCGAACGTCTGGTCAATCGCGCCGCGAAAGAAACGCTGCCCGGCACACCGCGTAATTTCCTGCGCCGGCAATGGCGCTGGCTGGCTGGCGGCGCCACCTTGCTGTTCGCGCTTGGCATCGGCCTGATCGCGCGCGAACAACTGCATTCGGCGCCGATCGTCACTCCGCCACCTGCGGCCGCGGCGATCAGCGAGCCGGTCAACGACGATGCCGAACGGCTGAACGCTTTCAGTCGCGCGCTCAAGCAAACACCCGACGCCGATATCAATGCGTGGATGCAATTGCTGTCGCGCTGGCAGATCACTTCGGCCGAAATCGCATCGGTGAAAGAAGCCACACGCTGTCCGACGACGATCGCGCCCGGCATCGATTGCTTGCACGGCCATGGCACGCTTGAACAACTGGCGCGCTTCGATCGCCCGCTGCTGTTGCTGCTGGAAAATGACGGCGCCCACGCCACCGCGCTGCTCAGCGGCACGAGCAAACAACGCGTGCGGCTGGATTTTGCCGGCAGCCATTTTGATCTCGACAAACAAACCCTGGCGCAATTCTGGCCGGGTGAATTCATCGCGATCTGGCGCCTGCCATCGAACGTGCCACTGGCGCTGAAAAAAGGCGACACCGGCCCGGGTATCGCGTGGGTCAAGGATCAACTGAGCCGGCTCGATGGCGGCAAACAAGCCGATATCGGCCCGGCCTATTTCGATGCCGCGCTGGAAGAACGCATCCGCAAATTGCAGCAGGCCTACAGTATCAGCGCCGATGGCATTATCGGGCCGGAAACCCTGCTGGCGCTGTCGGCGCTGGACGAAACCGGCCCGCATCTGGTGCGCAATGTCGATTGAATCGCGCACCCGCATGTCGCTCATTTGCGCCCGCGCCGAACGCGGCAACGCTCCTGTATCGACCGGATGTAAACTGCGCTCGCGGTGAGCGGCGTTATCCGGTTATTCGCAACCCGTTTTTAGTGGAACCCATGACTCATGTCGCTGATTCTTGATGCTCTGAAAAAGTCCGAAGAAAAACGCCAGCTCGGCCAGGCGCCGACCTTGGGCAGCTCGATCGTATCGACACGCCGGCGGCGCAATATGCTGCCGTATATCATCGCTGCGATCGTGCTGGTGGCATTGATCGGCTTGTGGCAGTTCAACAGATACAAACACTCGCATAACAAGGGAAGCACGCCAGCCACCTCTGCCGTGCAATCTCCGGCGACGACCACGCCTGCCACATCCGCCAACGTGAATCGAGCGGCGCCGCCTACGGGTGCCGCTGCTGCAGCAACATCACCAGCCCCAAATGCTGCCGCACCGACAAACAAGGCCGCTGCGCCGCCGATAGCAATAAACTCAAGAAGGCCGACAGCGCTGGCCAATGCGCCAACCGCTGCACCGCCACCAAAAGCAACAACAACGCCAGTTGCGCCAGTACCCGTGGCGCCGACCGCGAGGGCTGCGCCGCCGTCGGCCAAGCCGTTGCCTCCGACGACCTCACCGCCAACCGCATCCGCACCAACTGCCACTGCAGCAAATGTCGCAAACGCAGCCGCGCCGGATAACATCCGAGCGCCAGCGTCCGCCGTCGCAGCGAACCCCGACGCAAAACCCATTCAGGCGTATTACGAATTGCCGTTCCCGGTACGCAAGGACTTACCCGCGATCAAGATCAGCATGCACGTGTATGCGGTCGATCCGGCGCAACGTTTTATCGTGGTCAACAACGTGCATCAGGGTGAGGGCGACAGCATCGAAGGCGGCGTTACCGTGCGCGAGATTCGCCCGACCGATATCGTGCTCGAATTCCAAGGGAAAATCTTCTCCGTGCCGCGCACCGGCATCTGAGAGTGTTCGTCCGCGTCGATACCCGCCATCGCGCACATCCGCCGTGGGCGACTATTCTAATCATCCTGGTTTGCGTGCTGGTGTTTCTATGGCTGGCCAGCGCTGCGCCGGATGAACGAGTGCAACTGCTGCGGCGCTGGGGCACTGTGCCGGCGACGTTGTTCGATACCAGCGTGCCGTGGCTGCGTCAGCTCATCGAACTGCGCCCGCTGCGCCTGGTCACTTCGCTGTTCATCCATGCCGACTGGATGCATCTGACCGGCAATTTGCTGTTCCTGATGATCTTCGGCTTGTCGGCGGAACGCACACTTGGCGCGTATCGATTCCTCACCCTGTTTCTGCTCGGCGGCGCACTTGCCAACTTGGTCGGCGCGCTCACTTTGGCGAGTGCCAACGTGCCGATCATCGGCTCCAGCGGCGCGGTCTCGGCGATCGTCGGGGCATATGTCGAACTGTTCCCGCGCGCTCGACTCGGGCTGGTATTGCCGCTCGGATTATTCCTCGAATTCGTGCGTATTCCGGCGTCACTGCTGATCGGATTCTGGATAGTGCTGCAGTTGTTGTTCACCTACGTCGGCCCAGCATTCGGCACCGTGGTGTGGTGGACGCATATCGCCGGTTTTGCGATCGGCATCGCGCTCGCGTGGATGTCACGCGGCGCGATTGCGCGGCGATTGCGCAATTGACTCACGGCACTTGATGCTTGCGAAAAGCAGTCGTGCAAGCGCCTCAACGCTCACGATATCGCGCGTTGCCGCAACCCCCACAGAACCAAGACGGAAGAAAGAACCATCGCTACCCCGACGCTGCTGAAGCCGAACATCACCAAGCCTTCTTGCCAAGGCGGGGCGCTGTGGCCTGCCGCGGTAAGCGGAGACAAGGCGGCTGTTCCAAAGATCGCCGCCAGCGTGGTCACTGCCCAATTGACGTACGTGCCATACAGCGCACACCAGTACGCCACACGCTTCAACTGAGGGCCGGCCCGCACCTCGATCCAGACCGCGCCCAGCACCAAAAGGAAGGTTCCGTTCATCACCCCTTCCAGGTGTGCGGCAAGCCCCATGCGCGGATTATTGAACTTCTGTTCGACAAAACCAGTGAGTAGACCGAGCAGAAAAAGCAGCATGCCGTGCCAGAGCAATCGACGCCTGTAATCTTCCACAATGGCCCCTTCCTTGTTCACGGTAAAGCAATTGGAGATAGCCTTCCATCGAAAGAACATGCTCCGGCAAACCGAGTCAAGCCTCTCGAAGGGAGGGTTAGGTATCGACTTCTGACGCCTCGGTGAGGCTACCCAGAAATTCAGTGAACGAATCGGCTACTTTGACCAAGGTGGCGTAATTCAATGCATTGAATGCCTTGGCATACAGAGGATGCTTGTCGTCACTCAAGATCGTATCTACGTCATGAAATTTGCTTTGAGCCTTGGCGATCTGATCGTCAAAGAACTTGGAGAACCACGGGTAACGCCAGTACCACTCCCAGTAGTAGATAGTGCCGTAATCATCGGTGTTCAGCGAGCAGGCCAAGAGGCAGTTCTGTGTGCAGCTCGCAATGACAACCACGTTGAGGGGTAAGAACTCCTCGTCGGCATGCCTTCCCCAATGCTCATGGAGCAGTGATGCAGGCACCTGACCGTACTGCGCTAGGTAGGGACGATCTGACGACGGGATAATTGCAAAGAATTCCTCGACCTCGCTAGTTTGGGATGTGCTGACGACCTTTCCTTCATGGCGTCGGTCTATGGCAATCGTGAACGTGGCGGGGCATCCTCGAAGGACAAAGCCGCCGTTCGTTTGATCTAAAAATGCACGATAGTCCGCGGGCAATCCATCGAAGAAGGCTCTGTCCTTCGAGGACAGACCGGCCCAATCAGATGGAAAGCTCTTATCAAGTATGAGGCTAGTCATTTCAGCGCGAGACAGGTGGAAATCGAGGACTCAATGCCTAACCCTTTTTCTCAAGTGCCGCTGGCATCACCGGCTTGCGCTGGAACGCCATGCTCTTGAGCACGTTCAACGCCTCGCCCAGCGCGTAGTCATCGAGTTGATCACGCGCGGCTTGTGCGGCATCGCCGGGTTTCGCCACGTCGGGTTTTTCCTGATCGCCTTTCAGGTGGCGCGGCAGGTCGCGCTCACCGGAAATCAGTGCGGCCGGCGCATTGCGCGCGGTCAGCTTGAGATCGGCGAGTTCAATGTCCGGCAGGATTCCGGTGCCCTGGATCGACGTGCCGTTCGGCGTGTAATAACGCGCGGTGGTGAGCTTTACCGCATGCGATTCGTCCAGCGGCAATACGGTCTGCACCGAGCCTTTGCCGAACGTGCGCCGGCCCATGATCAGCGCGCGGCCATGATCCTTGAGCGCGCCGGAAACGATCTCCGCGGCCGAGGCGGTGCCGTTATCCACCAGCACCACCAGCGGCGCACCGGCGAGCATATCGCCCGGGGTCGCGCTGAAACTCAGGTCGGCTTCTTTCAATCGCCCCTTGGTGGTGACGATCACGCCATCTTCGAGGAACGCGTCGCTGATTTCCACAGCCGCAGTCAGCAAGCCACCGGGATTGCTGCGCAGGTCGAGAATCGCGCCGCGCGGCGTGCCGTTTTTCTGCTTGAGTTGCGCGACGATGCGCTTGAGTTCGGCGCCGGTATCGGACTGAAACTGCGCGACGCGCAAATACATGTAACCGGGATCGAGCATGCGTCCGCGCACACTCGCGACGCGAATCGTTTCGCGCACGAGCTTGATTTCCAGCGGCGCGCTCGCGCCTTCGTGCAGCACACTCAGCACGATCTCGCTGCCGGCCTTGCCGCGCAACATGTCGACCGCCTGGCTGGCGTTCTCCGAGGTGATGAGCTTGCCGTCGATACGCACGATGGTATCGCCCGGCTTGATGCCCGCGCGTGCCGCCGGCGTGTCGTCGATCGGCGCAATCACGCGCAGCGCACCTTCGCTCGCCATCACTTCCACACCGAGGCCGACGTACGATCCGTTGGTATCCTCGCTGAGTTCCTCCATCGCCTTGGACTCGAGATATTCGCTGTGCGGATCGAGCCCGGCGAGCAGGCCGTGGATCGCCGCCTGCATCAAGGTCTTGTCATCGACCGGCTCGACATACGCCTGCTTGACGAGGTTGAACACGGTCGTGAACAGGCGGATATCTTCGAGGCTGACGCCGTCTTTCGACGCCACCTTGAGCGGCGGTTTCGCATCGGCAACCGGTGCGACCGGCGCCACTTTTTCGTCGGCTTGCGCCAGCAACGTCGTCAAGCCAAGAAAAATAGCGCACATAAAGCGAAACAGCATGGGATTCTCCGGAGCAATGACGTCAATTATAGCCAGCGAATAGCGCGATGCGATGCGCGATCGAAGCAGCAATCATCGCGCATGCCGGATGATCGGCGTGCGAAATTCAAATCGGATTCGCAACTTCTGGCTTACAGCAGACCGCGCTGTTGAGACGGAGTTTCAGACCGCCGTCGATTCGCAAGAATATGCGGCGCGATGGCGCGAGCAAAAACCTCTCGCCGACACGACGCAACACCGCAGCAATCAATGCAGGCGCGCAAACAGCATGACGATATACGCGCCGAAAATCACCGTGGCGAGCACCGGTAGCAGTTTGTGATACGTCTCTGCGCGCGTAAGCATTGCGCTAGCCGTTGCCGACAGGAAACACGCGTGGAATAAAAAGTTCGACAGATCGGAAAAGTGCCCCGCGAGCACAAGATCCTTCGCCAGGCTGTTGAGCAACACGAGGATCAGCAAACCGAAAAACCAGCGTGTATGGGCCCAGTAATGCGCGCGCAAGTCGATCGTCTCGTCGCCAAAAAAATCCGGGAATACGATGGCGGCGAGCATGTATTGCACGATCGTCTGCGACAGCACCACCAGGAATCCGGCAAACGTCCAGACCTGGACAGCGCGAAGGCCGAACATCGCCCACCAACTTTGCACGTTCATCAATAGCAGCAACGCGGCCCAGGCCAGCGTCGGCCAATACACCAGCACCCGCGTCCGCGACAGCACGATGCCACGAAAGCCTTTCAGGATCTGGGTAATCGCCAGTCCGACGATCAGCGAAAGCAGCACGGAAAGATAACTGAACTGATCCACGGTCAAACCTCCTCATGCGTTGCGAAACACGATTCCACGAAAGTCCTAGCGCGACGCCGCGCTGAGCCAGCCGCGCGGATCCATTGGCTTGCCCTGATAACGCAGCTCGAAATACACGCCGGGCGTTTTGCGTCCGCCACTGTTGCCGGCGGTGGCGATGACTTCGTTGGCGTTGACCCAGTCGCCGACGTCCTTGAGCAAGGATTCGTTGTAGCCGTACAGACTGAGGTAACCGTCGCCGTGATCGACGATGAGCAACAGGCCGAAGCCGCGCAGCCAGTCGGCGTAGGCAATGCGGCCGTGCGATACCGCATGGACTTCGGCGCCGGTGGTTGCCGCGATCACGATGCCGTGACTGCCGCGACCGCTATCGTCGTTGGCACCGAACGCCGCACCGATCTTGCCGCGCACGGGCCAGACCAGCTTGCCCTTGAGCTCGGCGAACGGTTCGGCGCCCGCGAGCTGTTTCGGGATGTCGGCAAAAATATCGCGCAGTTTTTCGAGCAGGTCGAGCACACCTTTTTCATCCTTGCCGAGCGCGTTCAAGCGGCTCTGCTCGTCCTTCAGCGTGGCATCCAGTTCGGTCAAAAGTTTTTCGCGCTCGCTGCGATCCTGCTGCAATTTGGTCGCATCATCGGCACGCGCGGCGCGTGAAATTTTCAGCGCCTCGGTCTGTTTTTCGATCGCGGTCTGCACATCGGCGAGCTGCTGCAGATCCTTCAACAGGCCTTCGATTTTCTCGACTCGCGCGCGCTCGAAATAATGGTGATAGGCCAGCACGCGAGCGAGCTTGTCGATGTCGTCCTGCGCCAGCAGCAGTTTCAATTCTTCGTTCTGGCCAAGCGCGTACGCCGAGCGCAGCAATGCCGCGAGCGCATCGCGCTGTGCCTTGAGTTTTTCGTTGAGCGCACTGCGCTGACTTTCGAGTTTGCCGAGTTCGCCGCCTTGCGCGAGGATTTTTGCATCGAGCTCGCGCAGCTCTTTTACCGCGGCGGCGATTTTCAATTCCTGCTCACGCACCGCCTTGGTCGCATCGTCGCGCTGCGCTTGTGTGGCCTTCAGCGTGTCACTGATTTTCTTGATCTCGCCGCGCACCTGATCGAGTTTCTGCTTCGCTTCGGCTTCCTGATTTGCATGTTTGCCCGCTTCGTCATCGGCGGCATACGCCGTGCAAAAAGCGCAGGCCAGCAGCAGCGCGATGAGCAACCGAACGCAAAAGACAGACACGCGCGAACGCCGCTTCAGTGGCTCAACTGCACGAGATTGTGCCCAGTCATTTCCGGCGGTACCGGCAAATTCATGAGGCCGAGCACGGTCGGTGCGAGATCGCTAAGCGCACCGGGTTTGAGCGTGGCGCGACGCCCGACATACACCAGCGGCACCGGGCCGACCGTGTGTTGCGTGTGCGGCTGATGATTGGCATCGACCATCTGTTCGAGGTTGCCGTGATCGGCGGTGATCAGCATTTCGCCGCCGACGGCGAGAATCGCCGCGGTCAGTTTTCCGAGCGCAACATCGACTGCTTCTACCGCCTTGATTGCGGCGGCGAGGATGCCGCTGTGGCCGACCATATCCGGGTTGGCGATATTGCAGACGATGAAATCGAACTCGCCGCCGTGGATTGCCGCGACAAGTTTTTCGGTCAGTTCGGGGCAGCTCATTTCCGGCTGCAGATCGTAGGTCGCGACCTTGGGGCTTGGAATCAGAATGCGTTGTTCGCCAGGGAAAGGCTGCTCGCGTCCAGCGGCAAAAAAGAATGTGACGTGCGCAAATTTTTCGGTCTCGGCGATGTGCAATTGTTTCAGGCCGAGGTCGGCGAGATATTCCGGCAAGCTGTTGTGCATCGATTGTGGCCCGAACGCGATGCCGGTCACCGGCAGGTCGACGCTGTATTCGGTGAGCGTGACAAACGCGGCGAGCTTGATGGAACGCGAACGTATGAAGCCTTTGAAATCCGGCGCGACAAAAACCTGGCTGAGTTCGCGCGCACGATCCGAGCGATAGTTCATGAACACGATCGCATCGCCGTCGTCGACGCGCGCACCATTCTTGATGACAGTTGGTGTGACGAACTCGTCGTTCTCGTTCCGAGCATACGCCGCATGCAAAGCATCGATCGCGTTGTCGGCGTGCTGCGGCGATTGCGCTGCGGCGATTGCGTCGTAGGCAAGTTGCACTCTATCCCAGCGCTGGTCGCGATCCATCGCGTAATAACGCCCACTGACGCTCGCGATAAATGCGCCGCGCGTGGCATCGCATTTCGCCTGCAATTTGTGCAGGCTCACCTCGGCGCTGCGCGGTGGCGTATCGCGGCCATCGAGAAAAACATGCACAGCGATACGCGCAACTTTGGCGCGCGCGGCAAGATCGATCATCGCTAGAATGTGGTCTTCCTGGCTGTGCACGCCGCCCGGCGAGAGCAGGCCAAAAACATGCAGCGTTTGTTGGGCATTTTCAACCGCGGCGCACGCACCGAGCAGCGCGGGATTGCTGTAGAAACTGCCATCGACGATGGCCGCATCGATGCGCGTGAGATCCTGATAAACGATGCGTCCGGCGCCGATATTCATGTGCCCGACTTCGGAATTTCCCATCTGCCCATCCGGCAAGCCGACATGCACGCCATGCGTGTTCACGAGCGTATGCGGATAGCTCGCGAGCAGCTCGCGCCAGTGCGGACAATTCGCCTGCGCGATCGCATTATCTTGCGGATCATCGCGCTGGCCCCAGCCATCCAGGATCAGCAGCAGCACCGGTTTGGGTCGCGTATCAGCAGCAGTATTCATCAGTCGGATTCACGGTTAAGCGCGGGCGCACCGGCGCTCGCAAAGAGGCAGAGTGTACGACATGCGCGCCGGCATGGCAGGTGGCACGAACGCGTTCGCACGGAGCTGCGCGCGGCCTTGTGCATACATTCAGTACAAACTGCGGCAGCATGGAAACTGTTGCTGAGGTTCGTGCTCAGATATTCCGCAAGAATGATTGTGTTGCACGATGCAACCGTGGCGCACGTGGCTGTCTCTATTCGCCGCACGACGAGTCGATTGGCGATCGCCACTAAACGTTTCCATCGCGCGGCGCATCGAAATATCCAGACGACGTCGTCTTGCACCATTCTTCAGGAGATCTTTCATGTACAACACTCCCTCGCAAAACGCCTTGCGCTTGATCCTCGGCCTCGCCCTGAGCCTGCCCCTGCTCGCCACGGCGAGCAGCCATGACAATGGCGATATCGACAAGGTCAACGGCAGCATCCATGTCGATGCCGGCCAGACTGCAGGCAAACTCAGCACGGTCAACGGCAGCATCCATGTCGCCGATGGCGCGCATGTAAGCAGCGCCGAGACGGTCAACGGCGCGGTGGATATCGGCGCGCAAACTGATCTCGACACGGTCGAAACGGTCAACGGTGGCATCGTGATCGGCGAGCAGACCAAGGTGCGCAAAACGGTCGAGGCGGTGAACGGCTCGATCTCGCTCGGTCAGGGCAGCGATGTTGCGGGCCGTGTATCCAATGTCAACGGCGGCATCAAGCTGAGAGCCGCGCATGTCGGCGGTGGTATTGAAACAGTTTCCGGCGGCGTGACCATCGGCGCCGACAGCCGACTCGAAGGCGGCTTGCTCGTGAAAAAACCGAGCAGCGGCTGGTTCAATTTCGGCATCGAGAAAAAACCGCGCATCGTGATCGGTCCGCACGCGACCGTACAAGGCGGCCTCACCTTCCACCGCGAAGTCGAGTTGTACGTGAGCAGCTCGGCCAATGTCGACAAGATCGAAGGCGCCACGCCGGTATCCTTCACCGGTGATTCGCCTGCCGATTGAATAATTATTCGTAATCGGAAAACTGCACGGCCCGTGACGTGGCAACCGAGCGAGGCCGTGCGTAACAAGCCATCTGCCAACAGACACGCGATCATGCACATGCTTGCCTGTGGCTGACGCCGAAAATTCCCGAGGAAACTGATGAAACGTGGCTACAGTCTCGCGATTTGGATCACCGCACCCATTCTGACGCTGTTGCTTGCGGGCGCGGCCCTGCTCGTCTTCGCGTTTGTTCGCACGTTCTATCCTGAAGCTCCTGTGGCGAATTTTCCGCCGGCGCAGGATACGGCGATGGCACAGCGGCAGGATTTCGAGTACTTCAAGAATTACTTCGACCTCAATCGCAGCTACACCCCAGCCGCCCGTGAGCACGCCGGGCGCCTGCTCACGGAATATCAGGCCAAGGCCGGATCTTTCTCACCCGCGCAGTTCGACCTGGCGATCGAACGCATGGTCGCGCTCGCCGACAACGGCCATTCGCGCGTCAGCACGGGGCCGCTTTCGCGCAGTCGCAATCACCTGCCGTGCCATCTGTATCGTTTCGACGACGGTTATCGCGTGCTGCGCGCGCGTCCGGCCTGCGCACAGTTGCTCGGCGCAAAGGTCGTGGCGATAGATGGCCATGCGATAAACGAAGTCGCCGATCGCATGTTCGAATTTTTTGGCGGCCCGCGTAATCATTACGATCAGTTCGCTGCGGTGTTTTTTCTGGAATCACCAGAGCTGTTGCAGGCGGCGGGAATCGCATCCGCAGCGGATCGCGTGAGTTTGCGTGTGGTGGCGCCCGACGGTTCGGAATACGAAGCGACGATCGTCGCCGAGCCGCCCGATGCCGATGCGCCGCACGCCGAATCGAACCAATATCTTTCGCCGCAACGGATCGAGAACGAACCCGCGGACTGGGCCGCATTGCTGCCGACGGATGCGCAGCTGCCGATTTTTCTGCGCGACTATGCCACCCCTTTCCGCTCCGAATACTGGGCCGACAAGGGCGTTTATTATGTGCAATTCCGCAGTAACGAAGACGAACCCGGCCATCTGATCGGCGAATTCGTCGCGCACGTCAAAAACGAAATCGCCAGCCACCGTCCGCGCAGTATCGTGCTCGATCTGCGCATGAACGAAGGTGGCAATTTCACGACCACCGCTGCACTGATGAAGAACCTTACCAAGCTCGCGGATTCGGTCGAGCATATCTACGTGCTGACCAGCGCATGGACGTTTTCCGCCGGCAACGTGAGTCTGGCGCTGGCCAAGGAGCATGGCGGCGGCAAGGTCACCGTAATCGGCGAAATGGTCGGCGATCGCATTCGCATGTGGGCAGAAGGCGGCGCGATGACCTTGCCGAATTCAAAGCTGCGTCTGAGCTTCGCGACCGGGCTGCACGACTATTCGCATTCGTGCTCCAGCGAACCAGGATGTTTTTGGGTCATGTATTTCTACCCGATGCATGTGGCGACGTTCGATCCTGATATCCATGTCGGTTATTCCTTCGACGATTACACGAACTTGCGCGATCCGGCGCTGGAGCGTGCGCTCGAGCTGGCACGCATTGCGCAAACCGCGGCTCGCTAGCGGATTTCGATATCGGCCAACGCGCTTTTGAATATTTCCCACGCGCTTGCAGCGAAACCGATCGGCGCGCCGCGCGACTTCGGCCTAGGCCAATAGTCACGCTAGCCGCGATGCCATTCACTCCCTACAATCGACCGCTTGTCACGACTGTAGGGAATCCCGATGCACCGTTCGATGCTAACCCGCGCTTGTCTCGCCAGCGCCTGCGCACTTTTGCTTGCTGCCTGTCAGCAGCAAGCTGCGGACGCGCCACAAACCGCTGCCACAGCGACAAAGCCTGCGGCTGAAGCTGCGCACGTATTCGTGCCGGAAATCTCCGCTGGCGATTTTATCGCGCATGTAAAAACGCTGGCATCGGATGAATTCGGCGGCCGCAAACCCGGCAGCAAGGGTGAGGAGTTGACCATCGCGTATCTGAAGCAGCAGTTCGAGCGCCTCGGCCTCAAACCCGGCAACGGCGACAGTTTTTTCCAGGATGTGCCGATGACCGAAACCGTGCTGCTCGATCCGGACAAAGTCGCGCTGCACGTGAAAACCGATGCGGGCGAAGAAAATTTTGCGTATCGCACCGATGCCATCGTCGGTACGCTGCAAGGCATTCCTAAGGCCACCGTCACCGACAGCGATATCGTGTTTGTCGGCTACGGCGTGATCGCGCCGGAATACCAATGGAACGATTACGCTGGCCTCGACGTGAAAGGCAAAACCGTGATCGTGCTGGTCAACGATCCGGGTTGGGGCAACAAGGATCCGGCGTTGTTCAAAGGCCCGACCATGACTTATTACGGTCGCTGGACCTACAAATACGAAGAGGCCGCGCGTCAGGGCGCCGCCGCCGCGCTGATCGTGCACGACACCGATGCCGCAGCGTATCCGTGGGAAGTCGTCGTGAACAGTTGGGCCGGTCCGCATCTCGCGTTGCCTGCGAGCGTCGATCCCGAACCACGTCTGCCGCTCGCCGGCTGGCTAACCACGCCATCAGCGCAACGCCTGTTCAGCAAGGCTGGTCTGAATTTCGATGACCTCAAGCGCAGTGCCGATCTTCGCGGCTTCAAGGCGACCGCATTGAAGGCAAAACTGTCGGTGTCGTTGAAGAGCAACATCCGTAACACGACGTCGAAAAACGTGCTCGCACTGCTACCCGGCAGCACGCATCCCGACGAAGCCATCGTCTACACCGCGCACTGGGATCACCTCGGCACCAGCTTCACCGGCACCGATCGTGTTTACAACGGCGCCATCGACAACGCCACCGGCGTCGCTGGTTTGCTGGAAATTGCCGAGACGTTTGCGCATCAGGAACCGAAACCCGAACGTTCGGTATTGTTCGCCGCCGTGACGCTGGAAGAATCCGGCCTGATCGGTTCGCAATACCTCGCTGCGCATCCAACCATTCCGCTCAACAAGACCGTCGCCGACATCAACATGGACGCGCTGCCGGTAATGGGCCGCTCGCACAATTTCACCGTCGTGGGTTTCGGCAACTCCGCGATGGATCAGTATTTGAAAGATGCGGCGGGCGCGCAAAACCGCGTTGTCGTCGGTGAATACGAACCGGAGAAAGGTTATTTCTACCGCTCCGATCAGCTCAATTTCGCCAAGAAAGGCGTACCGGTGTTGTACGCGCATGCCGGTTTCGATCTGGTTGACGGCGGTGAAGCCGCGGGCAAGGCGGCAGCAGAGGACTACACGCGCAATCGTTACCACAAACCCAGCGACGAATATTCGCCGAACTGGGACGTGAGCGGCACGATCGAGGATCTGCAGGCGTTTTACGCCATCGGTCGACGCCTCAGCAGCGAAACGTCGTGGCCGCAGTGGAATGCCGACAGTGAATTCCGCGCCGTGCGCGAAGAGTCAATGAAGAATGCGGCACCGGCGCCGGCCGCCAAGCACTGATTGATCGCATGACTCCGCTCGTCATTCTCGCGCAGTCGGGAATGACGAGCACTCATGCAACGCTTGCGTCACATCGCCACTCGCGGCAGCATGTCGCGCCTGCTCTCAGAACTTGTGCCCGTGCCGATACTTCTCATCATTTCCATCGTCCTGCAGGTTGCCTGCGGCGTGCACGCGGTGCGCAGCGGTCGCACGCAGCCGTGGCTGTGGTTGCTGTTCATCGGCTCCTACATTGCCGTGATCGTGTATGTGATCGCCGCGGTGATTCCCGATCTGCGCAACGATCCGCGTGGTCGTGCCGTCGCGCGCAACGTGTTGCACAAGATCGATCCCGAGCGTCAGAAACGCGTGATCGCGCAGAAGCTCGAACTCTCGGGCACAGTGGAAAATCGCCGCGCCCTCGCGATGGAATGTCTGCGCCTCGGCGACTACGCCAACGCCGCCGATTTGTTCCGCGGCTGCCTCACCGGCATCTACGCCGACGATCCACAATTCATGCTCGGCCTCGCGCAGGCGCAGGCGGGTCAGCGCGATTTCGCCGGCACCCGCGCAACGCTCGAAAGCCTAATCAAGAGCAATCCGGATTTCCGTTCCAGCGACGGGCATTTGCTTTACGCGCGCAGCCTCGATGAACTCGGCGACACCGACGCCGCGCTCAACGAATACGCCGTGCTTGCGACCAGTTATCCCGGCGAAGAAGCGCGTTATCGCTATGGCGCGCTGCTGAAAAAACGCGAACGGTTTCGCGAAGCGCGTGACGTCTTTCAGGAAATGCTCAAGCGCGAAAAAGTCGCACCGAAATATTATCGCCGCAAGGAAAGCGAATGGCTGGATGCCGCAAGGCGCGATCTTGCGGCGATGGGGCCGGCATAAAGCCCCAGCCGCGAGCCGTAAAAACACCGTGCCGTGATAAGGTTTCATCTCGCGTTGTTGCGTTTTGAATCCTTACCCGCCCAACCGGATCGCAGATCCGGTGAACGGAACAACTGCGCTGTAGCCCGCGAGCGGCGGAGCGATCCAGAGGGTCGCGAAGGTGCCGAACTGCGTCACGCCATCACCGAGAGTCTCGCGCAAATCATAACCAACACCACCGAACTCAAACGGCACGCGATCGATCATGCGCGCGCTGAAAATGTTCGAGGAAATCAGGCGGTGTGTTGGGTAGTGCTGATCTCGACGTTGGTGCCGAGACCATGCTCGCGGGCGCTACCTTGTTGCTGCGGGATAGTGCGAGAGTTCCAGCGCAAGACCGAGACTACCCGCTGCACTAACCAAGTCTGCGGGAAATCGGTCGTACTGAACTGCCACATCCCGCCATTCAATCGCAAAATCCAGCACGCCGCTCGCACCGTTTTCACTGATCATCAGCCGAAGTTCCGCCGTATTAGCGCGAAGAAATTCGATTGCGCCACTTACCTGTGCAGCGAGATCGTCAAAGCCTGCTTCACTCACATAAAAATGCGCAACACCATTCTCAATCCGATATGGCTTTAATACCATTCGCGATAGCATCACTTCCACGGAAGGAGCAGAAATTCGCAGGATACAACTCATTGCAGATAGAGCTACCGTTTGAGTTAATACAGAACAACGCAGTAAAAATAGTGACGCCCGATTGCAACCAGCTTGAACGATGTCATCACGGCGTACCTGCTTGACCTCGCGTTTGTTTCTGGCCCGAAGCCTTGCGACTCGCTGCGCTCAACGCCTGCTCTGCCCACTTGTTCAGACTCACACCACTGCGTGCGGCAGCCTTCAACGCAGCCGCATGTACATTCGGCGCAACCCTGAGCATGAGCTTGCCGCTCGCAGGCTTCTCGGGGGCGGCGCCGAGCTTTTCGCAGGCGGAAATATAATCGTCTACCACCATGCGGAAATTGGTTTCAAACTCGGTCACCGACTCCCCGTGAAACGAGATGATGTCGTCGATATCCAGCACCCGACCCACGATGATCTTATCTTCGGCATCGAAGCTCATACTTGCGGTATAGCTTTTGTATGACATCGTATTGTTCATGGCTTGATCTAAGTGCAAGCATGGAAGGGAGCGGAAGAAGTATATTCATTCGATCGCGGATATGGCTTCATGTCTTTGGCACAGGCATCCTCAGCCCGACGACCTGATCAACACGCTGCTTCGCCGCCACCGTCAACACATGCTTTTCACCGAGCTTGGCAAGTTGCCGCTCGTAGGCCGAGCGCGCCAATGCCTCGCCTGCGGCGACATCACCGGCTTGCGCTTGCACCAGCCCGAGCACGCTTTCGGTATTGATCAGATAAATATCGTCGGGCGGCAGTTTGGCCTTGCGCATCTTCAACGCGGTTTCGGCCAGCGGCAACGCTTCGCGTGGGCGGTTTGCCTGCATCAGGGCCTGCGCGTAGGTGATCGCGGCGTAGCTGATTTGCGGATTGTCGCTGGACAAAGTTTTCGCGGCGGCCCAGGCGCGCGCGCCATAGCCAAGCGCGGCGGTTGTGTCTTTTTGCTGGACGCTGCGCCAGGTCAAGGTGCTCAGGGTGCTGACCACGCTAAAATGGTTTTCGCCGAGCAGTTCGATCTTCATCTTCAGCGCTTCGTCGTATTGCGCCGACGCAGCGGCATGATCGCCGGAATCATCGAGCACCGTGGCAAGGTTACCGAGCGACTGTGCGAGCAGCGGATGGCCGAGCGGAAAGGCATCACGCAGCAGCGCCACGCCTTGCCGAATCGTGAGCAGCGCGCCTGCATAATCCTCGCGCGAATCCTGCACCACGGCGAGATCGTTCATCGCGGCAGCGCGTGACTCGATCAGTTCGGTCGGCGTTTCTTCCAGTGCCGTTTCGAGCCAGCGCTGCGCCGCCGCGGCATTGTCGCGACGCGTTTCGAGAAACCCGAGTTGCGCCGCGCTGTCGCCGCGTTGGCGTGGCGTACCGGTTTTGAGCGCCTGCGCGCGCGCGCTGACAAGCACGGTTTCTGCCTCAGTAAAATCGCCGCGGTGCGCGAGGATATAACCGAGCACGATGCGCGTTTCCAGCGCGGCTTCGTCCAGATTGTTTTGCTCGGCGAGCGTGAGTGCGGACTGCGCGGCTTCGCGCGCGTTGTCGAGATCGCCAAGGGTGACATAGGTTTTCGCCAAGGTCAGTTCGGTCGCGATACGCGTTGGCGGATCGTTGACAAGCACGTGATCGGCATTGCGCCGCGCGCTATCGAGAATATCGCCGAGCTTGGCATTGCGCCCGAGATTGCCGTGATCGGTGGCGCCGAGCATATCCTGCAGGAACACGTTGATGCGCTCGGCGCGATCGCGCGCGATGCTCGCCTCGTGCGCCTGCCACAACGCAAATACGCTGCCGAGCAACAGTGCCAGAGTCGCCGCCGTCGCGACCGAAACCGCGAGTTTGTAGCGACGTAAAATTCGCGTCGTGCGCTCGCTCCACGGCGGCTGTCGCGCCAGCACTTCTTCGCCATCGAGCCAGCGGCGCAGGTCTTCTGCAAACGTCGCACAACTGGCGTAACGCCGTGTCGATTGTTTCGCCAACGCCTTGAGAATCACCGCATCGAGATCGCGTGCGCTGCCGCCGAGCTGGCGCGTTTGCATCTGCGTGCTCGGGCGTGGCGGATCGGTTTCGCAAACCACACGTTCGATCGCACTGGGCCGCGTATCGGTGATGCGATACGGCCGCGCGCCGGTCACAAGTTCATACAGCAACACGCCGAGCGAGTAGATATCCGAGGCCGTGCCGAGTGGTTCGCCGCGCACTTGTTCGGGGCTGGCGTATTCCGGCGTGAGCGGGCCGAGGCCGGTGCGCGTGGTACTCGGCACGCTGTCGCCAACCAGCTTGGCGATACCAAAATCCAGCAGCTTGGGTTCGCCGTGTGTATCCACGAGCACGTTGCTCGGCTTGATATCGCGATGCACGACCAACTGGCTATGCGCGGTCTGCACCGCATCGAGAATTTTCAGGAACAGTTGCAGCTGCGTCCGCACATCCAGCGCATGCTGTTTCGCATACACCGTGATCGGCGCACCCTCGACGTATTCCATCACCAGATACGGCGCGCCATTCTGGTCGTTGCCGACGTCAAGCAGGCTGGCGATATGCGCGTGACTGAGCGCACCGAGGATGCGCTGTTCGAGCGCAAACCGCGTGCGCAAATCGCCAGCGTCGTACAACAACAACTTGATCGCGACGGGTTTGCTGTACGCGCCATCGGCACGCTCGGCGCGATACACGCTGCCCATGCCGCCGCTGCCGATCAACTGCAGCAGCCGATACGAACCGAGCCGTTCGCCGCTGCGATCGGTGTTGCCGGTCAGTGGCTGCGCGAGGAAATCCGTGGACGCCACATCGGCGCGCAACAGCGCCTCGATCTCTTTGCGCAAGGCGTTGTTGCCGGCGCATTCGGCATCGAGAAAATCGGCGCGTGCGGCAGGCTGCAGATCCAACGCCTGCTCGAACACAGACATTGCACGATAGGCGTCGTTCATGGATCGAGTGCGGGAATCGGCAAATCCAACGCGCGATACAACCACGCCCGCGCGACGCGGAAATCTCGCGCCAAGGTCGCGCGCGAAATATCCAGCACCTCGGCGACCTCGGCAAAATCCAGCCCGGCGAACACGCGCAATTCGATCACGCGCGCCTTGCGTGCATCGAAGGCTTCGAGCGCGTTCAAAGCTTCGTCGAGCGCGAGCAGATCCATGTTCTGCTGCGGATCGGCGACATTCAATGACGACAACGTCACGCGCTCGCCGCCATCGCGCTTGTCGGCGCGACGATGGCGTTCGTGATCGACCAAAACCTGGCGCATCGCACGCGCGGCGAGCGCAAAAAAATGCACGCGATTCGCGCTGTCGGGGCGCTGTCCATCGCTGAGCTTGAGATACGCCTCGTGCACGAGCTCGGTCGGCACCAGCGTATGGCCGATCCGCTCGGCCCCGAGCTGGCGCCGAGCGATGGCGCGCAACTGCGCATACACCATCGGCAACAAGGCGTCACCGGCATCAGCATCGCCCTCATGCCAACGTTGCAGCAAAGCCGTGATCGGCGCAGCAGCCTGATCTTCCACGTTGCCTCCAGCCGACATCATTGTCGGGATGCGGCGATGTTACGTCTGTGCCGCCTGTGCCGTCGAGTTTGTGCAGTAACCCGTCCGAATGGCGTCAATGCGCGGCTTCTATCCAACGCCACGATCAGAATCGGTTGCCTCAAGCAATATGGTCGCATATCACTCAGCGTTCAAAAATCAGCTCTCGATTTTCGCCGGTCAATGGGGCTTTTTTTCGCAGCATCGCTGAAATAGCAGCAAACCTTTGGCTCGGGCATCGGCGATCTGCTGCGGTGAAAGCGGCGCGATAAAATTATAGCCATTAGCGAAACTCTCCATCTGTTGCAGATAGTTGCGCTGCTGATCTTCGCCCTCTGCACTACTCGCGAGCGATGCTACGAAGGCGTAGGTATAGCCCAATACCGAATCCTGCTGCAGCACGCCGGAAAAGTCGGCGCCATACGCGCGTATGGCGGCATGCAAAGCATCGCGATCACCGACCTCGATCAGACCATCCAAAGCCACCTGCTCGATTTCTTCAAGCTCGATCAACTGTTCCGCATTACGTACCCGCTCGACGCCTCGCGTCACCGATGTGCCAAATGTTGTGACGTCCAAAATCGTTTTGCGATCATGCTGCTCTAGGCCAAGTCGCATCCAGTCCAGGCGGCTATCGATTTGTCGTGGCGTCAACGCAGTGCACAAATCGCGCTGATCAAAAGCTTGTTCAAGCGCTTTTTCATGCTCGTGTTTCAGCGTTTCTTCGTCCATCGAATGACCCACCTCACCATCAAGATACTGGGCAAGAATCTGCTTGGCTACTACACGCCGCTGCCGATAATTCTGGTCTTCAATATGGTTTATTTCTTCATCCGGGAGTCTGCTGAAATTGGCACAGGAATCAAGCCGACGATACAGGCCACGCAGGGTATCCATGTCGCCATTGCGCGCCAGCGTTTCCAGTGTCGGCAACTCGTTGAGAAACTCCTTGCCGCTCAACTTGCTCACATCCACCGAAACAAATGTCGGCTTTGATTTCGCGGCAACGGCTGCGCGTTGATCAGGCGAAAAAGACAAATTCGCCGGTAACTTCGTGCTCGCGACCGGCACTGCGTTCGCCGCAGCAACGTCCTGGCCGTAGCTATGCCCCAGCACCAGCCCAACCACCAATGCGGCGCACAACAACAGCACGATCCAGGACACAGGATGCGACAGCAGCATGCGTTTCATCGGATATTCCCGCGACAACATTGCGCGAACAATTCGATGCCGAGTTGCTGCGCAGCGAGTTGTTGTATCGGGCTCAAACCGGCGCCGGTATGACTCAGATGTTGCTGAAAATATCCCTCGGTCGTGCTGCCATAATTCAACGTCGTCATGAAATGATTTCCGACCCACGGCAACGTGCCGATGGCGGCGTAAGGCACCTGCGACGCTGCATGGAAATAAGCGTAAGCCAGAAACTCATTCGGTTCGGCAAACAAACCATCGTCCAATACTTCACCAATGGCAGCCAATGCGCGCGGATCTCCGGCAGAGAGAGCGCTCTGCAACGCCGTGATGGCGAGCTGTTTTTGCCGCACAAGATCTGCAGGCCTGGTGACATCGGCGTCTTGCAGCATGACTAGCCAATAACCCAGCTGCGCATCCCGGTTGCCCAACTCGGTCGCGCGCGTTTGCCAATCCTTCCAGTTTTTCGCATCGCGACTATCCACGCCGGTACAACGGCTTATCTGCTGCTGCGCGGCGTCAAGATTTTCCTGATAAACGGGTTTCACCGGAATCTCTGGAATATCGCCAAGGTCGCCGCGTTGCTTCTTCGCGGTGATCTTGAGTTGATCGATCAGCTGATCGGTGGCTTCGAATTGCGCCACGGTTCGCTCTTCTGCGCCGCGCTCGACCTCGGCTGCGTTCTTCGGCGGCACAAAATATTGGCAGGCACGAAAGTCTTGCGCGAGCGCGTAGGCGGCATCGGCGTTGCCCGCATCCGCGAGCTGTTCAAGGCTGGCGACATTGCGGCCGAACGGGCCTGAAGGCAACTCCGTCCGCGTCGCCGCGCTTGCGCCCGGAGCCATGCCACGTTGCACTTGCGAGCTGTGTTGAGCGACGATTTTTTGCCAGCCGTCACGCGCTTCGAGTGGCGCTATTGTCGCATCGAATTTCACATGCGCCGCATCGGGCGCTACGCTGACCATCGCCGGTTGCACGCGCAGTTTGCCCCATTCGTATCCAGCCATGAGCATGATCAAGGTCGCAACGGCGACGCCCGTCCATTTGTTTTTTTGCATCCTCGCAACTCCCTGTCAATTCGCGCTGGGCGCATCCCAGCGGGAATTCTAGCGCGCCTGATACGCAAGCGCGCGCGGCGCTATTTCATTGATTGTGAAATTGGCGGCAACGCACT